>JAGWMW010000118.1 GCA_028871575.1 Burkholderiales bacterium | reverse complement strand
CGAAGCCATGCGCGACGGCTGGTACCACACCGGCGACGTCGCCCAGCGCGACACCGAGGGCTACATCACCTTCGTCGGCCGCGCCGACGACGTGTTCAAGGCCTCGGACTACCGCATCAGCCCGTTCGAGCTCGAGAGCGCGCTGATCGAGCACGAGGCGGTGGCCGAGGTGGCCGTGGTGCCCAGCCCCGATGCGCTGCGGCTGGCGGTGCCCAAGGCCTTCCTGATCCTGGCGGCCGGCGCCCGCGCCGACCGCGAGCTGGCCGAGTCGATCCTCGCGTTCGCGCGCCGCCAGCTCGCGCCCTACAAGCGGGTGCGCCGACTGGAGTTCGTCACCGAGCTGCCCAAGACCATCTCGGGCAAGATCAGGCGGGTGCAGCTGCGCCGCGAAGAGGCCGACCGCCGGGCGGCCGGCGTGCGTGCCGCGCTGGAGTTCTTCGAGGAAGACTTTCCTGGCCTGAAGCAGGACGGCTGAGGCCCCAGCCCGGCGCCGCAGACGCCGGGCCTTCGCATCCGTCCCGGTCCGCGCAGGCGGACCGTGAGCCGCGGCGCTCAGCCCGGCGCCAGAGTCGCCGGGCCTTCGCATCCGTCCCGGTCCGCGCAGGCGGACCGTGAGCCGCGGCGCTCAGCCCTTGCCGGCGGCCGCGGCCGCGGCCGGGGCGGCGGGCGTGATGGTCACCGGGGCCTTCGTGACGCGCACCCGGTTGCCGGTGGTGACCACGATCACCGAATCGCCGGGCTGGAAGGTCTCGTTGCCCACCGCCTGCACCACCGAACGGCGCTCGCCGTTGCGCAGCTGCAGCAGGATCTCCTGCGCCTTCTCGCTGGTGCTGCCGCGCTCGACCGCGTTGCCCACGACGGCGCCCACCACGGCGCCGATCACGCCCACGGCCAGCGAGTCGCGGCTGCCGCCGACGCTGGAGCCGGCCACGCCGCCCACCACGCCGCCGGCCGCCGCGCCGATGCCGCTCTGCGAGCCGTCGACCGTCACCGGGCGCGTGCTCAGCACCACCGCGTCCTCGACGCGAGACAGCCGCTGGGCGTCGCTGCGGCTGACGACGTCGGGGTTGGTGGTGCTGCAGGCGGCCAGCAGCGTCAGCGATGCCGCCAGCGCGGCAGCCAGGGGCTTGGGGTTCAGGCGCTTCATGGCGCGGTCTCCGTAGGGGTGCAGACGACGGGCGTTGGAGCGGGCAGGGGCCGCGGGGTTCTCAGGCATGCAGGCGCGAGCTGCGCGGCACCGAGGCGAGCAGGAACTCCATCTGGTCGCTCAAGATGCGGCGGCCACGCAGGATCATGTCCTCGTGCAGGCTGGGCACGTAGGGCAGGTACAGCAGGCTCATGTGCGCCTCCTCGGGCAGGCGGTTGCCCTTGCGGCCATTGCAGCCGCGGCAGGCGGTGATGCAGTTCATCCAGGCGTCCAGGCCGCCGCGCGAGACCGGCACGATGTGCTCGCGCGTGAGGTCGTCGGCGTGGAAGCGGTGGCCGCAATAGGCACAGACGCCGCGGTCGCGCGCGAACAGCTTCGGGTTGGACAGCGCCGGCTCGACGCGCCAGGCCCGGCTGGGCACGGCCCCGCGCACCGCGATGATGGGGTGCACCTCGATGCGCGACTGCAGCCCCGTGACGCGCTGCACGCCGCCGCGCAGCACGTGGAAGGCCTCGCCCAGCGTCCACGCGATCGCGTCGCTGGCATACAGGACCGCGGCTTCGCGTGGCGAGACCCACGCTTGAGGGCGGCCCGACACATCGAGCTGCAGAACGTCCATGTCGCGTAGCGTAGCCGATTGTCGCGGCGCGCTGGCGCCGCCCCCGGGGCGCGGCCCCGCCCCGCGCCAGGATTCTTCGCACCGCTGCCCCGAAAGCCAAGGATGGGGCCGGGCCGTCTAGGACGGGCGCCCTAAAAAATCAGGGCCCGACCTGCACGCGGCGCTGCGAACCCGGCAAAATAGAACGATCGTTCGATTTTGTAGCCGATGTCGTGACCCCACCCCCGGACCTGCCTGCCGCCGACCCCGCGCGGGCCTCGCCCAGGGCCCTGGCCCGGAGCCAGCCCAAGGGCCGGCAGACGCGCGCCGCCATCCTGGAGGCCGCCCTCGGCCTGGCCTCGCACATGGGGCTGGAGGGCCTGTCCATCGGCGCGCTGGCCGAGGTCACGCAGATGAGCAAGTCGGGCGTGTTCGCGCATTTCGGCTCGCGCGAGGAACTGCAGATCGCCGTCATCCGCGAGTACCACGCGCGCTTCGAGGACGAGGTCTTCGCGCCCGCGGTGCGCGAGCCGCGCGGCCTGCCGCGGCTGCGCGCGCTGTTCGAGCGCTGGCTGCGGCGGGTCTCGTTCGAGGTCGACTCGGGCTGCATCTACATCAGCGGCGCGGTCGAGTTCGACGACCGCCCCGGCCCCGTGCGCGATGCCCTGGCCGAGATGGTGCAGGCCTGGCAGGCGGCGCTGGGGCGGGCCATCCGGATGGCGGTCGAGGAGGGCCACCTGCGCGCCGATACCGACCCCACGCAGATGCTGTTCGAGCTGCACGGCCTGATCCTGGCGCTGCACCACGACGCCCGCTTCCTGCGCACCCCCGGCGCGACCGAGCGCGCGCGCGTGGCCTTCGAGCGCGCGCTCGCGTACTACGGGCCCGGCCCGGCGCCCGCCGCCGCCGCGTCCGCCCCCCGTTCGCGCCCGGGCCCCCGCCCCGGCACCCGGGCGCCGCGTCTCGCCCGCTGAGCCTCGGCGCCCCCCCGTTTTCGACCTTCCAGGAGTCCGACCATGGCCCGCTACACCCCGCCCCTGCGCGACATGCGCTTCGTCATGCACGAGCTGCTCGGCGCCGCCGACACGCTGAAGGCGCTGCCGCGCCATGCCGAGATCGACGTCGAGACGATGGACGCCGTGCTCGAGGAAGGCGGCAAGTTCGCCGCCGAGGTGCTGTTCCCGCTCAACCGTCCGGGCGACGAGCAGGGCTGCACGCTGGATGCGGCCACGCACGCCGTGCGCGCGCCCGACGGCTTCAAGGCCGCCTATGCCCAGTACGTGGCCGGCGGCTGGCCGGCGCTGAGCTGCGACCCCGCCTACGGCGGCCAGGGCCTGCCGATCGTGCTCAACCAGTGCTTCTACGAAATGCTGAATTCGGCCAACCAGGCCTGGACCATGTACCCGGGCCTGTCGCACGGCGCCTACGAATGCCTGAAGGCGCACGGCACGGCCGAGCAGCAAGCGACCTACCTGCCGAAGTTGGTGAGCGGCGAATGGACCGGCACCATGTGCCTGACCGAGCCGCACTGCGGCACCGACCTCGGCCTGCTGCGCACCAAGGCCCTGCCGCAGGCCGACGGCACGTACCGGCTCACCGGGCAGAAGATCTTCATCAGCGCCGGCGAGCACGACCTGGCCGAGAACATCGTCCACCTGGTGCTGGCCCGCCTGCCGGATTCACCGGCCGGCAGCAAGGGCATCAGCCTGTTCGTGGTGCCCAAGTTCCTGGTGAATGCCGACGGCAGCCTGGGCGCGCGCAACCCGATCTTCTGCGGCGCGCTCGAGCACAAGATGGGCATCCACGGCAACGCCACCTGCCAGCTGAACCTGGATGGCGCCGTCGGCACGCTGGTGGGCCAGCCGCACAAGGGCCTGGCGGCGATGTTCGTGATGATGAACGCGGCCCGGCTGGGCGTGGGCAACCAGGGCCTGGGCCTGACCGAGGTGGCCTACCAGAACGCCGCCGCCTATGCCCGCGAGCGCATCCAGATGCGCAGCCTCTCGGGCCCCAAGCACCCCGAGCAGCCGGCCGACACCATCATCGTGCACCCCGACGTGCGCAAGATGCTGCTCACCGCGCGCGCCTACGCCGAGGGCGGGCGCGCGCTGTCGATGTACGTCGCGCTGCTGATCGACCGCGAACTGGCCAGCGACGACGAGGCCGAGCGCCGCGACTGCGCCGACCTGGTGGCCCTGCTCACGCCGATCTGCAAGGCCTTCCTCACCGACAACGCCTGGCTCGCCACCAGCCACTGCATGCAGGTCCTGGGCGGCCACGGCTACGTGCGCGAGTGGGGCCTGGAGCAGTACGTGCGCGACGCCCGCATCAACATGATCTACGAGGGCACGAACACCATCCAGAGCCTGGACCTGCTGGGCCGCAAGGTGCTGGCCGACAACGGCGCGAAGCTGAAGAAGTTCGGCCGCCAGATCGCCGAGTTCGTCGAGGCCGAGGGCACGAACCCGGCCCTGCAGGAGTTCATCGATCCGCTGGCCGAGCTCGGCGACAAGGTCACCAAGCTCACCACCGAGCTCGGCCTGAAGGCCATGGGCAACGCCGACGAGGTGGGCGGGGCCGCGGTGGACTACCTGCGCGTCGTGGGCCACCTGGTCTTCGCCTACTTCTTTGCCCGCATGGCGGCGGTCGCGCTGGCCAAGCAGGGTTCGGGCGATCCGTTCTACGCGGCCAAGCTGCACACCGCGCGCTTCTACTTCGCCAAGCTGCTGCCCGAGACGGCGGGCCTGATCCGCACCGCCCGCGCCGGCGTGGCGCCGCTGCTGGCGATGGAAGAGGCGATGTTCTGACGCGCCCGAGGCGACCTCGAACCCCGACCGGAGACGACGACGATGAAGCGACTGCTCGCGATGGCCCTGCTGCTGGGCTCTGCCGCCGGGGCCTGGGCCCAGGCCACGCCCGTGGGTCTGTGGAAGACGATCGACGACGAGACCGGCAAGCCCAAGTCGCTGGTCCGCATCACCGAGGCCGGCGGCACGCTCAGCGGCCGCATCGAACGCCTGATCGACCCCGACAAGCCCGACCCGCGCTGCGACAAGTGCACCGACGCACGCAAGGGCCAGCCGGTGCTGGGCATGACCATCATCGAGGGCGCGAAGAAGGAGGCCGACGAGCCCTACTGGGCCGGCGGCACCATCCTCGACCCCAACAACGGCAAGACCTACCGGCTGCGCCTGACGCCCGAGGACGGCGGCAAGGCGCTGCAGGTACGCGGCTACATCGGCCCGTTCTACCGCAACCAGACCTGGCTGCGGGTGGAATGACGGCCGCCCGGGCGCCCGCGGCGCCGTCCCCTCGAGCGAGCGTGCCGGGCCCGGGGCGGCCCGGTGCCCGGCACCCCCATCCCCCGAACCCAGGAACCTCGACATGAACCGATTCCCGATCCGCCAGGTGGCCGTGCTGGGCGCCGGCGTGATGGGCGCGCAGATCGCCGCCCACCTCGTCAACTGCCAGGTGCCGGTGCTGCTGTTCGACCTGCCGGCCCAGGAAGGGCCGAAGAGCGGCATCGCCACCCGGGCCATCGAGGGCCTGAAGAAGCTCAAGCCGGCGCCGCTGGGCGTGCCCGAGGCCGCGGCGCTGATCCGCCCGGCCAACTACGACGAGCATCTGGCGCTGCTGGCCGGCTGCGACCTCGTGATCGAGGCCATCGCCGAGCGCATGGACTGGAAGCTGGCGCTGTACGAGCGCATCGCCGGCGCCATCGCGCCGCACGCGATCGTGGCCAGCAACACCTCGGGCCTGTCGATCACGCGGCTGGCCGAGGTGCTGCCCGAGCCGATCCGCCCGCGCTTCTGCGGCATCCACTTCTTCAACCCGCCGCGCTACATGGCGCTGGTGGAGCTGATCGCCGCGCCGGCCACCCGGCCCGAAGTGCTGGACCAGCTGGAAGCCTTCGCGACGAGCACGCTGGGCAAGAGCGTGGTGCGCGCGAAGGACACGCCGAACTTCATCGCCAACCGAGTCGGCATCGCCGGCATGCTGGCGACGATGAAGGAGGCCGAGACCTTCGGCCTGAGCGTGGACCTGGTCGACGACCTGACCGGCAAGAAGCTGGGCCGCGCCAGCAGCGGCACCTTCCGCACCGCCGACGTGGTGGGCCTGGACACGATGGCGCATGTCATCAAGACCCTGCAGGACAACCTGCAGGACGACCCGTTCTACGCCAGCTACGCCACGCCGCCGGTGCTGGCCGCGCTGCTCGCGAAGGGCGCCTTGGGCCAGAAGACCGGCGCCGGCTTCTACAAGAAGGTCGGCCGGGACATCCTGCGCCTGGACCCCGCGACGCGCGACTACGTGCCGGCGCTGGGCAAGGCCGAGCCGATCGTCGAGCGCATCCTGAAGAAGCCCGCGCCCGAGCGGCTGAAGCTGCTGCGCGAGAGCAGCCACCCGCAGGCCGCGTTCCTGTGGGCGATCCTGCGCGACGGTTTCCACTACGCCGCGGTGCACCTGGAGGCGATCGCCGAGACCGCGCGCGATGTCGACTTCGCGATGCGCTGGGGCTTCGGCCTGAAGCAGGGGCCGTTCGAGCTCTGGCAGGAAGCCGGCTGGCAGCAGGTGGCGGGCTGGGTCAGGGACGACATCGAGGCCGGCAAGGCGCTCAGCCGCGCACCGCTGCCGGATTGGGTGTTCGATGGACGCACGGGCGTCCACACGCCGGAAGGCTCGTGGAGTCCGGCTGGCAAGGCCTATCGGCCCCGCAGCACGCTGCCGGTCTACGCGCGCCAGGCCTTCCCCGAGGAGGTGCTGGGCGCCGGCGCCGCGCCCGCGCTGAAGAGCGGCACCGAGGTCTGGCGCAACGACGAGGTGCGGCTGTGGACGCGCGACGGCGAGGTGCTGGTGGCCAGCATCACCGCCAAGCTGCACCTGATCAGCCCGCTCGTGGTCGAGGGCCTGACGCAGGCGCTGGAGCGCGCGGAGCAGGGCTTCGCCGGCCTCGTGATCTGGTCGCCCGACGAGATGTTCTCGGCCGGCGCCAACCTCGAGGCCCTGATGCCGGTCTTCATGAAGTCGGGGGCGAAGGGCATCGCGCCCGAGGTGAAGAAGCTGCAGGACCTGATGCTGCGCCTGCGCTACGCGCAGGTGCCAGTGGTCAGCGCGGTGCGCGGCATCGCGCTGGGCGGGGGTTGCGAGCTGGCGGTGTACAGCGCGCGCCGGGTGGCGGCGCTGGAAAGCTACCTGGGCCTGGTCGAGGTCGGCGTGGGCCTGATCCCGGCCGGCGGCGGCCTGGCCTACCTCGCGCGCCGTGCGGCCGAGATGGCCGGTGCCGCGAACGCGAATGCCGACATCCTGAAGTTCCTGACCCACGGCTTCACGAACGCGGCGACGGCCCGGGTGGGCACCAGCGCGATCGAGTCGCGCCAGCTCGGCTACCTGGTCGAGGGCGACGTGATCGTGCCGCACAAGGACGAGCTGCTGCACGTTGCCACGGCGCAGGCCCGGGCAATGGCGGCCAGCGGCTGGCGTGCGCCGCTGCCGGCCCGCTTCGCCGTCGCCGGCCGCAGCGGCATCGCGACGATCAAGAACCAGCTGGTCAACCTGCGCGACGGCGGATTCGCCAGCGCGCACGACTTCCACATCGCTACCCTGATCGCCGAGGTGGTCTGCGGCGGCGATGTCGACGCCGGCAGCCTGGTCACCGAGCCCTACCTCATGACGCTCGAGCGCGAGCGCTTCTGCGCCCTGCTCGAACACCCCAAGACCCAGGAACGGATCATGGGCATGCTGCAGACCGGCAAGCCCGTTCGAAATTGACCACCCCCGTAGCGCCTTCGGCGCTCCCCCTCAAGGGGGCGCCGCGAGCGGCCCGGCGAAGCCGGTTCCGCCGCGGCCACTGGGTCCACCCTACGGAGTCATCGACATGACCAGACAAATCCAAGAGGCCTACATCGTCGCCGCCACCCGCACGCCGATCGGCAAGTCCGGCCGCGGCTTCTTCCGCGACACCCGGCCCGACGACCTGCTGGTGGCCGCGGTGAAGGGCGCGCTGGCCCAGGTGCCCACGCTGGACCCGCAGGCGATCGAGGACGCGATCGTCGGCTGCAGCTTCCCCGAGGGCGAGCAGGGCATGAACATGGCCCGGGTGGCCATGGTGCTGGCCGGCCTGCCGCATTCGGTGGGCGGCGTCACCGTCAACCGCTTCTGTGCCAGCGGCCTGACCGCGCTGCAGATGGCGGCCGACCGCATCCGCGTCGGCGAGGCCGACGTGATGATCGCCGGCGGCGCCGAGAGCATGAGCCTGGTGCCGATGGGCGGCAACAAGCCCAGCTTCAACCCCGAGGTCTTCGCGCGCGACGAGAACGTCGGCATCGCCTACGGCATGGGGCTGACGGCCGAGAAGGTGGCGTCGCAGTGGAAGGTGTCGCGCGAGCGCCAGGATGCCTTCGCGCTGCAGTCGCACCAGCGCGCGCTGGCGGCGATCGCGGCCGGCGCCTTCGCCGACGAGATGACGCCGGTGCAGGTGGTCTCGCGCACGCCCGATCTCGAAGGCGGCGGCGTGACCGTGCAGGCCCGCACCGTGAGCATCGACGAAGGCCCGCGGCCCGACACCAGCCTCGAAGGCCTGGCCCGGCTGCGGCCGGTGTTCGCGGCCAAGGGGAGTGTCACCGCCGGCAACAGCAGCCAGACCAGCGACGGCGCCGGCGCGCTGATCCTGGCCAGCGAGCGGGCCGTCAAGACCTTCGGCCTGAAGCCGCTGGCGCGGTTCGTGAGCTATGCCGCGCGCGGCGTGGCGCCCGAGATCATGGGCATCGGCCCGGTCGAGGCCATCCCGGCCGCGCTGCGCCACGCCGGGCTGAACCTGGCCGACCTGGGCTGGATCGAACTGAACGAGGCCTTCGCGGCACAGGCGCTGGCCGTGATCGACACCGTGGGCCTGGACCCGGCCCGGGTCAACCCGATGGGCGGCGCGATCGCGCTCGGGCACCCCCTCGGGGCCACCGGCGCCATCCGGGCCGCCACCGTGGTGCATGCGCTGCACCGGCATCAGCTGCGTTACGGCATGGTCACGATGTGCGTGGGCATGGGGCAAGGCGCTGCTGGCATCATCGAAAGAATGTGAGCCCCCAGGCTTGTCGCTTCGCGCCTTCGCCACCCCCCGGGGGGGCTTCGGCAGCGGCCCGGCGCAGCCGGTTCCGCGCCGAGCCTGAGTACTTTTTTCACCGCATCAGCCCGATTCGCAAGGACAGCGCATGAGCATCAAGACGGCAACCCTGAACGGCGTGGCGACGATCGAGATCGCGCGCCCCGAGAAGAAGAACGCCCTCACGGTGGCGATGTACCAGGCCATGGCCGATGCGCTGGCCGCCGCCCGCGAGGACGCGGCGGTGCGCGCGGTGCTGATCACGGGCCAGCCCGGCATCTTCACCTCGGGCAACGACATCGAGGACTTCATGAAGCGCGGCACCGGGGGCGAGGGCGCCGGCAGCGACGCGCTGGACTCGCCGGTCTTCCGCTTCATGCGCGCGCTGCTGGACTGCGACAAGCCGGTGGTGGCCGCGGTCACCGGCGCGGCCATCGGCATCGGCACGACGATGCTGCTGCATTGCGACTTCGCCTATGTCAGCGACGAGGCGCGGCTGGCGATGCCCTTCGTGGCCCTGGGCCTGGTGCCCGAGTTCGGCTCCAGCCTGGTCGTGCCGCAGCTGATGGGGCACCGCCGCGCGGCCGAGAAGCTGCTGCTGGGCGACCCGTTCACGCCCGAGCAGGCGGTGGAATGCGGCATCGCCAATGCCGTGCTGCCGGCGGCCGAAGTGGTGGGCCACGCACGCCGCGTGGCCGAGCGCTTCAACCAGCTGCCGCCGGGCGCCGTGCGCGAGGCCAAGCGGCTGCTGCGCGGGCCGCAGCGCGAGCAGATGCTGCAGGTCATCCGCACCGAAGGCGAGGGCTTCACGCGGCGCCTGAAGAGCCCCGAGGCGATGGAGGCCTTCCAGGCCTTCTTCCAGAAGCGCAAGCCCGACTTCAGCCGGTTCTGACAACCCGGCGAGGCCCCGACCGCACGCGCCCAGAGCCGCCGATGTCGCTGGCCTTGAAGCTCGTGCTGACGCCGGTGCTGCTGGCCCAGGCCGCGCTCACGCGGCGGCGCCTGCCCCGGCTGCCCGAGGCCGAGGGCCCCCGCCAGGGCGAGGTGGGCGCCGGCCCGCCGCTGCGGCTGCTGATCACTGGCGATTCGTCGGCCGCGGGCGTGGGCGTGGTCAGCCAGCGCCAGGCCCTGGCCGGCCAGTTGAGTCGCCGCGTGGCCGAGCGCTGCGCCGCGCGGGTGAGCTGGCGGCTGCTGGCGCGCTCGGGGCTGAACACCTTGCAGACGCTCGAGCTGCTGCGGCGCGAGGCCCCGCCGGCGGCCGACATCGCGGTGGTGGTGACCGGCGTCAACGACATCATCGACCGCGTGCCGCTGCGCCGCGCGGTGTCGGCGCGGCAGGCGATCGCCCATCACCTGCGCAGCGCCCAGGGCGTGCGCCACGTGGTGTTCGCGCCGTTGCCCCCGATCCACCAGCTGCCGGCGGTGCCGCAGCCGCTGCGCTACGTCAGCGGCGCCGACGCGCGGCGCCACAACGCGGCGCTGGCGCGCTGGACGGCCCAGCGCCCGGACGTGTCGCGCGTGGCCATCGACGACCTCAGGCTCAGCCGCGGCGTGCTCGCCGCCGACGGCTTCCACCCCGGCGAGCCGGTGTACCGCCACTGCGCTGCCGTCATTGCCGAGCACATCGCCACCGTGGTCTGGCCGCAGCTGCAGCCGCCCCGGCCCCCGCCCCCAGCCCCCACCCCCGAGACGCCCCCATGAGCCCCACCCTCGCCGGCAAGACCCTGTTCATCACCGGCGCCAGCCGCGGCATCGGGCTGGCGATTGCCCGGCGCGCCGCCGCCGACGGCGCCAACATCGTGCTGATCGCCAAGAC
>JAGWMW010000117.1 GCA_028871575.1 Burkholderiales bacterium | reverse complement strand
CCCAGGTGCTGCGCGCCGCCGCCCGCGCCGCCGCCAGCCCGGCGCGGCAGATGGCCGAGCGCAGCGGCGCCTACTTCGGCGACCTGCCGGCCTCGCAGGCGGCCCGCCTGGGCCAGGCCGTGGCCGAGACCGCCAAGCCCGACTGCGTGCCCCCCGGCGGCTCGCTGCTGTCGGTTTTCATCATCGCCTACCAGGTCGCGCGCGACCGATGCAGGTAGCCCGCCGCCTGCCGCTGGCGCTGACGGCGCTGCGCGCGCTGCTCGGCCCGGTGCTGCTGCTGCAGGCCTGGGCCGGGCCGGCGCCGCGGCTGTTCGCGGCCTGCCTGGTGGCGGCCTTCCTGTCCGATGTCTTCGATGGCATCGTCGCGCGCCGCCTGGGCATCGCCACGGCCGGGCTGCGGCGGCTGGACAGCCTGGCCGACACCGTGTTCTACGTCTGCGCCACCGCGGCGGTGGCGCGGCTGCAGCCCGGGGTCATCGCCCACCACGCGACCGCGCTGCTCGTGCTGCTGGCCCTGGAACTCTTGCGTTATGCCTACGACCTGCGCAAGTTCGGGCGCGAGGCGGCCTACCACATGATCTCGTCCAAGGCCTGGGGCGTGGCGCTGTTCGCCGGCTTCGGCTCGCTGCTGGTGCTGGGGCGCGACGGCTGGGCCGTCGACCTCGCCATCGGCCTGGGCATCGTGGCCGACCTCGAGGGGCTGGCCATCTCGTGGGTGCTGCCGGCCTGGCGCGCCGACGTGCCCAGCATCGTCCACGCGCTGCGCCTGCGCGCGCGGGGCTGAGCGCCCGAGGCTACGATCCCGCCATGCCCGCGCACATGACCACGCACGCTCTCGACGGCGGGCGCGTCGTCGACGTCTGCCTCGGTGGCGACCCCGCCGGCCTGCCCCTGGTGCTGCACCACGGCACGCCGTCCGATGCCACCACCTTTGCCGACTGGGACGCGGCCTGCGCCGCGCGCGGCCTGCGCCTGGTCTGCGCCAGCCGGCCGGGCTACGCGGGCTCGGCGCGGCGGCCGGGGCGCGATGTCGCGCAGGCCGCGCACGACACTGCGGCGCTGCTCGACCGGCTGGGTCACGGCCGCTTCGTCACCGCCGGCTGGTCGGGCGGCGGGCCGCATGCGCTGGCCTGCGCGGCGTTGCTGCCGGGGCGCTGCGCCGCGGCGGCCACGCTGGCCGGCGTCGGACCCTGGGGGGTCGACGGGCTCGATTTCCTGGCCGGCATGGGCCCCGAGAACGTGGCCGAGTTCGGGGCCGCGCTGGCCGGCGAAGCCGCGCTGCGCGGCTGGATGCAGGCGCATGGCGAGGCCTTCCGCCACGTCGGCGGCCCGGCCCTGGCCAAGGCCTTCGGCGGCCTGGTGCCGGCGATCGACCGGGACGTGCTGACCGGCGGCTACGCCGAGGCGATGGCCGGCGTGATCCGGCGCGCGCTGGCCCCGGGCTTCGACGGCTGGATCGACGACGACCTGGCCTTCACGCGGCCCTGGGGCTTCGAGCCGGCCGCCATCGCCTGCCCCGTGACGGTGTGGCAGGGCGAGCTCGACCTGATGGTGCCGCAGGCGCATGGCCGCTGGCTGGCCCAGGCGGTGCCGGGTGCACAGCTGGCGATGGTGCCTGGCCATGGCCACCTGTCGCTGGTGACGGTGTACCGCGAGTCGATCCTCGACGCGCTGCGCGCCGCGGCCGGCCCGTGACGCGGCCGTGGCGCCGCGCGTGAGCTGCCGTTGAGCCGCACGTGAGGCCCGGCGAGATGCATGGCGAGCTGCCTGGCGAGATGCCGCACGGCGAGCGCTTGCGATCCGGCTTGCGCGAGCGGCTGCTCGGCTTCGAGGTGCGCACCCTGTCGGCCGAAGGGCGCAAGCACGCCGCGGTGGCCGTGGCCGTCGCCGAGGCCGGCTTCGGCCCCGACCTCCCGGGCCTGGCTCAGCACGCCGACTGGAGCCCGGCGCCGGCCCTGCTGCTGACGCGACGCGCCGCCGGGCTGCGCCGCCATGCCGGGCAATGGGCGCTGCCCGGCGGCGTCATCGATGCCGGCGAGTCGCCCGAGCAGGCGGCGCTGCGCGAGCTGGCCGAGGAAGTGGGCCTGCGGCTCGGGTCCGCGGCCGTGCTCGGGCGGCTCGACGACTACGCCACGCGCTCGGGCTACCTGATCACGCCGGTGGTGGTGTGGGCGGGCGCCGCGCGCGAGCTCGAGCCCAACCCGGCCGAGGTGGCGGCCATCCACCGCATCCCGGCGCAGGAGCTGCTGCGCGAGGACGCGCCGCTGCTGCAGCAGGAGCCGGGCGCGCCGCACCCGGTGCTGCGCATGCCGGTGGGCGAGGGCTGGATCGCGGCGCCCACGGCCGCCTTCCTGTACCAGTTCCGCGAGGTGGGCCTGCTCGGCCGGCCCACGCGCGTGGCGCACTACGACCAGCCGCGCTTTGCCTGGCGCTGAACCGGCCCGGCGCCGAACGCGCGCCGAAGCGGCGCCGTAGGGGCGTCGAAGCGACGCTGAAGCGGCGCCGAAGTGGAACGGTCGCCGGCCTTCAGCGGGTCAGCGCGCGGCGCCAGAGCTGGCTGGCCACGTCCACCAGGGCCACCAGGCCCAGCATGGCCATCAGCACGGTGGCCGTGCGGGCCATGTGGAACAGGCTCATGTGGAAGGCCAGCAGCTGGCCCAGGCCGCCGGCGCCCACCACGCCCAGCACGGTGGCGGCGCGGATGTTGTTCTCCCAGCGGTAGAGCGTGTAGCTCATCAGCTGCGGCAGCACCTGCGGCAGCGTGGCGTACAGGAACACCGCGGCGCGGCCCGCGCCCTGCGCGCGCAGGGCCTCGGCCGGGCCGGGCGGGGCGTTCTCGATCGCCTCGGCGAACAGCCGTCCGAGCACGCCGGTGGTGTGCGCGGCCAGGGCCAGCGTGCCCGCGAATGGGCCCAGGCCGGCGGCGATCAGCAGCAGGCTGGCCCACACCAGCTCGGGCACCGAGCGCAGCGCGTTCAGCAGCAGGCGCAGCCGGCGCCGCGCCAGCAGCAGGCCGGCCACGCCGGCCAGCGCGGTGCCCAGCATCGACATCGCCAGCGTCTGCCAGGTGCCGGCCAGCACCTGGCGCAGGAAGGCCGGGTGCAGGTCGGGCGGGTAGAACTCGCCGATGAAGCGCCCCATGCTGCGCGCGGCGTCGGCCGAGGCGAACTGCGCCCACTGCAGGTCGAGCGAGGCGAAGCTGGCCACCACGAGCGCCAGCACCCCCAGCAGCAGCCAGCAGGCCTTGCAGCGGGCGCTGAGCAGCGGCGGCGGCAGGCCTTGCGGCGCAGGCGCGGGCGGGGCGGCTGCGGGCTTCACGACAGCGCCTCGCGCAGCGCCGTGCTGGCGCGGTCGGCCAGCGCCACCAGGCCCAGGAACACCCCCAGCATGGTCAGCACCTCGCCACCGGCGAACATCTTCATCGAGTTGTCCAACTCCTGGCCCAGGCCGCCGGCGCCGACGAAGCCCAGCACCACCGAGGAGCGGATCGCGCATTCCCAGCGGTACACGGTGTAGGAGGTCAGCTCGGCCGCGTTCTGCGGCAGCAGCCCGTAGGCGAAGGCCTGCAGCCGGCCGCTGCCGTTGCGCAGCAGGGCCTGGGTGGGCTGCAGCTCGCCGCTTTCCAGGATCTCGGCATACACCTTGCCCAGCATGCCGCCGTAGGTGAGTGCAATGGCCAGCACGCCGGCGGTGGGCCCGAGGCCCACCACGCGCACGAAGACCAGGGCCCAGACCAGCTCGGGCACGCTGCGCAGCAGCACGAGCAGGGCGCGCAGGGCCTGGCGCACCACGGCCGGCGGCGCCGGCATGCGCCCGCCCAGCGCCGAGAGCGACAGCACCCGGGTCGAGGCCAGCGCCAGCGGCACCGCCAGCGCCAGCGCCAGCGTCATGCCGGCGGTGGCGATGGCCACGGTGCGCCAGGTCTGGCGCGCCACCAGGGCCAGGAAGTCGGGCGCCAGCGCCGGCGGCACGAAGCTGCGCAGGAAGCGGCCCGTGACCTCCAGGCTGCGCGGCTCCAGCAGCGTCCAGGGCCGGAACTCGGTGCCCGCGGCCAGCGGGCCCAGCAGCGCCAGCGCGGCCACCGTCCAGGCCAGCCGCGCCGGCCAGGCCGGGTCGCGCAGCGCCGGCGGCGTCAGCGGCATTGCATCGCGGCCGCGGCAGTGGGGGCCGGCGGCAGTGCGGGCTCGAGCGGCGGCGCGCGCTCGCCGCGCAGTTCGTCCTCGTGCTGGGCATACAGGCGCGCGAGGTGGTCGGGCGTGACCCGGGCCGAAGGCAGGTCGAACAGCAGCCGCCCCTCGCGCAGGCCCACGATGCGCGGAAACTGCGCCAGCGCGGCCTCGACCTGGTGCAGCGAGGCCACCAGCGTGGCGCCGCGCTCGCGCGCGCCGTCGGCCAGCGCCGCCAGCGCCTGGCGCGCGCGCGTGGGGTCCAGCGCCGACAGCGGCTCGTCCACCAGCCACAGGCGCGCCGGGGCCACCAGCGCCCGCGCCAGCGCCACGCGCTGGCGCTCGCCGCCGGAGAGCCGGTCGACGCGCTCGAACAGCTTGCCCTCGAGGTCGAACCGCGCCAGCGCCGCGTGCGCCGCCGGGAGGTCGCTCGGGTAGACCAGCGAGCGCAGGCTGGCCAGCAGGCTCATCGCGGGCAGGCGGCCGGCCAGCACGGCGGTGACGACGCGGTGGCGCGGCGGCAGCGGCGGCACCTGCGGCGCCAGGAAGAGCCGGCCGCGCAGGCGCTGCAGCTCGCGCCGCGGCAGCCGCCAGGGCGCGGCGCCGTCCAGCTCCAGCGTGCCCGCGGCCGGCGCCAGCGCGCAGGCCAGCACCTGCAGCAGCGTGGTCTTGCCGGCGCCGCTGGGGCCGATCACGGCCAGCGCGTCGCCCGCGGCCACCTGCAGGTCCAGGCCCTGCAGTGCCGGCGCCGCGCCGGCCCGGGCCGCCGGGTGGCGCGCCGACAGGCCGGCCAGCGCCAGCCTCAAAGAAGGCCGGCGTTGCGCGCCGCGGCTTCGATGCCCTGGTAGTTCTCGGCCCGCGTGGGCACGTAGCGCGTGGCGCGCTGCAGCTCGAGGATCTGGCGCCCGGTGGGGTCGTCGCGGCTGAGCGAGAGGAAGGCGTGCACGATCTTCTCGCGCAGCGCCGCCGGCATCGCGGTGCTGACGCTCCAGTTGTAGTCGTAGTAGGGCGGCGTCGTGTAGATCACGCGCACCTGGGCCGGGTCGACCCGCTTGTCGGCCACGAACTGGTCCCACACCGAGATGCTCACCGCGCCGGCCTGCACCTTGCCGGCCGCCACCGCGAGGATGGTGGCGTCGTGCGCGCCGCTGTAGGCCACGCGGTGGAAGTCGCGGTCGGGGTCGATGCCGGCCTGCAGCAGGAAGCTGCGCGGCATCAGGTGGCCCGAGGTCGAGCTCTGCGCCCCGAAGCTCACGTCCTTGCCCTTGAGGTCGGCCAGGGTCTTGATGGCGGGGTCGCTGGTGATGAAGACCGAGCGGAACTTCTGGTCCTCCTCGCGCTGCAGGATCGGGATCACCTGGCCGCCGCTGCGGCGCTGCGCCTGCACGAAGGTGAAGCCGCCGAACCAGGCCAGGTCGACCTTGTGATTGACCAGCGCCTCGACCGCGGCGGCGTAGTCGGTGACGGGCGTGAACTCGACCTTCATGCCGAGCTGGGCTTCGAGGTACTTGACCAGCGGCGCGGCCTTGCGCGCGAGCTCGGTGGGCGATTCGTCGGGGATGGCGGTGACGCGCAGCACGGCCTGCGCGTGCACGGGGCCGGCCAGCCCGAGCAGGCTCGTGAGCAGGGCCGTCAGCAGCATCAGGGCGCCGGCGGCGCGGCGTCGCAGGGTGGGCTTCATGGGGGTGATCGAAGGAGCGCCGCAGGCGGCAGAGGCCTGCACTCTAGCGGCAAGGCCCGGCCCTTGTCCGTACGGGTCCACGCCTGCCAGCGCCGGTCGGCACCGATCAGGGCCGGCAGCTGCGAAACCCCGCCGGCACGTCGCAGCGGTCGGGGGCGAAGAAGTTGCGGTAGCGCGGATGGCGCATCCGCGGCTGCGTCATGAACGAGGCCCCGCGCAGCACGCGCCGGCTGCCGAACCAGGGCGCCGAGTAGTCGCGGTAGGGGTGCGGCACGAAGCCGGGGTAGGGCGCGAAGGGGCTGGCCGTCCACTCCCACACCGCGCCCCAGGCGAAGTCCTGCGGGCGCTGCACGGCGGCGCGCTCCCACTCGGCCTCGGTGGGCAGGCGGCGCCCGGCCCAGCGGCACCAGGCCTCGGCCTCGTGGGCGCTGAGGTGGCAGGCCGGCAGCGCGGGATCGAGCACCGACCAGCGGCCCTGGCGCCATTGCTGCCAGCCCCCGCCGGCGCGGCGCAGGTAGCGCGGCGCCATGGCCGGCGCACCGTCGTCGGCGCTGGCCCGCCAGGCGGCGCCGGCCTCGGTCCACCAGGCCGGCTCGCGGTAGCCGCCGGCCTCGACGAAGGGCAGGTACTCGCCCCAGCACAGCACGCGGGCGTCGATCTCGGTGGCGGGCAGCGCCACCGGGTGCGCGCCCAGCTCGTTGTCGAAGGCGAAGCCGGCCCCGGCGTGGCCGAGCGACCACGGGCCGGGCTCGAAGGCGAGCACGCCGCGCCCGGCGGGCAGGGGCGAGGGCTGCCAGCGCGCATCGTCCAGGGCCAGGCCGAGCGACTGCGCCATGTACAGCGCGGCCTCGTGGTGCATGTCCTCGTGCAGCAGGGCCAGGCGGAAGAAGTACAGGGCGCGGTCGTCGTCGCCGGCCTCGCGCAGCAGCGCCAGGGTCTGCGCCAGCTGCCGCGCGAGGTCGTCCTGCGTGGCCGCGGCATCGGGCAGCGGCAGCTGCCAGCGCGCGGCATGCGGCACGCGGCTGGAGTCGTACAGCGCGTCGGCATCGGCGCGCGCGGCGATCGCGCGCGGCGCCTCGGGGTCGGCGCCGGGGCCGGCGCCGCGCTGCGGGTTGCGCGCCAGCCAGTAGTCCTGGAACCAGCCGATGTGGCCCAGCTCCCACAGCGGCGGGTTGAGCCCCGGTCGCTGCGGCACGCCCCGCGGGTCCCGCTGCCCGGCGCAGGCCGCGAAAGTGGCCAGCGTGTCCGCGCGGCTGGCGCCAAGCGCGGCGGCCAGCGCCGCCGGGCCGGCCCGGCGCACGGCCTGGCCTTCGGGGAGATCGCAGGTCAAGGCGGTAACCTCCGGCGGGTGCATCGCATCGTGATCGTGACGCCGGCGCTGGCCGACGCCAACAACGGCAACTGGCAGACGGCGCGCCGCTGGGCCCGGATGCTCGCGGCGGCCGGCCGCGTGCGCCTGGCCGCGCACTGGGACCAGGGCGACGAAGACCTGATGATCGCACTGCACGCGCGGCGCTCGGCCGCCTCGGTGGCGCAGTGGCGCGCCCAGCGCCCCGGCGCCGGCCTGATCGTGGCGCTGACCGGCACCGACCTGTACCGCGACATCGCCCAAGACGCCGCGGCGCAGGCTTCACTGGCCAGCGCCGACCGCCTGATCGTGCTGAACGAGCTCGGTGCCCGGCCGCTGCCGCCGCTGCTGCGGCCGAAGGTGCGCGTGCTGCTGCAGTCCTGTGCCACGCGCCGGACCCTGGCCAAGAGCCCGCGCCACCTGCGCGCGCTGATGGTCGGCCACCTGCGCGACGAGAAGTCGCCCCGCACCTACTTCGAGGCCGCGCGCCGGCTGGCGGCGCGCCGCGACATCCGGCTCGACCACGTGGGCGCCGCGCTCGACCCGGCGCTGGGCGCCGAGGCCATGGCGCTGATGGCGGCCTGCCCGCAGTACCGCTGGCTCGGCGGCCTGCCGCATGCGGCCGCGCGGCGCCGCATCCAGGCCGCCCATGTGCTGGTGCACCCGAGCCGGATGGAAGGCGGCGCGCACGTGGTGATCGAGGCGCTGCGCAGCGGCACGCCGGTGCTGGCCTCGCGCATCGACGGCAACCTCGGCCTGCTGGGCGAGGGCTACGGCGGCAGCTTCGCGGTGGACGACGCGGCCGCGCTGGCGGGCCTGCTGCAGCGCTCGCGCGACGAGCCGGCTATGCTGCCCGGGCTGCAGGCGCAGTGCGACTCGCGCGCCGCCCTGTTCGACCCGGCGCGCGAGCGCGCCGGCCTGCTGTCGCTGGTGGCCGAGCTGCTGCCGATCGCTGCCCCACGAGACCCGCCATGAACGCACCCGAGACGATCGCCGAACCCCGCCTGACCTCGCTCTCGCACGGCGGCGGCTGCGGCTGCAAGATCGCGCCCGGCGTGCTCGCCGAGATCCTGAAGGGCACGGCCGCGATGCCGATCCCCAAGGAGCTGATGGTGGGCATCGAGACCGCCGACGATGCCGCCGTCTACCGGCTCAACGACGAGCAGGCGCTGATCGCGACGACCGACTTCTTCATGCCCATCGTCGACGACCCGCACGACTTCGGCCGCATCGCCGCCACCAACGCCATCAGCGACGTCTACGCCATGGGCGGGCGGCCGATCCTGGCGCTGGCGCTGGTGGGCATGCCGATCAACGTGCTGTCCACCGCCACCATCGGCCGCATCCTCGAAGGCGGGGCGTCGGTCTGCCGCGCGGCGGGCATCCCGATCGCCGGCGGCCACACCATCGATTCGGTCGAGGCCATCTACGGCCTGGTCGCGCTCGGCCTGGTGCACCCCGACCGCGTCAAGCGCAACGCCGACGCCCGGCCCGGCGACCTGCTGGTGCTGGGCAAGCCGCTGGGCGTGGGCGTGATGTCGGCGGCGCTGAAGAAGGGCGAGCTCGGCGACGCCGGCTACGCGCAGATGATCGCGACCACGACCCAGCTCAACACCCCGGGCCCCGACCTGGCGGCGCTGCCCGGCGTCCATGGCCTGACCGACGTCACCGGCTTCGGCCTCGCCGGCCACGCGCTGGAGATGGCGCGCGGCGCGCGCTGCGAGGTCGCGCTCGACTGGCCGGCGGTGCCGCTGATGGCCGGCGTGCGCGAGCTGGCCGCGCAGGGTCATGTCACCGGCGCCTCGGGCCGCAACTGGGCCAGCTACGGCCGCGACGTCGCCCTGCCGGCAGGCTTCGCCGCCGCCGACCAGGCGCTGCTGTCCGACCCGCAGACCAGCGGCGGGCTGCTGGTGTCGTGCACGCCGGCGGCGCTGGACGAGGTGCTGGCGATCTTCCGCCGCCACGGCTTCGGGCAGGCCGCCGTGATCGGCCGCATCGGCGCGCCCAGCGACGCGCCCCGCCTGACGGTGGCCTGAGCGGCGCGGGCGCCGGCCGCGGCAGCGCGTCGTCGCCTCAGGCCCGGCTGATCGATGCCATGCGCTGGGCCAGCGCGAGCAGATGTCGCACCAGCTCCTGCGGCGAGCTGACCATCGGGCAATGCCCGGTCGCCATCGTCACGACCTCGAATCCGGGCAGCGCGCGCACGCGCTCGCGCATCGCGGCGATCGTCGGATAGGCCGGCGCGACGCAATCGATGAAGGCACGCGGCAGCGCGGCCCAGCGCGCGCCGTCGAAAGCCAGCGGGTCGCGGTAAGGTCCGAAGGGATGCGGCACCTGGCGCCGCAGCAGCCAGTCGCGGTCGGCGCCGGCGAGGCCGAAATCGGCCGGGTCCGGTGCCGGCAAGGCGCCGTCGTTGGCCTGCGCCGCGGCGGTGCGCGCGGCGACGATCTCGGGGCCATGCTTCTGGCCCCAGCCCTCGCCCGGCAACGGCACCATCGCGTCGACGTAGATCAGCCCTTGCACCGCGCCGGCACGGCGTTCGAGCAGGCGGTCGGCCGCCCCGGTGGCGACCATGCCGCCATAGCTGTGGCCGACGAGCAGCACGCCTTCGAGCTCCTCGGCCGCGACGAGCGCGACGACATCGGCGACATGGTCGGCGAGCCGGATCTCGCGCCGCCGCAGATGGGCGCGCTCGCCATCGCCCGTGAGCGTGACGGCGTGGACCTCGTGGCCCGCGGCGCGCAGCGGCGCGAGCACGCGGCGCCAGATCCAGGCGCCGCCCCAGGCGCCGTGGATGAGGACGATGGGCGTGAGCCTCGGGGCTTCGCCGGGCGGCTGTCGCATGAGGTCCTCCATCAGTTCGCGGGCAATGCCAGCAGCCGCATCGCATTCGACTTCAGGATCGCCGGCCGCACCTCGGGCTTGAATCCGGCCTCCTCGAATTCCTTGATCCAGCGATCCGGCGTGATGAGCGGGTAATCGCTGCCGAACAGGATCCGGTCCTTGAGCAGCGTGTTGGCGTATTGCACGAGCTGGGGCGGAAAATACTTCGGGCTCCAGCCCGAGAGGTCGATCCAGATATTCGGCTTGTGCATCGCCAGCGACAGCGCCTCGTCCTGCCAGGGCCAGCTCGGATGGGCGACGACGATCTGCATGTCGGGGAACGCGATCGCGACATCCTCGAGCAGCATCGGGTTCGAGTTCTGCAGCCGCAGTCCGCCGCCGCAGCGCATGCCCGAGCCGATGCCCGAATGCCCGCTGTGGAAGACGGCCGGCAGCTTGTGCTCGTTGATGACCTCGTAGATCGGCCAGGCCATGCGATCCTGCGGCTCGAAGCCCTGCACCGTGGGATGGAACTTGAAGCCCTTGACGCCGTATTCCTCGACCAGCTTGCGCGCCTCGCGCGCGCCCATCCTGCCCTTGTGCGGATCGATGCTGCCGAAAGCGATCATGATGTCGCTGTTGGCCAGCGCCGCCTCGGCGATCTCTTCGTTGGGGATGCGGCGCCGGCCCAGTTGCGTTTCGGCATCGACCGTGAAAT
>JAGWMW010000116.1 GCA_028871575.1 Burkholderiales bacterium | reverse complement strand
GCATGCACGTCGTGCGTGCCTTCGTAGGTGTTGACCACCTCGAGGTTGACCAGGTGGCGCGCCACGCCGTACTCGTCGCTGATGCCGTTGCCGCCCATCATGTCGCGCGCCAGGCGTGCGATGTCCAGCGCCTTGCCGCAGCTGTTGCGCTTCAGGATCGAGGTCAGCTCCACCGAGGCCGTGCCCTCGTCCTTCATCCGGCCCAGCCGCAGGCAGCCCTGCAGGCCGAGCGCGATCTCGCTGGCCATGTCGGCCAGCTTCTTCTGGATCAACTGGTTGGCGGCCAGCGGGCGGCCGAACTGCTTGCGGTCGAGCACGTACTGGCGGGCCCGGTGGAAGCAGTCCTCGGCCGCGCCCAGGGCGCCCCAGGCAATGCCGTAGCGGGCGCTGTTCAGGCAGGTGAACGGGCCCTTGAGGCCGCGCACGTCGGGGAAGGCGTTCTCCTCGGGGCAGAACACGCCGTCCATCACGATCTCGCCGGTGAGGCTGGCGCGCAGGCCCACCTTGCCATGCACCGCCGGGGCCGACAGGCCCTTCCAGCCGCGCTCGAGCACGAAGCCGCGGATGGCGCCCTCGTCGTCCTTGGCCCAGACCACGAAGACATCGGCGATCGGGCTGTTGCTGATCCACATCTTGGCGCCCGAGAGGCTGTAGCCGCCGGGCACCTTGCGGGCGCGCGTGACCATGCTGCCGGGGTCGGAGCCGTGGTCGGGCTCGGTCAGGCCGAAGCAGCCGATGAGCTGGCCCGAGGCCAGCCCGGGCAGGTACTTCTGGCGCGTGGCCTCGTTGCCGAAGGCGTGGATCGGCAGCATCACGAGCGAGCTCTGCACGCTCATCATCGAGCGGTAGCCCGAGTCCACGCGCTCGATCTCGCGCGCCACCAGCCCGTAGCAGACGTAGCTGAGCCCGGCGCCGCCATAGGCCTCGGGCAGGGTGGAGCCGAGCAGGCCGAGCTCGCCCATCTCGCGGAAGATGGCCGGGTCGGTGCGCTCCTCGCGGAAGGCCTGCAGCACCCGCGGCAGGAGCCGCTCCTGGGCGTAGGCGCGCGCGCTGTCGCGCACCATGCGCTCGTCCTCGCCGAGCTGGTCGTCGAGCAGCAGCGGGTCGTCCCAGCGGAACGCGGCCTGGGCGGTCTTGGACATCGGGTTCACCTTGTGCAGGGTTGGGTCGCGGGCGCCTCCCGGCGCGGCGGAGCGCCGCGACGAAGGCGAGGTGCCGATTTTGGCCTCATCGGGCCCGGGCCCGCCGCGGCGGCTGCGGCCGGCCCCGGCCACGGCGTGCCCGTGCGGTCCGAATCGTGCGCCATCGAACAGACGGCCCGCGGCCGGCGGGAGGATCGTGCGCCGATGGCCCCCTATGCCCGCGACGGCGCCGACCCGACCGGCCCCCGCGCCTGCCCCCGCTGCGCCGGTGCGCTGCGGCGCATCCGGCGGCGCTGGTTCGACCGCCTTCTCGGTCGCCTTCGGCCAGTGAACCGCTACCGTTGCCGCGACATCCGCTGCGGCTGGACCGGCAACCTCGCCGTGCCGCGCGTTGCGGCGCAGGCTGACAGCCGCTGGCGCGTGGCGCCGCCCTCGGCGCGCGAGCCGCCTTGAGGCGCGGGCTTCACAGTCGCAGCCGGTAGCGCTGCGCGAACGAGCGCAGCACCAGGTCGTGCCAGATCACGCGCAGCGAGCGCGCGACGGCAGGGTCGGTGCGGGGATGCTCCAGCAGCCGCCACATCAGCGGGTTCAGCCCGCGCCCGAAGGTCAGGGCCAGCAACTGGCCGAACTCGGAGCAGGGGTCGATGTCGGCCACCGCGGTGATCGCGTCCCCGAGCCGGCTCATCGCCTCGTCCAGCCGCGACAAAGCCGGCACGCCCGTGCCGCGGGCTGGGAGTTCGCTGCTGTCCATCGCGGCGGAGCATGGCCTGGGCCGGCGGCGGCGGTCCGTGCGGTAGCGAACCCAGCGCCGCGCGCCGCCGGCCCTCGCCAGCGGCCCGGGCCTGGGCTAGAGTGCCCGGCGGCAGGCCGCACGCCCACGCGAACGCGAATGCCAACGCCCATGCCAACGCCAAGGCCCACACCCACGCGAGCGCCGCCGTCGCCCACCCCAGCCTTCAGGAGTCGTCCATGAGCCCTCGCCTTGCTTTCCTGGCCCTCGGCCTGCTCGGCGCCGTCGGCCTGTCCTGGGCCGACCCTGCTGCAGCGCCGGCCCGGCCGCCCCGCCCCTCGCTCGAAGGCCTGCGCGCGCCGCCGGGCGGCAGCTGGGCGCAGGTGCTGCAGGGCGACCGGGTCTTCCACGGCGAGCTGGCCGGCGGCCGCTGCAGCAACTGCCACGGCTGGGACGCCAAGGGCACCGGCAACGGAAACGACCTCACCACCGGCATGTGGATCTGGGGCGACGGCAGCCTGCGCATGGTCAAGGCCACGCTCATGCACAACATGGCCGTGGCCCCGGGCATGGACGGCGAACTGACGCCGGCCGACGTCGACGCCGTCGCGGCCTACGTCTGGGCCCTGGGGCACCGGCAGCGCTGACCGGCCGGGCGCATCGCCCAGGCGACCTCAGCGGGGCGGCACCGCGGCCTTCGCTGCCGTCACCGCGGATGCGGCCGATGCGGCCGATGCGCCCGTGGGCGCCGATGGCGTTGACGGTGCCGACGCCGCCGACGCTGGCGGCCGATGCCGCCACAGGCGCTCGGCCAGCGGCCAACCCAGGACCAGCAGGCGCAACCAAGGACGCTCCGGGGGCGGCTCGGAGGGCGCCGCAGCGCGGTGCCGCAGCAGCCGCCCGGCCGTCAGCGCCGACAGTCCCAGGCCGAGCAGCGGCCAGACCCAGCGGCGCGGCGCCGTGGCCCGCTGCCAGCGCGCAGCCAGCGCCTGCCAGCGCCGTTGCACGCGGTGCTGGCGTGCCAGCAGGCGCTGCTCGGCCTGCAGGATGCGCTGCTCCAGCGTCGGCGGCTCAGCGGGCGGCGGGTTCGGCTCGCGGTTCATGGGCTCGTGGGGCCTCGGTCGGGAGGGGCGCCGGAACCCCGGCTGGGGTTGGCCGCAGGTGGCGCCGCGTGGCCGGCAGGCCCAGCTGCGGCAGCAGCCCGCGCACGCGCAGCAGCAGGGCCGCGCTGGCGGCCAGGTTGAGCAGCAGCACGAGCAGCAGGGCGCCGGCCCAGGGCAGGCCGGCCCGCACCAGGGCCCCGGCGATGCCGGCCCACAGCGCCAGCCAGGCCGTCACGCCCAGCACCGCGGCGGCCACCACCAGCGCGGCGATCTGCGCCAGCGCCAGGCCGGCCCGGCGCAGCTCGAGCCCGAGCAGGTCGAGGCGGTCGGTGACCAGCCCCGGCAGCTCGCGCGCCAGGTCTTGCAGTGCCGCCAGCCATCCCGGTGGCGGCGGCTGCGGCGGCGCCGCGTCCGGGGCCGGCATGGCGGGTGTCAGCGCGTGACGCGGGCGATCAGCGCGCCGATGGCCAGGGCCACGGCCACGGTGGCCAGCGGGTTGTCGCGCACGGTGCCGCGCAGGCTCTCGGCCCACTCGTCGCGGGTCTGGCGCAGGCGGCCGGCCTGGGCCTGCAGCGCGTCGCTGGCGCTGGCCATGCCGTCGCCCAGCTTCTGCACCTGCGGCGCCGCGGTCTGGGCCATGCGGTCGATGGTCTCGTGCGCGCCGTGCACCACGCGCTGCATCAGGTCCGCCGGGGAGTTCGGCGCCAGGCCGGTGGGCTCGTTGGCCGGCGGTGTGGCGTTGGGCAGCGAGAAGGTGTCGTTCATCGTGGTCATGGGCGGGCTCGTTTCGGGTGGGCTGGTCGGGGCTTCGCTGTCGCCGGGCCAGTGCGGCCCCGCGGTCTCAGCGTTGCGAGAGGCGACATCGTGGCCGGCGGCCGTCGCCCCGTCTGTGCGGCGGCAGACATGGCGCCGCGGCGGGGCGTGAGCCGACGCCGTGCGGCAGCGCACAGAGGGCCGTGCGGCGCGCTGGCCAGAATGCCGGCACGCCCTTGTGCGAAAGCACGAAAGCACGAAAGCGCCCGATGCCTCAACCGCCACCCCTTCCAGCCCCGGGCCCGACCGCCGACCCGGCCCCGTCGGCGCCCACCCTGGCCGAGCAGCATGCCGAGTTCACGGCCGACGGCTCGCCCCCGCCCGGCCATGTGGCCACAGGAAGGCCGGCGCTGGAGCCGCTGCCGGCGCCCGCACCGCCGCCGCCGCGGGCCAAGCTCAAGCTCAAGCGGGCCAGCCGCGCCCGCTATCCGTAGCGGCTGTCGCGGGCATTGCGGGCTCGGGCGGCCGCGGCCGGTGGCTTCAGCGCTTGCCGTAGCGCGTCTTGGCCGAGTCGGTGCAGGCGGTCTTCGCATCGCCGGCCAGGCTGTCGCACTTCTCGTCGGCCAGCTGGTACTCGGCGTCGCGCTTGTCCGACATCGCGTCGCTGCGCGCTCGGCCCACCTTGCGCGCCAGCGTGGCGTCGGCCAGGGCCTTGGTGTGGGTGGCCTTGGCCTCGGCCTGGCAGACGTCCCGGGCCTGTCCGGCCTTGGCCTTGCAGGCCTGCTGCGCCACCGACTCGTCGGCATCGGCCATCGCCACCGCCAGCGCATGATGGTCGGACGCCTTGCCCGAGCGGTCGAAGGCGAGCTGCGCGCGGGCCACCTTCTCCTTGCCCGAGGCGCGGGCCAGGCACAGGTCCTGGGCGTCCCCGCTGGTCTGCGAGCAGGCCTTGCGGTCGGCCTCGTAGCTGGCCACGATGCGCTGGCGGCCGGCCTCGTAGGTGGCCTTGTTCATCGTCGCGGCCATGCCGCTGCCGGCAAAGACGAGGGCCGCCGTGGCGGCCAGGGCGAGGCGGGAGCGGTGCAAGCAGATCCGGTTCATGGAGGGCCTTTCGATGCGGCGCGGGTTGCGCCCATGCAGTCCCCGAGCCTGGCGCCGCCACGCGCCCGCCGCCATCGGACACGGAGGCGGCGCGCTGTAGTCAGCGTCCTACGCCGGCGGCCGGGAGGGCACTCACGCGCCACACCGTGTTGCCCACGTCGTCGGCCACCAGCAGGGCGCCGTCGCGGGCGAGCGCCACGCCGACCGGGCGGCCCCAGGCCTGGCCGTCCGGGCTCAGGAAGCCGTCCAGCACCGGCTGAGGCAAGCCCGCGGGCCGGCCGGCCTCGAAGGGCACGAAGACGACGCGGTAGCCGCTGTACGGGCGCCGGTTCCACGAGCCGTGCTGGCCCACGAACATGCCGCTGGCGTAGCGGGGGCCCAGGCGGTTGCCGGCCGCCTCGGCCAGACCGAGCGAGGCCGTGTGCGGGCCCAGCGCGTAGTCGGGCGTGCGGGCCTGCGCCACCTTGTCGGGGCGCGGCGGCTGCACGCGGGCGTCGACGTGGCCGCCCCACCAGCTCCAGGGCCAGCCGAAGAAGTCGCCGTCGTGGACCTCGGCCAGGTAGTCGGGCACGAGATCGCTGCCGAGCTCGTCGCGCTCGTTGACCACGGTCCACAGCGCCTGCGTGCCGGGCTCGAAGGCCATGCCGTTGGCATTGCGCAGCCCGGTGGCGTACAGGCGGTGCGCGCCGGTGGCCGGGTCGACCTGCCAGATCGCGGCCCGGCCGGCTTCCACGGCTTCGCCTCGCTCGCCCACGTTGCTGTTGGAGCCCACGGTGACGTAGAGGCGCTTTCCGTCGGGGCTGGCGATGAGGTTCTTGGTCCAGTGGTGGTTGATCGGGCCGGCCGGCAGCGTGGCAAGGCGCGTCGGGGCGGCCGTGATGCGCGTCTGGCCGGCGGTGTAGGGCACGCGCAGCAGGGCATCGGTGTCGGCCACGTACAGCGCCCCGCCCACCAGCGCCATGCCGAAGGGCGAGTGCAGGCCCTCGAGCAGCACCCAGCGCTGGTCGGCCACGCCACGGCCCTGGCTGTCGCGCAGCAGCACGATGCGGTCGGGGCTCGGCACGGCCGAGCCGGCCAGGCGCATGAACAGGCGCATGAACCAGCCCTTGATGCCGGGCGTGTCGTCGGGTTGGGGCGGGGCGCTGGTTTCGGCCACCAGCACGTCGCCATCGGGCAGCACGCAGAGCCAGCGCGGATGCGCCAGCCCGGTGGCGTAGGCGGCCACCTGCAGCCCCGGCGCGGCGCGTGGCTTCATGCCCTCGGGCCAGCCGCGGGCCGGGGCCACGTGCACCGTCGGCAGCAGAGCCGTCACCGGCGCGGGCAGCACGGGGTGCGGGCCGCTGCCAGCCTCTACGCGCTGGGTGGCGATGTCGCCGCAGGCCGCGAGCCCGAGCAGCAGCGGCAGCAGGGCCAGCGGCGCGCTGCGGCCGGTGCGGGACCGGCGGGTCGGGTGGTGCATCGGATCCCCCTGCGGCCCGATCGACCGGGGCATGAGCCTACAGCCCCGGCGGGCCGGAAATCGGTGCGTTGGCGAACCGACGCGCAAGCCCCGGGCCGGGTACGGTGCCCGCCATGAAGCCCACCCCCGATGCGATGGACTCACCCTGGAGCACAGCCAGCTTCGGCGCCGCCCCCGACACCACGCCGATGGAGCTGCGCGCCCTGGGCGAGCACGTGGCCCTGTGCAGCGCCGCCGGGGCCCGCGGCGTGGCGCTGCGCTGCGCGCTGCACAAGGCGCTGGGTTTCGTGCTGGCGCGCCGGGTCAGCGCACTGGCCGTGGCCACCCTGGTGATCGGCGCGATCTGGCTGGTGGTCTAGCCCGATGGCCCGCAGGGCCGTGCAGGGCCTGCTGCCCGGGCTGCCGGCGGACCTCGCGCGGCTGCTCGAGCCCGCGGCCGGCGTCCTGGCCGCGCCGATCCGATCGGAGATCTTCGGCCCGCAGCGCTTCGCGCAGCATGGCCGCAGCCTGGGGCTGACGCACCGCGCCGAGCGCCCGCTGATGCGGCGCGCCACCTTTTTTCCGCGCCTGCGCGACAACGTCGCGGTGCTGCGCCAGGCGCAGGCCGCGATCGCCGAGCAAGCCGCGGCCGGTTACGGCACCAGCCCGGCGGCGCAATGGCTGCTCGACAACGCGCACCTGATCGAGGCCCAGCTGCTGGCCATCCACGAGGGCTTGCCGCGCAGCTACTTCCGCAAGCTGCCGGTGCTGCTGGACGAATCGCTGGCCGGCCTGCCGCGCATCTACGGCGTGGCCTGGGCCTTCGTGGCCCACACCGATGGCGCCTTCGACGAAGACCTGCTGGCGGGCTTCCTGGGCGCCTACCAGGACACGCGCGAGCTGCAGCTGGGCGAGATCTGGGCCCTGCCGACGACGCTGCGCGTGGTGCTGGTGGAGAACCTGCGCCGGCTCGCCGAGCGGCTGGCGGCCCAGATGGCCGCGCGCTCGGCGGCCGACCGGGTGTGCGACGCCATCGCGGCCTGGGACGTGCCGCGCCTGGCCCGCATCGGCGAGCTGCTGGCCCAGCGAGGAGTGGCCGTGGCCTTCGAAGCCCGGCTGGCGCAGCGCCTGCACGACCCCGCCGACGAAGCCCCGCCCGCGGTCCCCGAGGGCGTGCTGGCGTGGCTGCGGGCCCGGCTGCCCAACCTGGCCACGGCGCAGGCGCAGCAGGCGCTGGACCAGACGGCCGACAACCTGAGCGTGAGCAATGCGGTGACTTCGCTGCGCGTGATCGGCGACGCCGACTGGCCCGCCCTCGTGGCGCGCGCCAGCCGCCTGATGCAGCGCATGCTGGCCGCGCCCTCGTTCGCGGCCGAGCACCCGCTCACGCGCGACCAGACGCTGCATGCCATCGAGCGCCTGGCGCGGCGCAGCGGCCGCAGCGAGCTGGCCGTGGCGGGCACGCTGCTGGGCCTGATGGCGCAGGCGCCCGGCGATGCGGTCCAGGGCTGCGCCGGGACCTGGCTGCGCGGCGAGGGCCAGCCGGCGCTGGCGCGCGCGCTGGGCCTGCAGGCCGACCCACGCCTGGCCTGGCGGCGCGCGCGGCTGCGCCTGGGGCTGCCGCTGTACCTGGCGGCGGTGGCGGCGGTCAGCGCCGCGCTGCTGGCCTGGCTGCGGCCGCGCGGCCTCACGGGGGCGTGGGGCCCCATGCAGGGGCTGCCGATGCTGCTGGCGCTGCTGCCGGCGTCGGAGGCGGCGGTGGCACTGGTGCATCGGCTGGTCAGCGAATCGGCGCCGCCGCGGGCCCTGCCGCGGCTGGCGCTGGCCGGCGGCATCCCGGCCGGGCATCGCGTGATGGTGGCCATCCCCGCGCTGCTGGTCGACGAGGCCACCACCGAGGAGCTGGTGCACCGCCTGCACCTGCACTGGCTCGCCAATCCCGAGCCGCAGGCCCAGTTCGCGCTGCTGACCGACGGCGCCGACGCCGCCACCGAGACGCGGCCCGAGGACGCCGCGCTGCTGGCCCACGCCCTGGCGGGGATCGCCCGGCTCAACGCCGGCCCCGGCGCGCTGCGAGAAGCCGCGGCGCCGCTGCGCTTCATCCTGCTGCACCGGCCCCGCCGCTACAGCGTGGGCGAGCAGGCCTGGATCGGCTGGGACCGCAAGCGCGGCAAGGTCGAGCAACTGCTGGCCGAGCTGGCCAGCGGCCAGCGCGGGGCCTTCGCCGACCTCGGCACCGCTTCGGCCGTCGCCGCCGGCACGCGCTACCTGCTCACGCTGGACAGCGACACCCAGCTGCCGCCCGGCCGGCTGCGAGAGCTGGTCGGCGTGGCCGCGCATCCCGAGAACGCGCCGCGCCTGAGCGCCGACGGTGCGCGCGTGGCCGAGGGCTGGGGCATCCTGCAGCCGCGCGTGGCCACGCCGCTGCCCGGGCCCGGGCAGGACACCTGGTTCCACCGCCTGTTCGCCGGCCAGCCCGGGATCGATCCGTACAGCGGCGCCAGCTCCGAGGTGTTCCAGGACCTGTTCGACGAAGGCAGCTTCACCGGCAAGGGGCTGCTGCAGGTGCAGGCCGTGCACGCGGTGCTGGGCGGCCGGCTGCCCCCCGGCCGGGTGCTCAGCCACGACCTGCTCGAAGGCGCCCTGGTGCGCTGCGCCGCCGTCACCGACCTCGCCCTCATCGAGGACGCGCCGGGCCACGCCGAGGTGGCGGCTTCGCGCGTGCACCGCTGGATGCGCGGCGACTGGCAGTTGCTGCCCTTCCTGCTGCGCCGCGACCGCTGGCCGCTGGGCGCCGTCAACCGCTGGAAGCTGTTCGACAACCTGCGCCGCTCGCTGCTGGCGCCGGCGTCGCTGGCGCTGCTGGCGCTGGCGCTGGCGGGGCGCGGCGGGCTCTCGCCCTGGCGCAGCCTGGCCCTGGTGGCGGCCGCCTACACCGCGGGGCCGCTGCTCGGGGCGCTGGCCGGCCTGGTGCCGAGCCGGCCCGCCGTGGCCAAGCGGCACTTCTACCGCCAGGCCGGGCGCGAGATCGCGCGCTCGCTCGGCGCCGGGGCCTGGCACCTGGCGATGCTGCTGCAGCACGCGGCGGCTGCGGTGGACGCGATCGCACGCGGCCTGTGGCGCCTGGGCGTGAGCCAGCGCCACCTGCTGCAGTGGACCACCGCGGCCAGCGCACAGGCCGCCGCGCGCGGCGACTTCGCCTACGCGCTGCGCCTGCACGCCGGCGTGCCGCTGGGCGCGGCGGTGCTGGCGGGCACGCTGTGGGCCATCGCCGCGCCGCATGCCGGCCTGGCGCTGGCGCTGGCGCTGCTGTGGGGCGCCGCGCCGCTGTGGAGCTGGGCCGCCAGCCGCCCGGTGAGCCGGGCACCGTCCGAGGTGCTGCGCGCCGAAGACCGCAACTACCTGCTGGGCGTGGCGCGCGACACCTGGCGCTACTTCGAGCGCGTGGTGGGCCCCGACGACCTGCACCTGCCGCCCGACAACCTGCAGACCCACCCGCGCGAGATGCTGGCCCGGCGCACGTCGCCCACCAACATCGGCCTGTACCTGCTGAGCGCCGCCTGCGCGCGCGAGTTCGGCTGGATCGGCACGCCCGAGCTGCTGGCGCGGCTGCAGCAGACGCTGGACAGCGTGGACCGGCTCGAGCGCCACCGCGGCCACCTGCTGAACTGGTACGACACCGCCAACGGGCAGGCCCTGCTGCCGATGTTCGTGTCCACCGTCGACAGCGGCAACCTCAGCGGCCACCTGCTGGCGGTGGCGCAGGCCTGCCTGGCCCTGGCGCGGGCACCGGAGCGGGCAGGCGACGGGGCCGACGCGCCGCAGCGCCTGCGCGAGCTGGCGGCGCGCTGCCAGCGCGTCGCCTGGCAGCCCGACTTCGGCTTCCTCTACCACCCGCGTCGGCACCTGCTGCACATCGGCTGGCGGGTGGCCGAGCAGCAGCTCGACCTCGGCTTCTACGACCTGCTGGCCTCGGAGTCGCGCCTGACCAGCCTGCTGGCCATCGCCAAGGGCGACGTGCCGGTGCGTCACTGGCAGGCCCTGGGCCGGCCGTTCTACGCCGTGGGCGCGGCGGCGGCGCTGCGCTCGTGGTCGGGCTCGATGTTCGAGTACCTGATGCCCACCCTGGTGCTGGCCGAGCTGCCGGGAAGCGTGCTGCACGAGGCCGGCGGGGCGGCGCTGGTGGAGCAGCGCCGCTACGCGCAGTCGCACCGCGTGCCCTGGGGCATCTCGGAATCGGCCTATGCCGGCTGCGACCACACGCTGGCCTACCAGTACGCGCCGCAGGGCGTGCCCCGCCTCGCGCTGCGCCGCACCCCGGCCGACGAGCTCGTGATCGCGCCGTACGCCAGCGCGCTGGCGCCGCCGCTCGCGCCCGCGGCAGCGGCCCTCAACCTGGCCGCGCTGCAGGGGCAGGGCGGGCGGGCCGAGCTCGGCTTCATCGAGGCGCTGGACTACTCGCCCGGGCGCC
>JAGWMW010000115.1 GCA_028871575.1 Burkholderiales bacterium | reverse complement strand
GCGCCAGGGCGTGGGCCTGGCGCCCGAGCGCGAGGCCGCCCTGCTGGCGGTGTGGCACGCGGCCACCGGCCCCGGGGGCGGCGCCGGCCGGCCCTCCGTCGCCCCGGCGAGCGCCTGATTCCGGTCCGCCGGCGATTCGTCGCAGGCGCATGGCCGCGCGCCAGTGCGCTGCCTAGAGTTCGCTCCATCGCCACTTGGCGACCCGCCACCAGGAGCCGACCATGACCCACCGTCTCGCCCGCCACGCCGCCGCCTTCGGCCTGTCCGCCGTGCTTACCCTGGCCGTGATGGCCGGCCTCGAACGGCTCGCCGCCCCGGCCGCGCCCGCGCCGGCCGGCCCGCAGCTGGCGCTGGACGCCACCGCCGTGCAGGCCACCCAGCTGGTCGTGATCCACGCCCGGCGCCTGCGCGCGGCCTGACCGGCCTGGCCGGCCTGGCCGGCTTCATCGGCCACCGCGCGCGCGGCGCTCAGCGCCGGCGCACCCCCGGCCTCGGCGCGCCCGCCGCGTCCCAGGCCGGGCCCTCGAACCAGGCATCGCCCTGCAAGGCAGCGCGCAGCATCGGCAGCGCATCCAGCCCCCAGAACAGGCGGCCCTCGCAGACGCAGGCCGGCACGCCGAAGACGCCGGCATCGGCCGCCGCCTCGGTCAGCTGGCGCAGCTCGGCCTTGACCTCGGCCCCGGCCGGGTCGCGGGCCGGCGCCAGCTGCGCCGTCAGCGCCGCCAGGCGGCCGGCATCGGACGCCTCGGCCCCCCCGACCCAGACGTGACGGAAAATCGTCTCCACCACGTGGCGGTTAGGCCCACAGGCCAGCGCGAGCCGCAGCAGCGACAGCGGGTTGAAGGGGTGCGAGGCCGGCGTGTCCAGCACGATGCCGTGCTGCGCCGCCAGCCAGTGCACGTGGCGGAAGGTCCAGGCGCGCTTGGGCTCGATCTCGGCCGGGCCGACATTGCCCCAGCGCTGCAGCAGCCCGGCCAGCAGCACCGGCCGGTACTCGACCTCGACGCTGCAGCCTTCGAGCACCTGCGGCAGGCGCTCGAAAGCGAGCCAGGCGTAGGGCGAGACGACGTCGAAGTGGAAGACGACGCGCTTCATGGCCGGGGCCCGGCCCCGGGCGCCGGCCCCGGCGCGTTGCGCGGGCGCAGCGCGGCGCGGCGCTGCGCCAGCAGCCGCCAGACGCCGCGCCGGCCGGCCTCGTCCAGCACCGACCAGGCCGCGATCTCCTCCAGCGTGCGCAGGCAGCCCGCGCACAGGCCGCTGGACGCGTCCATGCGGCACACGCCGATGCAGGGCGAGGCGGGCGGGTTCACGGCAGCGCCACCCCGCGCCGGGCCAGCAGCGCCCGGCCGGCCCGCGAGGCTGGGGCGCGGCCGAGCAGGCCGCTGACGTAGGCGCCGGCATCGACCAGGGCCTCGAGGTCGATGCCGGTGTCGATGTCCAGGCCGCGCAGCAGGTAGACCACGTCCTCGGTGGCGACGTTGCCGGTGGCGCCCTTCGCGTAGGGGCAGCCGCCCAGGCCGGCGATGCTGGCGTCGAAGGTGTGCACGCCCATCTCGAGGCAGGCCAGGATGTTGGCCAGCGCCTGGCCGTAGGTGTCGTGGAAATGGCCGCTGAGCTCGACCAGCGGGTAGTGGCGCAGCGCGCGCGCCATCACCGCCTGCACGCGCCGGGGCGTGCCGGTGCCGATGGTGTCGGCGATGCCGCAATGGTCGACCCCGATGGCCTTCATCAGGGCGACCACGCGCTCGACCTCCTCGGGCGAGACCTCGCCCTGGTAGGGGCAGCCCAGGGCGCAGGAGATCGCCCCGCGCACCTTCAGCCCGGCCGCGTGCGCGGCGGCCACCACGGGGCGGAAGCGCTCGATGCTCTCGGCCACCGAGCAGTTGATGTTGCGCCGGCTGAAGGCCTCGCTCGCGGCCCCGAAGACCACCACCTCGTCGGGCCGGCTGGCCAGCGCCGCCTCGAGCCCCTGCATGTTGGGCACCAGCACCGAATAGCGCACCCCGGGCCGGCGCTCGAGGCCGGCCATCACGCGCGCGTTGTCGGCCATCTGCGGCACCCACTTGGGGCTCACGAAGCTGGTGACCTCGATCTCGCGGCAGCCCGCCGCCTGCAGCCGCTGCACGAGCTCGATCTTGTCGGCCGTGGCCACCGGCGCGGCCTCGTTCTGCAGGCCGTCGCGGGGGCCGACCTCGACCAGGGTGACGTGGGTGGGCAGGCGGTCCATGCGGGGCTTGCGGTGCAGGCCGCAGCTTACGCTGCCGGCGCCGCCAGCCGCAGCAGCGCGGCCCCGTCGGCCACCTGGTCGCCGACCGCGTACAGCAGCGCCTCGACCACGCCGTCGCGCGGGGCGGCGATGGTGTGCTCCATCTTCATCGCCTCCATCACGGCCAGCGCCTGGCCGCGCTGCACCGCGTCGCCCGCCGCGACCAGCAAGGCCACCAGCTTGCCCGGCATCGGCGCGGCCAGGCCGGCACCGGCCTCGGCGGCGTCGCCGGCATGGGCGATGGGGTCGAAGCGCGTCAGCTCGGCGCTGCCGGCCTCGCAGAACACCGCGTAGCGCTCGCCGCGCGCGTGCACGGCCACCGTCAGCCGGCGTTCGCCCAGCCGCAGGTCGAAGCGGTCCGGGCCCAGCGGCCGGGCGCTGAAGGGCCAGCCCTGCTCACCGAGGTCGAGCCGCGTGGCGCCGTCGTGCAGGCGCTCGAGCACCACCGCCAATTCTTGCGCTGGCCGCTGCAGCCTCAGGCTCAGGCGCCGGCGCGCACCGCCGTGCAGCCGCCAGCCGTCGCGGCGCGACCAGGGGTCGGCGTCCTGCCCGGCGGCCTCGGCGGCCAGCACCTGCGCCGCCACCGCGGCGGCGGCGATCTCGGGCGCCAGGCCGGGCGCCTCGAACAGCGCCGAGTGCTCGCGCTCGATCAGCGCGGTGTCGAGATCGGCGCCGGCGAAGGCGCGGCTGCCCACCACCCGGCGCAGGAAGGCGACATTGGTGGCCGGGCCCATCAGGTGCGTGTCGCGCAACGCCGCGTCCAGCCGGGCCAGGGCCTGCGCGCGCGTGGCACCCCAGACGATGAGCTTGGCGATCATCGAGTCGTAGAACGGCGTGATCGCATCGCCTTCGCGGATGCCGCTGTCCACGCGCGCCAGGCTCTCGCTGCGCTCGAACGCCACATGCCGCGGCCAGCGGGCCAGCTGCAGCGTGCCGGTGGCGGGCATGAAGCCGGCGTCGGGGTTCTCGGCGCAGATGCGGGCCTCGATGGCGTGGCCGTGCTGCGAAAGCTGCTCCTGCCGCAGCGGCAGCGGCTCGCCGGCGGCCACGCGCAGCTGCCACTCGACGAGGTCGAGCCCGGTGATGGCCTCCGTCACCGGATGCTCGACCTGCAGCCGCGTGTTCATCTCCATGAAGTAGAAGCGCAGGTCGCCGTCGGCCTGCGGCTCGGCGATGAACTCCACCGTGCCGGCGCCGACGTAGCCCACGGCGCGTGCGGCGGCCACCGCGGCCGCGCCCATCTCGGCCCGGCGCTCGGCCTTCAGCCCGGGAGCGGGCGCCTCTTCCAGCACCTTCTGGTGCCGGCGCTGCACCGAGCAGTCGCGCTCGAACAGGTGCACGGCCTGGCCATGACGGTCGGCGAAGACCTGGATCTCGATGTGGCGCGGCCGCGTGACGTAGCGCTCGACGAGCACCTGGTCGTCGCCGAAGCTGGCCCGCGCCTCGCGCTGGCAGCCAGCCAGCGCGGCCGCGAAATCGTCGGCCCGGTCGACGCGGCGCATGCCCTTGCCGCCGCCACCGGCGCTGGCCTTGATCAGCACCGGCCAGCCGATGCGCGCCGCCTCGGCGGCCAGCAGCGCCGGGCTGTTGTCGCGCCCGTGGTAGCCCGGCACCAGCGGCACGCCGGCCTCGGCCATCAGCGCCTTGGCCGCCGACTTGCTGCCCATGGCCGCGATGGCCGCGGCCGGCGGGCCGATGAACGCCAGGCCGGCGTCGGCGCAGGCCTGGGCGAAGGCCGCGTTCTCGCTCAGGAAGCCATAGCCCGGGTGCACCGCCTGCGCGCCGCGGGCCAGCGCGGCGGCGATGATGCGCGGGCCCTGCAGGTAGCTCTCGCGCGGCGCGCTGGCGCCGATCGCCACCGCCTCGTCGCAGGCGTGGACATGGCGCGCATCGGCATCGGCCTGGGCGTACACCGCCACCGTGCACACGCCCAGGCGGCGCGCGGTGGCGGCGACGCGGCAGGCGATCTCGCCGCGGTTGGCGATCAGGATCTTGTCGAACATGGTCGCTCCGCGGCTCGATCGCCGTTCGCTGCGCTCACCCGGCGTTCTGGCTTCGCCGCCCCCGTCGCTGCGCGCCGGCGGTCTCCGCGGTCGGCGATCAGGATCTTGTCGAACATCGCAGCGCCTTTTGGGTGTTCAGGCCGCGCCGAGCCGACGCGGCCGCAGCCGGGTCCACAGCCCGCGCAGGAAGCCGGCCAGCAGCACGATCAGCGCCACGCCCAGCGCCAGCGACAGCAGCAACACCACGAAGAACACGGCGGGATGCGTCCACGACAGCCACAGCAGCGTGGGCACGGCGGCATCGCCGGCCAGCGAGAGCGCGATGTTCGAGAACGGCTCGGGCGAGGTATTGACCGCTGCCCGCGTGGTGGCCTTCGCGGCATGCGCGGTGGCCGCCAGCGCGCCGCCCAGCACCGCGGCGATGGCGCTCCAGGTGGCGGGGTCGACGCCGGTCTGGCCGCTGAAGACGGCCGCCGCCAGCGCCGCCCCGGCGGGAATGCGCACCAGCGTGTGCGCCAGGTCCCACAGCGTGTCGACGCCGGGAATCTTGTCGGCTGCGAACTCGAGTGCCAGCATCAGCCCGCTGGCGCCCAGCATCCAGGGGTTCTGCAGCAGCAGCAGGCCGGGGGGCAGCGCGACCCAGCCCAGCCAGCCGGCCGCGCCGGTGAAGAACAGCACGGCGTACAGGCGCAGCCCGCTGGCCCAGCCCAGGGCGGCGGCGATGGCGATGAGTTGCGGCGTGTCCAGGTTCATCGCCAGGGCGGCTCCTGCTTGGCGAGGAAGGCGGCCACACCGGCGCGGCCTTCGTCGCTGGCGCGGATGTCGGCGATGCGGCGCGCGGTGTCGGCCCGCAGCGCCGCATCGATGGGCCGCCCGGCCACGTCCTGCACCAGCGACTTGCAGGCCCTCACGGCCGCCGGCCCGTTGGCGACGATGGCGGCCACGATCTCGGCCACCGCGGCGTCCAGCGCTGTCGCCGGCACGCATTCGTGCACGAAGCCCAGCGCCTGCGCCCGCTCGGCGGAGAAGCGCTCGGCGCTGACGAAGTAGCGGCGCGCGGCCTGCTCGCCCAGGGCGCGCACGACGTACGGGCCGATGGTGGCGGGCAGCAGGCCCAGGCGCGCCTCGCTCAGGCAGAACTGCACGCCCTCGGCGGCGACCCGCACGTCGCACACCGCGGCCAGGCCCACGCCGCCGGCATAGCAGTCGCCGTGCACCCGGGCCACCACCGGGACCGGGCAGCGCCACACGGTCCACAGCATCTCGGCCAGCGCCGCGGCGTCGGCCTGGTTCTGCGCCCAGCTGTAGCCGGCCATCGTGCGCATCCACGACAGGTCGGCGCCGGCACAGAAGGCCTTGCCATGGCCGCCCAGCACGATGGCCCGCAGCGCTTCGTCGGCAGCGAGCGTGCGGAAGGCCTCGGTGAGCTCGGCGACGACGCCGTCGTTGAAGGCGTTGCGCACCTCGGGCCGGTTCAGCCAGACCTCGGCCACGTGGGCCGAAGGCCGGCGGATGTCGAGCGTGGCGGCCATGGGCGGCGCAGCCCTCAGTGGCGCCAGGCGCGCAGGCCGCGCCGCGCCTCGAAGGCGGTGAAGTCGCGGTCGTCGTGCAGCAGCGCGTAGTCGTGCTCGATGCAGAAGGCGGCCACCAGCACGTCTACCGGGCTGCGCACCGTGAAGCCCAGCGCGCGCAGGCTGCGGTAATGCCCGGCCGCGGCGACGGCCAGCGCATGGTCGGCCGTGGGCTCCACGTCCAGGCTCTCCATCAGGGCCTTGGCCTGGCGGTGATCGCGCTCGTGGCGAAAGCCGCGCAGCACCTCGAACAGCACCAGGTCGGGCACGACCAGGCGGACCTCGCCATGGTCGAGCAGGTGGCCCAGCGCCACCCGCCCCGCCGAAGGCCGGGCGTTGAAGAAGTCGATCCAGATGCCGGAGTCAACGACGAGCACGGCGCGCGCCCGGTGCAGCCTGGGGCCGCGGCTCGTTGACCGCCGGCGGGCGCGCCGGCGAGGCGGTGGAAGGCACGGTCCAGTCGATGCTCTCGTCGCCTTCCCAGGCAAGCTTGCCTTCCCACTTCAGGATCTCGCGGTAGGCCGCCTGGCGCGCGAGCAGCTTCAGGCCGGCCTCGACGGCGTCCTTCTTGGTCTTGTACGGCCCGGCCTTCATGGCCTGGGCCATCAGCTTTTCGTCGATGACGATGTTGGTGCGCATGATGTGTATGCTTAAGCCGACTACAGACACATCGTACATCACATCCGGAAAACGCCGAACTGCGGCCGCTCGGGCATCGGCGCGTTCAGGCTCGCGCTCAGGCCCAGGGCCAGCACGCGGCGGGTGTCGGCGGGGTCGATCACGCCGTCGTCCCAGAGCCGGGCGCTGGCGTAGTACGGGTGCGCCTGCTGCGCGAACTGCTCCAGGATGGGCTGCTTGAACGCCGCCTCGTCGGCCGCGCTCCACTGCCCGCCCTTGCCCTCGATGCCGTCGCGCCTGACGCTGGCCAGCACGCTGGCCGCCTGCTCGCCGCCCATCACGCCGATGCGCGCGTTCGGCCACATCCACAGCATCCGCGGCGAGTAGGCGCGGCCGCACATGCCGTAGTTGCCGGCGCCGAAGCTGCCGCCGATGATCACCGTGAACTTGGGCACCGTGGCCGTGGCCACGGCAGTGACCATCTTCGCGCCGTGCTTGGCGATGCCCTCGGCCTCGACCTTGCGGCCGACCATGAAGCCGGTGATGTTCTGCAGGAAGACCAGCGGCACCCGGCGCTGGCAGCACAGCTCGATGAAATGGGCCGCCTTCAGCGCGCTCTCGCTGAACAGGACGCCGTTGTTGGCCACCAGGCCCACCGGCATGCCCTCGAGATGGGCGAAGCCGGTGACCAGCGTGGCGCCGTAGCGGGCCTTGAACTCGTCGAAGTCGCTGCCGTCGACGATGCGCGCGATCACCTCGTGCACGTCGAAGGGTTTGCGCGGATCGACCGGGATGATGCCGTGCAGTTCGGCCGGGTCGTGCTGCGGCGGCCGCGGCGGCTGCAGGCGCAGCGGGGCGGGCTTGCGCCAGTTGAGCTGGGCCACGGCGGCGCGCGCCAGCGCCAGCGCGTGCATGTCGTTCTCGGCCAGATGGTCGGCCACGCCCGACAGCCGGGTGTGCACGTCGCCGCCGCCCAGGTCCTCGGCGCTGACGACCTCGCCGGTGGCGGCCTTCACCAGCGGCGGGCCGCCGAGGAAGATCGTGCCCTGGTTCCTGACGATGATGGCCTCGTCGCTCATCGCGGGCACGTAGGCGCCGCCAGCCGTGCACGAGCCCATCACGACCGCGATCTGCGGCACGCCTTGCGCGCTGAGGTTGGCCTGGTTGTAGAAGATGCGGCCGAAATGCTCGCGGTCGGGGAAGACCTCGTCCTGGTTGGGCAGGTTGGCGCCGCCGCTGTCCACGAGGTAGAGGCAGGGCAGCCGGTTCTGGGCCGCGATCTCCTGCGCCCGCAGGTGCTTCTTCACCGTCATCGGGTAGTAGGTGCCGCCCTTGACGGTGGCGTCGTTGCAGACGATGACGCACTCGACGCCGCTGACGCGGCCGATGCCGGCGATCAGGCCCGCGCCCGGCGCGGCGTTGTCGTACAGGTCGAGCGCGGCCAGCGGCGCGATCTCGAGGAAGGGCGTGTCGGGGTCGAGCAGCATCTCCACCCGCTCGCGCGGCAGCAGCTTGCCGCGGGCGGTGTGGCGGGCGCGCGCCGCCTCGCCGCCGCCCTGCGCGATCTGCGCCAGCTTCGCGTTCAGGTCGTCGACCAGGCGCCGCATCTGCCCGGCACTGGCCTTGAAGTCCTCGGAGCGGGGGTCGAGCTTGGACGCGAGGGTGGGCAAGGGCGGTCTCCGGTCGGCCCGGCAAGGCAGGGCGGCCACCCGCTGGGCCTTGACGTCCGGCGCGATTCTAGGTGGCGGGCTGCTGGGGCGGGGACGTGGGGGGCGGCGCGGAAGGCGGCGTGGACGGCGGGGCCTGCGGGTACAGGCAGCGCAGCGTCTGGCGCGCGGCCTCGGCCAGCAGCGGCTGCAGGGCCGGCGCCAGGTTCGGCGCCGGCGCGTCGGGGCGTTGCGGGCGGCTGCGCCACAGGGCCTGCAGCGACGACGCTTGCGGCGCCAGCGCCTGGGCCACCGTCTGGCGCCAGTGCGGCGGCGCCTCGCCCTGGTCCCACTGGCCGCGCCCGCGGCCGAAATGCGCCACCGCCAGGTAGCGCAGCAGCGCGGCCTGCACCATGGCGTCCAGCGCCTCGTCGCCCCAGGCGACCCAGCTGCGGCCGGTGCCGCGCACGAGGTTGATGCCGCGGGCCAGGCCCGCCGCGCCCAAAGCGCCGAGCAGCCCGCCGGCGAGCAGGCCGCCGCCCATCGTCAGGCCGCCGGTGGCGAGATCGGCCTTGAGCCCGGCCACGGCGCCCGTGAGCGCGCCGCCCAGGACCGCGGCACGGCCTTCGGGCAGGCGCTGGTGGACCTCGAACTGGCCCGCCACGCGCTGCAGGATCTCGCCCTGGGCCTGGCCCTGCAGGCCGTGCAGCGAGATCAGCCGCGCCAGGCTGGCGCGCACCTCGGCCTCCAGCGCCTGCACCAGGCGGTGCTGCGCCTGGCCGAGCGGCTCGGCATCGGCGCCGGGCCCGGCCCCTGCGCGCGCCGCCAGGGCCGCGCCGACGCGCCGCAGCCTTGCGCCCAGGCCGGCCGCGCCCTCCACCTCGACCCGCGCCAGGGCCAGGCGGGCGAGGCTCTCGGCCAGGGTCTGCATCGCGGCGTCGAAGGTGGCCTCGCGCGCGGCGCGCCAGGCCTCGGCCAGGCGGCCCATCGCCGCGGCCTTCTCGCCCTCGAGCACGCCCTGGACGGCCTGCAGCAGCGTGAGCTCGTGCACCCAGCAGCGCGCGAAGGCGTCCATCGGCAGCACCGCCTTCACGCCCGGCCAGCGCGCGAGCTGGGCCCGCCAGGCCTCCACCTCGGCCGCCTCGAGCGCCGGCGCGCGCGGCGCCCCGAGCTGGTTCAGCAGCACCAGCACCGGCTTGCCCAGCCAGGCCAGCAGCTCCATCTCGGGCTGGACGTAGGCGGCGGCGGCCGGCGGCTCGGCGGCATTGACGAGGTAGAGCACGACGTCGCTGTCGGCCTGCACATGGCGCAGCGCGCGCTGGGTGGCCCAGAAGGCGCGGTCGCGCCAGCGGTCCCACACCTCGCTCAGCAGCCAGCCCAGCGGCTGGCCGCTCGCGCGCATGCGGCGCACCAGGCGCGCGCTGTCGCCGAAGCCCGGCGTGTCCCACAGGCGCAGCCCGTCGCCGGCGGGGCTGCCGAGCAGCTCGTGCGCGGTGGCCGACTCGGTCACGTGCGGGGCGTCGCGCACCTCGCCGATCTCGTGGCCGAGCAGGGTGCGCGCGAGCGTGGTCTTGCCGACGTTGGTGTGCGAGACCAGGCTGAGCGTGACCTGCGTCATGCCGCACCGGCCCCGGCTGGGTCGGGCGCGTCGGACGCCGGGCCCGCCCCGTCCTGCTGCAGCGCCTGCTCCAGCGCGGCGGCGGCGCGCGCCAGGTCGGGCTCGGCCAGCGCGGCACCGACGAAGCCCAGGCCCTGCGCATCGGCCCAGCGCTGCCAGGCCACGCGGCGCTCGGCCAGGCGTTGCCCGAGCCCGGCGAAGCGGGCACGCCAGCCGGTCTCGTCGGCCACGAGCAGCAGCGGCAGCCCCGGCCCGGCCGCGCGCAGCGCCTGCACGAAGCGGCCCTGGGCCTCGTCCTCGGGCGTGCTGGCCAGATCGACCAGGATCACGCGCAGCGTGGTGCCGGGGCCGGGAGCCAGCGCGGCAGCGGCCTCTTCGTCGCCATGGGCGGTGGCCTCGGCCACCTGCAGCTGCAGGTCGGGCCCGAGCGCCGTGGCCAGCACCTCCTTCAGCCCCGACAGCACCGGCCAGCCCGGCATGGCGCCGTGCGGCAGCACCTGCACCCGCGCCGCCTCGTGGCGCCATTGGCGCTGCAGGCGCTGGAAGTACGGCTCCTGCAGCGGCAGCGGCAGCCGGCGCGACAGGCGCCGCGCGCGCCAGGCGCTGGCCAGCGCCAGCAGCCCGCGCGGCACCACCACGAACAGCGCCAGCGTGGCCGCGATCAGGTGCAGCCAGGGCGCCGCCGGCGCCATCGGGGCGGTGCCCGCGCCGAAGCGCAGCGCCTGCATCGCCGCCGCATCGGGCACGGCGATGCCGGTCAGCGCCGAGGCCGGCGCCAGCAGCAGCGCCAGCGCCGCGCGCACCTGTGCGGCATCGAGAAACGTGCTCTGCCAGCCGGCGCGGTAGTCCAGCACCAGCCCGCGCAGGTACAGCCCCGCGATCAGGCCCAGCGCCAGCGCCGCGGCGGCCGCGTGCAGCACCAGCGCGGCCCGCGCCAGCATCAGCGGCGAGGCCACCCGCGCCCAGGCCAGGCCGAAGGCGGCAGCCACCGAGCCCCGCGGGGGACGGCCCACGGCGCGGCGCGCCAGCCAGCCGCGCAGCCCG
>JAGWMW010000114.1 GCA_028871575.1 Burkholderiales bacterium | reverse complement strand
GGCCGCGACAGCCGTGCCCGCCGCAGACGCAGCCGGCAACGCCGGGCCCGAGGCGGCGGCGCCGCTGGCGGGCACCTCGGCCACGCGGCGCTCGGGCACGCCCGAGGGCAGCACCGGGCGCACGACCACGCCGTTGGCATCGGCGCTCGGCGGCACCACGCGCAGCACCTGGCCCACTTCGAGCACGTTCGGGTTCTCGAGGTTGTTCCAGCGCGCCAGGTCGCGCCAGTTCTGGCCGTTGTCCAGCGCCACGCGCAGCAACGTGTCGCCGGGGCGCACCGTGTAGTAGCCGGGCTTGCCGGCGTTCTCGATGCCGGGCGGGGGCTTGGCCGCGGCCGCGGAGGCCGCCGTCGCCGGTGCCGCCGCAGCCACCGGGCGCGAGGCGTTGCTGCCCGGCGCGCGGTCCTCCACCGGCGCGCGGTGGCCGGCCGAGGCGCACCCCGCCAGCCAGACCACCAGGGCCGCTGCGGACAGCCAGCGCGCCGGCAGACGGCGCGATCCTACGAAGTCGATGAAGGTCATTGCGCGCCGGATTTTAAAGGGACGAAGTGCACGGCATCGTGCCATTGGCGCACCAGGCCCTCGGGCCGATGATCGACGACGAGCAGCACCTGGCCGCCACGGGCCTCGTCGTGCAGCGGGGCCACCAGGCGCCCGCCCGGCGCGAGCTGCGTCAGCCAGGCTTCGGGGAGCGCATCGCCGCCGGCCGCGGCCACGATGCTGTGGAACGGCGCCCGCGGCGCATGGCCCAGGCGGCCGTCGCCCCAGACCAGGCGCAAGTCGGCGCCGCGCTGCGCGGCCAGATGCTCGCGCGCCTTCTCATGCAGCGCCTTCAGCCGCTCGACCGACACCACTGACTTGGCCAGCCGCAGCAGCAGCGCCGCCTGGTAGCCGCAGCCGGTGCCGATCTCGAGCGCGCGGCCGAGGTGGCCGTGCTCGCGCGCGTGCCCGCCTTCGAACAGCAGCGCCAGCATGCGGCCCACGACCGAGGGCTTGGAGATCGTCTGGCCGTGGCCGATGGGCAGGCTGGTGTCCTCGTAGGCCTGGGTCGCGAGCGCGGTGTCGACGAAGCGGTGGCGCTCGACCTGCGCCAGCGCCTGCAGCACCGGCTCGCAGCGCAGGCCCTCGGCGCGCAGCCGGGCGACCATGCGGCTGCGCACCGCTTCGGAATCGAGGCCGAGCCCCTGGGCCTGCGCCCGCGGCGAGGCGCGATGCAGGGCGTCCCGGGCCGCCTGCTGGAGCGGGCGCTGCGGGCGCAGCGTGCGCTCCGGCGCGGCGCGCCCGCTGTCCAGCCGGTCCAGCGCGAGCGGAAAGCGCGGCGGGCGGCTCAAGCGCAAGCCCCGGCGCGGCGGGCCATGTTCAAGGCCGCGCGGCGCCGGCCAGCCGGGCCGACCAGGCCCCCAGCGAAGCGTGCTCGGTGAGGTCCACCTGCAGCGGCGTGATCGACACGCAACCTTCGGCCACGGCATGGAAGTCGGTGCCTGCGCCGGCCTCGCGCGCGTCGCCGGCGGGCCCGATCCAGTAGATGGTCTCGCCGCGCGGGTTGGTCTGCCGGATCACGGGCTCGCTCGCATGGCGGCGGCCCAGCCGCGTGACGCGCCGCGGCAGGCTGGCGGCATCGTCGCGGTTCGGGATGTTCACGTTCAGCAGCCAGGGCTGGCGGTCGCCGGGCGGGTCGGCCAGAACCTGGTCGATCACGGCGCGCGCCGCGGCGGCCGCGGCGTCCAGGTGCTTCCAGCCCTTCTCGGCCTGGGAGAAAGCGATCGCCGGGATGCCGAAGAGGTAGCCCTCCATCGCGGCGGCCACGGTGCCCGAGTAGAGCGTGTCGTCGCCCATGTTGGCGCCGTTGTTGATGCCCGAGAGCACCAGGTCGGGCCGCTGCGCCAGCGCGCCGGTCAGCGCCAGGTGCACGCAGTCCGACGGCGTGCCGTTGACGACCAGGAAGCCCTGCACAGGCTCGCCGCGCGCCTCGAAGATCTGCAGCGGCCGGTTCAGCGTCAGCGCGTTGGAGGTGCCGCTGGCGTTCTGCTCGGGGGCGATGACGTCGATGTGGCCCAGGCCGCGGCAGGCCCGCACCAGCGCCGCGAGGCCGGGTGCGAGGTAGCCGTCGTCGTTGGCGATTAGGATGCGCATGCGGCGGGATTGTAGGGAGCGCCACCCCGGCCGGGGCCGAGCCGCCGCAGGAGCCCGTGCATGCCCCATCCGAAGTCGCCGTTGTGCGCTTGCCTGCCTCTGACCCTGTCCCTGGCCCTGGGCGCCCTGCCCGCGCCGGCACTGCCCGCCGCAGCCGAAGCCGCCACCCCGCTGGTGACGCTGCAGCCCGCCGGCAGCGGCCTGGCACGCAACCCCTACCTGATCGCGCCCGAGGCGGACCCCGCACTGCCGAGCCCGGCGATGGCGGTGCTGCTGCGGCGCAAGATCAAGTATGTGTTCGTGATCTTCAACGAGAACCACTCCTTCGACAACGAGTTCGGCACCTTTCCCGGCGTCGACGGCCTGTATGCCGACAGCGCGGGTCCGCGTGCCGCGGCGGCCACGCCCGGCTTCGTGCAGACCTACACCGACGCCCTGGGCCATACCGTCACCGTGCAGCCCTTCCGCGTGGCGCCGACACACAACCCGAACGTCAGCGACAGCGTCGACCACTCGCATGTCGGCCTGGCCCAGAAGCTCGACGTCGTCGACGGCGTGCCGCGCATGGACGGCTTCGCGCGGCGCGAGTACGGCCGCTACACCCCGCCCGGCGCCACCGCGGCGCAGCAGGCCAAGGGCACGCAGTACGCGCGCCTGGTGATGTCGCACATCGACTGCGACACGGTGCCCTTCTTCTGGCGCTGGGCCAGCAACTTCACGATCTTCGACCGCATCTTCGCCACCGAGGACGGGCCCTCGACCCCCAACGCCGTGGCCATGATCGCGGGCCAGGCCGGCGAGACGCAGTGGGTGCAGCAGACCGCCCACGGCGACCCGGCGGCCGACACCGGCACCGAAGGCACGCTGCAGGGCAGCTTCGTCCAGGGGCGGCGCCTGCAGCGCTACACGGGCCAGCCGGGCCGCACCCAGGGCCCGCCGCTGGTGAAGGACCCGCAGCCCTACTACGGCTCGCCCTTCGACCACAGCCCCGGGCTGGCCGCTGACGGCACGGTGATGCCCCCGCGCCAGCCCTACGGCCCCAACGACTGGTACGGCGCGGGCAACATCGCCGCCAACCTGACCTTCGCCAGCGTGCCGCTGACGCTGCTGGGCGGGCAGGCCGCGCGCGTGCTGGCGGGCAACCGCGACCCCGGCTTCGACCTGCCCGGCATCCGGCGCGACATCGCCGCCCTTGCCGCGCAGGGCCACGCCCCGGTGGACTGGCGCTGGTACCAGGCCGGCTACGGGCTGGAATCCAGCGACCACGACGGCGTGGCCTCGCATGCCGCCTACGTGAGCCACCACGACGGGCCGCAGTACTTCGGCTACCTGGCCAACACGCCGGCCCTGGCGGGCAAGCTGCAGGGCGAAACCGCGTTCTTCACCGATCTCGCGCGCGGCCGGCTGGCGCAGGGCGGCGTGTTCTACATCCGGGGCGGCTACGGCAACCAGATGGGACTGCAGCCCTACACCGCCCCGGGCACGCCGGCCGCCGAGGTGGCCGCGATCCGGGCCGCCAAGGCCGGCGACGACGACCACCCGGGCTACGCCGACCGCGAAATCAGCGAGGCGATGAACGCCCGCGTCGTCAACGCCATCGCGGCCAACCCGGCGCTGTGGGCGCAGAGCGCCATCATCCTCACCTACGACGAATCGGACGGCTTCTACGACCATGTGCCGCCGCGCATCCTCGCCTACGGCCCCGACGGGCTGCCGCTGGCGCGCGGCATCCGGGTGCCGCTGATCCTGATTTCGCCTTACGCCCGCACCCACGCCGTCTCGCACGCCGAGGGCGACCACAACGCGGTGATCGAGACCCTGGAAGCGATCTTCGACCTGCCGCCGCTGGCCAGCCTGCCCGAGGAGCAGCAGGCCCTGCGCGAGGGCAACTCGGCCGCCTTCAACCGGCTGGGCCCCCCCGGCTTCGAGCAGAAGTACCTCGGCCCGCGCGACCTCGAGTCGCCGCTGACGGCCAGCCTGCTGTCGGGCTTCGACCCGCTGCGCCTGGAGGGCCGCAAGCCCCCGCTGCCGGCCGCCTACGCGATCACCGACCCCGCCGTGCTCACCGCCCTGCCCCCCTACGGCGGCCGGGGCTGCCGCGCCCTCCACATCGAGCCGCAGGCGCCGGCCAGCGACCGCATCGAGCCGGCCGGCTTCAACCCGCTGCCCAGCACCTACCCGGCCGCGAACGAGGCGCCGGCGTCGCGGTGAGGCGGCCTCCCGGCCTCGCGCCCGCGATGCGCCGGGCCTTGCTGGGCGGCCTGCTGGCGGCCGCTTGCAGCGCCGGCGCCGCAGCCACAGGCGCAGGTCCGGCCGCAACCGTCGACGGCGTGGGGCCGCCGTCGCCGGCGACGCGCGGCGCCCTGCATTGCGCCGGCGTGCCGCGACCAGGCCTGGCGCAGGCCCAGGGCGAAGGCCGTTGGGGCGGGCTGCTGGTCGAGGTCTGCCGCGCCATCGCCGCCGCGGCCGGCCGGCCCGGGCCGGTCGATTTCCGGGCCGTCACCACGCCGGCCGAGGCCCGGGGCTGGTTCCAACAGCCGGGCGAGGTGGCCTTCCTCAGCGGCCGCGACATCGCCGTCGCCGGCCTGGCCGGGCGCATCGTCCCCGGCCCCACGGTCTTCGTCGTGCAGGACCTGGCGATGGTGCCGGCGGCCTCGCCGGCGCAACACCTGGCCGACCTGGCGGGCGCCGGCGTGTGCTTCATGGCCGGCAGCACCGCCGAGCAGGGCCTGGAGGCCGCCTTCGAACGCCTGGGCCAGCCCTGGCTTCGGCATCCGTTTTCCGAGCGCGGCGAGATGGAGGACGCCTATGCCGCGGGCCATTGTCAGGCGGTGGCGGCCGAGGCCAGCGAGCTCGCGCGGATCCGCCTGCAACCCGGGCAGGCGGCGCTGCACAGCCGACTCCTGCCGGAGCCGCTGACCACGTTCCCGCTGCTGGCGGCAACCGCGGTGGCCGACGGAGCGCGCTGGGCGGCCAGCGTCGCCTGGGCCGTGTACACCCTGGCGGCCGCCAGCCAGCCGGGCAACCGCTGGTTCGCCGGCGGCGCCGACGCGATGCCCGTGGCCGCGCCCGAACTCGGGCTGGGAACGGGCTGGCAAGCCCGCATGCTGAAAGCCACCGGCAGCCTGCAGTCCATCTTCGAGCGCAACCTCGGCCGCGGCAGCCGCTACGGGCTCCCGGCCGGACCGAACCGGCCCGTCGACCAGGGCGGCCTGTGGCTGGCGCCTTACGTCGAATGAGCCCGCCCGGGGTGCCAGGCGTCAGGCCGCTCGTGCCACCGGACGGCGCTGGGCGCGGCGCAAGAGGTCGGTGCGAGGGGCTGGTGCCGGTGACCGGAGTCGAACTGGTGACCTTCGCATTACGAATGCGCTGCTCTACCAACTGAGCTACACCGGCTGAAGCCCCGCATTCTAACCTGGGCTGGGTGCGCGGCCGGCCGGGCAAGGCGCCGCGACAGCGGGTGCGGGGGCGCCCGGCGAGCGCGGCCGAGGTAGCTCACGCCATGAGCCACCCGGGCGCGACACTGGGCGCCACGACCCGGGCATTGGGGCCCGGGCCTCGCTGGAGAACCCGATGAACTCGACCGCCCTCGCCCGCACCGCCGCCCTGCCGCTGGAGACGGCCGATGCATTCGCCGACCGGCCCGACGTGCCCCACGGCGGCGCGGACCGCAGCGGCTTCGACATCGGCTGGGACCACGCCCGCCACGGCCTGGTGCCGCCGGCCGAACTGCTGCTCGAGGGCACGCCGCCGGGCCAGGGCTGGCGTGCCGGCCGCGCGGTGTACCGGGGCCGCACGCTGGCCGCACCGCGGCCGGTGCGGCTTTGGCTGGCCCTGCGCCTGCGGGCCTGGCGCGAGGGCGCCGCGTTCGACGCCCAGGGTCTCACGCCGCAGGCGCTGGCACGGATCCATGGCGAGCATTGCCCGGTGCTGCGCGTGCCGCTGGGCGGCGCCGAACGCGGGCCCGAGGCCCCGGTGTGGATCCGCCTGGACGCCCAAGCGCCCTATGCCGCCGACAACCTGGTCTCGCTGAGCCAGCGTGCGGCCCAGGCCCGCGCCGGGGTCGGCGCGCTGCAGGCGCTGCGTTGCGCGCTGGGCATCCAGGGCGGCGCGCCGGCCGTCGGCGGCCTCGACGCCGCGGCCTGGTTCCGGCTCGCGGCGCTGCAATCCTTCGCCACGCCGCTGCCCTTCGCCCTGGCGGCGCGCATGCCGCTGGCGCTGCTGCCGCCGGCCCGGCTGCGGCTGCGCAACGCCGTACAGCGCCTGCAGGTCTTGCTGACCCTGCAGTTCACGACGCCGGGCTGGGCGGCGCGCACGCGCGCCATCGGGGCCTGGCTGCCCGAGCCGGCGCTGCGCCAGGAGTACCAGCTGTTCATCGGTGCGCTGGCGCCGCGCGTGCTCGAGGCCGGCGTCGAGGGCCGGCCCACGGCGCAGGCGCTGGAAGACGCCTGGCTGCAGGCGCGCGTGCAGCGCCGATGGCAGTCATTCGTGCTCGGCCTGGGCGAGGCGGCCACGGCCGCCCTGCTCGAGCGGCTCCTGGCGCAAGACCGGGCCGGCCCGGGCTTGCTCGGCCGCGACGGCGAGCAGGCGCGCACGGACCCGTCGCCGGCGCCGCAGGGCCCTGCGCGAGACGGGCCGCCGCCCGGCGCGCAGGCCGCCCCGACGCTGCGGCGGCCCGGTCGACGCTGGCCGGTGCCGCCGAAGGCGGCGGCTGCACCTTGGCCAGCCCCCAAAAGCGCCGACCGGCCACCCCGGCGCGCAGCGCCTGGGGGCTGAGCGGCGGCGGGGTCTGCGCCAGCCGCTCGGGCAAGTCGTCGCCGGCCGCGCAGGGGGTCGCCGCCGGCGCGGCAGCGGCCGGCGCGGCGGCGCCGGCTATTTCGGGCGCAGATCGACCACGCGACGGGCCTTGCCCACCAGCGTGCGCTCGATCGAGTCGGGCAGGCCCACCTCGACCTCGGCGCTGACGCCCACCAGGGTCTTGATGCGGTGCTGCAGCTCCCGGGCGAGGGCCTCGCGGTCGGCCTGCGCGTGCGGCGGCGCCAGCTCGCACCGCACCTTCAGCTCGTCCAGCCGCTGCGGCCGCGTCACCACCAGCTGGTACTGGCCCGAGAGCCGGCCCTGCTGCAGCACCAGCTCCTCGATCTGGGTCGGGAAGAGGTTGACGCCGCGGATGATCAGCATGTCGTCGCTGCGGCCGACGATCTTGCCCATGCGGCGCATGCTGCGCGAGGTGGGCGGCAGCAGCCGCGTGAGGTCGCGCGTGCGGTAGCGCACCACCGGCAACGCCTCCTTCGTGAGGGTGGTGAACACGAGCTCGCCCTCCTCGCTGCCGCGCTGCCCGTCGTAGGGCCGCACGGCGCCGCTGACGGGGTCGATGATCTCGGGGAAGAAGTGGTCCTCCCAGATCACGGGGCCGTCCTTGCTCTCGATGCACTCGTTGGCCACGCCCGGGCCCATCACCTCGCTCAGGCCGTAGATGTCCACCGCGTCGAGGCCGGCGCTGGCCTCGATGTCGCGCCGCATGGCCTCGCTCCAGGGCTCGGCGCCGAAGATGCCGATGCTCACGCTCATCGCGCGCGGGTCCTTGCCCTGGCGCCTGAACTCCTCGACGATGACCTGCATGTAGCTCGGCGTGACCATGATCAGGTCGGGCCTGAAATCCTCGATCAGCTGCACCTGCTTCTCGGTCTGCCCGCCCGACATCGGCACCACCGTGCAGCCCAGCCGCTCGGCGCCGTAGTGCGCGCCCAGGCCACCCGTGAACAGGCCGTAGCCGTAGGCCACGTGGACGATGTCGCCGGCGCGGCCGCCGCTGGCGCGCAGGCTGCGCGCCACCAGGTCGGCCCAGCGGTCGATGTCGCCGCGCGTGTAGCCCACCACCGTGGGCTTGCCGGTGGTGCCCGAGGAGGCGTGGATGCGCACCACCTGCTCGCGCGGCACCGCGAACATGCCGAAGGGGTAGTGCGCGCGCAGGTCGGCCTTGGTGGTGAACGGGAACCGCGCGAGGTCGGCCAGCGTGCGGCAGTCGTCGGGATGCACGCCCTGGGCGTCGAAGGCGCGCCGGTAGTGCGGCACGTGCTCGTAGGCACGGCGCAGGGTCTGCTGCAAGCGGCCGAGCTGCAGCGCCTGCAGCTCGTCGCGGCTGGCGGTCTCGATCGGCTCCAGGTCGCCCGGGGCGGGCTGCTTCACCGGCACGGCGGGTTCCCTTTCAACGCGGCTTGCCCACGGGCAGGCCCGGCACCAGGGACTGCCCCTTCATCGTGTACGAGCGGCCGCGGAACAGCGCCACCGCCTCGCCGCGCTGGTTGTGCACGGCCACGTCGTAGACGCCGGTGCGGCCGGCCTTGTGCGATTCGGCGGCCACCGCCGTCAGCAGGTCGCCGGCCCGCGCCGCGGCCAGCAGGCTGATGTCGAAGCCCGAGGCCACGGTGAGCTCGTTGTAGGCGTTGCAGGCGAAGGCGAAGGCGCTGTCGGCCAGGGTGGCGATGACGCCGCCGTGGCAGATGGCGTGGCCGTTGAGCATGTCCTCGCGCACGGCCATCGCCAGCGTCGCCGTGCCCGGGCCCACCGCCAGCACCTGCATGCCCAGGCGCTGCGTGGCCCGGTCGCCGGCGGCCATCGCATCGCGGCAGGCCTCGGCGATCTGCTGCGGCGAGGGCATCGTCAGCGGTCCCTGAACCGGGGCGCGCGCTTGGCGAGGAAGGCCGCCACGCCCTCGGCGAAGTCGCCGGCGCGGCCGAGCGCGCGCTGGGTGTCGGCCTCCAGGGTCAGCGCGTCGGCGAAATCCATGCCGGCGGCGCTGTCGAGCGCGCGCCGCGTCTCGGCCAGGGCCCGGCTGGGCATCGCCGCCAGGCGCCGGGCCAGGGCCATCGCGCCGTCCATGAAGCCCGCGTCGTCCAGGCATTGCCAGATGAGGCCGATGCGCGCCGCCTCTTCGGCCGCGAGCCTGTCGCCCGTCATCGCCAGGCCCAGCGCACGCGCGCGGCCCACCAGCCGGGGCAGCAGCCAGGTGCCCCCGCAGTCGGGCACGAGGCCGATCTTGCTGAAGGCCTGGATGAAGCTGGCGCTGCGCGAGGCCACGACGAGGTCGCAGCACAGCGCGAAGTTGGCACCGGCGCCGGCGGCCACGCCGTTGACGGCGGCCAGCACGGGCACCGGCATCGTGCGCAGGCGCAGTGCCAGCGGGCGGTAGTGGCGCTCGATCACCGCCCCCACGTCGACGGCGCTGCCGGCCATGCCCGGATCGTTGAGGTCCTGGCCGGCACAGAAAGCCCGTCCGGCGCCGGTGATCAGCACCGCCCGCACCGAGTCATCGGCCGCGGCCTCGTCCAGCGCCGGCAGCAGCAGCGCATGCATCTCGGCCGTGAAGCTGTTCAGCGCGGCCGGCCGGTTCAGCGTGATCGTGCGCACCGGGCCGTCGGTGCCGACGCGCACCGGCGGCTCGGCGGCGAGGACGGCGGCAGGGGCATCGGCGGAGGCAGGCGGCATGCGAATCAGAATCAACCGACCAGTCGGTCGACGAATTCTAGGCAGGCCGGAATGCCGGCCCATCAGGGTCATCCCGGACCGGGCCGGCCAGGCAGGGACAATCGGCGCGATGTCACCGCCGACCCCGCTGCGCATCCTGCTCGCGCCGATGGAGGGCCTGCTCGACCACAGCCTGCGCGACACCCTCACGCGCGTGGGCGGCGTCGACCGCTGCGTCTCCGAGTTCATCCGCATCACCGACCAGTTGCTGCCCGAGCGCGTGTTCACGCGCGTGGTGCCCGAGCTGCGGCACGGCAGCCGCACGGCCGCCGGCACCCCGGTGCGGCCCCAGCTGCTGGGCAGCGACCCGGCCTGCCTGGCCGAGAACGCGGCCCGGCTGGCCGGGTTGCGGCCGGCCGGCATCGACCTGAACTTCGGCTGCCCCGCGCCCACCGTCAACCGCCACCGCGGCGGCGCGGTGCTGCTGGACGAGCCCGAGCTGGTGCATGCCATCGTGGCGGCGGTGCGGCGCGCGGTGCCGCCGGCGATCCCCGTCTCGGCCAAGATGCGCCTGGGCCACCGCGACACGGCGCGCATGCTCGACGGCGCGCGGGCCATCGCCGACGCCGGCGCCGACGAGCTGGTGGTGCACGCCCGCACCAAGCTCGACGGCTATCGCCCGCCGGCGTATTGGGAGCGCATCGCCGAGATCCGGCGCGCGGTGGCGATCCCGGTGGTGGCCAACGGCGAGGTCTGGGGCGTGGACGATGCCCGGCGCTGCCTGGCCGCCAGCGGCTGCGACGCGATCATGCTCGGCCGCGGCATGGTGGCCGACCCGGGGCTGGCCCTGGCGCTGCGGGGCGCGGCCGCCCCGGGCTGGAACGAGCTGCTGCCGCTGCTCGCGCATTTCTGGCAGCGCATCGCCGGCCACGTGGCGCCGCGCCACCGTGCCGGGCGGCTGAAGCAGTGGCTGAACCTGCTGCGGCGGCGCTTCCCGCCCGCGCAGCTGGCCTTCGATCGCGTGCGCGAGACCAACGACCCGGCCGCGGTCGAGCGGCTGCTGTTCGGCACACCGTCCGCGGCGCCATGGCAGGCCGGCGCGGCGACCTGCCGGACCTAGACCCGGCCTAGACCCGGCCTAGACCCGGCCCAGGGCCGGCCCAGGGCCGGCCCA
>JAGWMW010000113.1 GCA_028871575.1 Burkholderiales bacterium | reverse complement strand
CCCGCCGGCGGCCGAGCCCGCGGCGGCGCCGCCCAGCCGGCTGCCCAATTACCTCACCACCGCCCACGGCATCGAAGGGCCCGTGCGCCTGCTGCGCGATCGCGTGGCGCAGCAGCGCCTGGTCACGGTGCACGGCCCCGGCGGCAGCGGCAAGACCCGGCTGGCGGCCGAACTGCTGCTCAGCCTGGGGGCCGAGCCGGCGCACCCGCCGTTCGAGCGCCTGCTGTTCGTGCCGCTGCTGGCCTGCCGCACCGAAGCCGACGTGCGCGGCGCGCTGGCCGAGGCGCTGGCCGCGCCGGCCCGCGAAGGCTGGCCGCCGATCGACCTGCTGCTGGCGGGCCACCGCCTGCTGCTGCTGCTGGACAACGCCGAGCAGCTCGAGCCGGACGCCGACGCCGCCATCGGCGCCCTGCTGGAGCGCATGCCCGAGCTGCACGTGCTCGTCACCTCGCGCCGTCTGCTGGGCCTGGGGGGCGAGTCGGGGTTCGAGATCCCGCCGCTGCCGCTGCCGCCGCCGCAGGCCTCGCTGGAGGCCCTGGCCGGCTGCCCCTCGGTGGCGCTGTTCGTCGACCGGGCCCGTGCCGTGCGCGCCGATTTCCACCTCGGGGCGCGCAATGCGGCGGCCGTCGCGGCGCTGGTGCAATGGCTGGGCGGCATGCCGCTGGCCATCGAGCTGGCGGCCTCGCGGGTGCGCTCGCTGGCGCCGGCCGAGCTGCTGCAGCGCCTGAGTGCCGAAGCCGGCTCGCCGATGCTCGAGCTGCTGAAGCGCCCGCGCGCCCGAGCCACCTCGGATACGCGCCACGAGTCGATGCGGCAAATGGTCGAGTGGAGCTGGCGCCAACTCGATCCCGCCCAGGCCGATCTGCTGGCGCGGATGTCGATCTTCACCGCGCCGGCGCTGCCCGAGGCGATCGCCTTCATCGCCGGCATCGACGCCGACGCGGCGCAGACCCTGCTGGCCGAGTTGCAGGACCTGTCGCTGCTCGATTCCCGCCCCGGCGCCGGCACGGGCTGGCGCCACGGGCTGCTGCAGCCGGTGCGCGAATTCGCGGCCGAGCATTGCGACGCCGACTGCGCGCGCGCCGGCCGGGCGCGGCTGCGCGAATGGCTGACGCGGCAGGCCCGCGCCGTGAACGCGACCCGGCCCACCGCCATGGCGCCCGAGCTGCCGCACGTGCGGGCGGCGCTGGCGCAGGCCGAGGCCGACGGGGCCCAGCGCCAGGCGCTCGAGCTGGCGGTGGCGATGCGCCTGTTCTGGGAGACCGACCTGCTGCTTTCGAGCGACCTGACGGTGCTGGAGGCCGCGCTCGGCCGCGTGGACGACCCGGCCCTGCGGGGCGAGGCGCTGGAGCTGCTGGCCCATGCCCGGCTGCAGGCCGGAGACGCCGAGCGCGCCCAGGCGCACGTCCAGGCGGCGCTGGCGCTGCCGCTGGACGACCGCCGGCGCAGCCTGGTGCTGGCGCGCTGGGGCAGCGTGCGCTACGGCAGCGGGCTGCACGACGCCGAGCCCGAGCGCGCGCTCACCCAGGCCCTGGCCCTGGCGCGGCGCAGCGGCGACCTGCTGGCGCAAGCGATGGTGCTGCGGCAGCTGGCCATCGTGGTCAGCAACCTCAACTACGACTACGCCGGCAGCGAGCGGCTGGCGCACGAGGCGCAGGGGCTGTGGGAGCGGCTCGGCAACACGCGCATGGCCTACGGCCGGCTGCGCGACCGTGCCGTGATGTGGGCCTGGCTGGGGCGCAACGAAGACGGGGCCCAGGCCCTGCTGGCCTGCGAGGCGGCGGCGCGCGCCGACGGCGACTGGCTGGACGTGATCCTCACCACGCGCCAGCTCGGCCGCGTCTACGTGCGCATGCGGCGCTGGGACGACGCGACGGCGGCCCTGCGCCGCAGCATCGAAGCCGCCTGGCACCGGCGCGGGCTGCTCGAGCTCACGGTGGGCCTGCTGCATCTGCCCGATGCCCTGGTGCATACGGGCCAGGCCGACCTGGCGGCCCGGCTGCAGGGCTTTGCCGACGCGCTGTGGTCGCGCTCATTCGGCACCCTGAACCGCATCCAGCGGCGTGAACTCCGGCGCACCCGGCTGCTGCTGCGCTGGCGCCTGGGCGCGGCGCGCTTCGAGTCGCTGCGGATGGAGGGGCTGGCTTGGTCGCTGCCGCTGGCCGTGGCGCAGGCGCTGGCGGCCACCGTGCTGCCGATGTAGCGCCGCGGCGCCGCGGCAGCGCTACAGGATGTAGCGCGAGAGGTCTTCGTCCCGGGCCAGCTCGCCCAGCCGGGCGTCCACGGCCGCGGCGTCGATGACCAGGGTCTGGCCGTGGCGGTTCGGGGCGTCGAAGCTGATCTCGTCGAGCAGCCGCTCCATCACCGTGGCCAGGCGGCGGGCGCCGATGTTCTCGGTGCGCTCGTTCACCTCGAAGGCGATCTGCGCCAGGCGCCGCACGGCCTCGGGCGTGATCTGCAGCGTCACGCCCTCGGTGGCCAGCAGCGCCTGGTACTGCCTGACCAGGCTGGCCTGGGTGCTGGTGAGGATGGCCTCGAAGTCGGCCACCGACAGCGAGGCCAGCTCGACCCGGATCGGCAGCCGGCCCTGCAGCTCGGGGATCAGGTCGCTGGGCTTGGCCAGGTGGAAGGCCCCGCTGGCGATGAACAGGATGTGGTCGGTCTTCACCGGCCCGTACTTGGTGCTGACGGTGGTGCCTTCGACCAGCGGCAGCAGGTCGCGCTGCACGCCCTGGCGGCTGACCTCGGCGCCGCCGTGCTCGGCGCGCGAGGCCACCTTGTCGATCTCGTCGATGAAGACGATGCCGTTGCCTTCGGCCTGGGCCAGCGCGGCGGCGCGGATCTCGTCCTCGTTGACCAGGCGGCCCGCCTCCTCGTCGACCAGGCGCGGCATCGCGTCGCCGATGCGGATCTTGCGTGTCTTGCGGCGCGTGCCGCCGGCCTGCGAGAACAGGCCCTTCAACTGCTCGGCCATCTCTTCCATGCCCTGCGCGCCCAGGATCTCGAGCGCCGGCTTGGGCTCGGCGAGCTCGAGCTCGATCTCCTTGTCGTCGAGCAGGCCCTCGCGCAGGCGCTTGCGCAGCACCTGGCGTGCGGTGTTGTCGGCGCCGGCATCGCCCGCGCCGCTGCCGAAGCCGATGCTGCCGCCGCCCGGGCCAGAGCGGGGCGGCGGCACCAGCGCGTCGAGCACGCGGTCCTCGGCGGCGTCCTCGGCCGCGGCGCGCCGGGTGCGCATCTGGCGCTCGCGCTCTTGCTTGACGGCCACGTCGACGAGGTCGCGGACGATGCTGTCGACGTCCTTGCCCACGTAGCCCACCTCGGTGAACTTGGTCGCCTCGACCTTGATGAAGGGCGCGTCGGCCAGCCGCGCCAGCCGGCGCGCGATCTCGGTCTTGCCCACGCCGGTGGGGCCGATCATCAGGATGTTCTTGGGCGTGATCTCGCCGCGCAGCCCGGGCTCGACCTGCTGGCGGCGCCAGCGGTTGCGCAGCGCGATGGCCACCGCGCGCTTGGCCGCGTGCTGGCCGACGATGTGGCGGTCGAGCTCGGAGACGATCTCCTGCGGCGTCATGCTCATGACGCCCCCGAGACGCCTGCGGCGTCGGCCCCCGCGGCCCGGCACGGGCGGCTGCGAGGCCTTTGGGGAACGCATGACTCGAGGCGGCTCGGCGTCATGCTCAGTCCAGGCTATTGACCACGTGGTTCTGGTTCGTGTAGATGCAGATGTCGCCGGCGATCTCGAGCGAGCGCTTGACGATCTCGGCGGGCGCCATCTCGGTGTGCGCCAGCAGGGCCCGCGCCGCGGCCTGCGCGTAGGCGCCGCCGGAGCCGATGGCCACGATGCCGTGCTCGGGCTCGAGCACGTCGCCGTTGCCGGTGATCACGAGCGAGGCGCTGCGGTCGGCCACCGCCAGCATCGCCTCGAGCCGGCGCAGCACGCGGTCGGTGCGCCAGTCGCGCGTGAGCTCGACCGCGGCGCGCTGCAGGTGGCCCTGGTGCTTCTCGAGCTTGGCCTCGAAGCGCTCGAACAGCGTGAAGGCGTCGGCCGTGGCGCCGGCAAAGCCGGCCAGCACCTGGTCGCGGAAGAGCTTGCGCACCTTGCGCGCGCCGGCCTTGACGACGATGGTGCCCAGCGTGACCTGGCCGTCGCCGCCCAGGGCCACGAGCGGGCCGCGGCGCACGCTGACGATGGTGGTGCCGTGGTAGGTGTCCATGCAGAGAAGGCTCAGCTGGGGCCGCGGGGGCCGCGATCAAGGCCTCAGACCTTGCGCACCTGCACCTTGGCGTGCTCGTTGATGCCCATCGCGCCGAAGAACAGCGCCAGCAGCCGGTGCGCATCGACGAAGTGCACCGCGCGGTTCTCGTTGCGCTTGGCCAGCACCCAGTTCAGCAGGTCGCCGGCGGCGATGAAATCGACCCGGATCAGGCGCGCACAGGACACGCTGACCACCGGGGCGCTGCCGAGCTCGCCCTGCACCTTGGCCAGCGTGGCGCCGATGTCGCCCACCAACTGGCCCGAGAGCTCGACATGCGCCACCTCGACGCCGGGGGTCTCGTCGGCCAGGCCCGATTCGAGGAAGCTGGTGGAGACCTCGCTGACCATCGACATCGGCGGCGTGCGGGTGGACAGCCCCGAGCCGCTGATGTGCACCTTGCAGCGCGTGGGCTCCCACGAGGGCGGGCTCACCTCGTAGGTGACGCAGTAGTCGATCGCGGCCTCGTCGAACTGGTCGGCGCGGTTGGCCAGGCGCAGCGCGTCCAGCCGCGTGAGCCAGAAGGCCGGGTCGGCGTCGCGCACGCCGGTGGGGGCGGCTTCCTGCAGCACCGAGAACAGGCGGTCGCCGCCCACCCAGCGCAGCTCCAGCGCCTGGCCCGACCACAGCCGCATCAGCATCGACAGCTGCATCGCGGCCTCGGCGTCGATGCGGCGCAGCGCGCTCCAGTCGAACACCCAGGGCAGGGGCATCTGCAGCGTCTGCGAGCGCAGGCGCGCCACGGCGTCGATGTCCAGATGCTCGGGGCAGATCCAGCCCACGTCGCCGTGGCCGCGGGTGGCCGCGGCCGCGCTGACCATCGGCTCGTCGGCCGCGGCCTCGGCCACCAGCCGCGGCAGCGAATACCACTGCGGCGCCGACCAGCCGAATTGGTGCGCGTAGTCCATGGCCAGGCTCTCGAAGCGCTGCTGCTGGCCGGTGGCCCGGTACAGGTCGAACAGCACGAGCCAGGTCTCGGCATGCTGCGCGCGCGGCCCGGCCGGCCCGGTGATGCGCTGCAGCGACTGCTCGCACTGGGTGAAGTCGGCATTGGCGAAGGCGATGACGGCTTCGTCCAGGTCGGGGTCGTGCACGACCTCGCTGACTTCGACCGCCAGGGCCTGCCCGAACTCGCTGGCGGCGCCGTCGGCGGCCGAGGCGGTCAGGCTCTCGAACGACATCGGGTTCAGCGGCGGCAGGCCGGCCACCGGGGGTGCCGCCGGTGCCAGCGGCGGCAGGCCCGGGGCCATCTGCACGCGCGAGGGCGGAGCCGCGGGCGGCAGGTGGGCCGGGGGCAGGGGGGGCAGTGCGGGCAGGGCGTCGTCGTCGCGCAGCACCGGCGCGCCGCGGCCGGAATCCAGCACCGTGTCGCGCGGCGGCGGCAGACCGCCGGGCCGGCTGCCGGGCCCGCGCAGGCCGATGGGGCGGCTGCGGGTGGAGTTGAAGCCGCCCTCGCCCACCATCTGCTGCTCGATCTCGTCGATCTTGGCCTTCACGCCCGACGGGCGCTGTGCGTCGCTGTCGGGCAGCCGGGCCTCGGAATCGTCCAGCCGCGAGGAGCCGCCCAGCGCTGCGAGCTGCTCGGGCGACAGCCCCTCGCGGCGGACGCGGCGCAGCACGTCGAATTCGCGCTTGCGCACGAAGTCGTTGCGGCGCTTGCGCTCGATCATGGCCTTGAGCTCGGACTTCTCGACCTCGAGCTCGCGCGAATCTTCCTGGCGCGAGTTGAGGTCCGTCCAGTCGGTGGCCGGGTTTGCAACGAACCGGACCACCTTGCGGAAGAAGCTCTCGTTTTCGGCCATGACCCGGAATGGTACTCCGGGGGTACCCCGGGGCGCGGAGCCGCGCGCGTGAACTAGCGCGCGCGCAGCACCGCTCAATCGCCGAACATCTTCTGCTTGAGCTCGCGCCGCTGCTGGGCCTCCAGCGACAGCGTCGCCGTGGGCCGCGCCATCAGCCGGGCCAGGCCGATCGGCTCGCCGGTCTCGTCGCAGAAGCCGTAGTCGCCGCTTTCCAGCCGCGCCATGCTCTGGGCGATCTTCTTGAGCAGCTTGCGTTCGCGGTCGCGCGTGCGCAGCTCCAGCGCATGCTCTTCCTCGATCGTCGCGCGGTCGGCCGGGTCGGGCACGATGGAGGTGTCCTCGCGCAGGTGCTCGGTCGTCTCGCCGGCGTTGGACAGCAGGTCGTCCTTCTGCTGCTGCAGCCGGGCGCGGAAGAAGTCGAGCTGCTTGTCGTTCATGTACTCGCTGTCGGGCATCGCGAGCAGCTCGGCCTCGGTCAGGTCGCGCCCGGCCTTGTGCTTCCAGGCGTTGGCCAGCTTGGGATCGGGCTTGTGGGCGGCCTTGGGCGGCTCGGCCGTTTCGCTCGTGGGTCGGATCGGTGCCCGCGCCGGCGCGAAGCGGTCGGTGAAACGGTTGGACGAGGGCGCCAGCGTGCTGCTGGGGCTCATCTCGCGCGGCGCCGACGGGGCCTTGTTGGCCGCCGACTTGGCGCTGGCCGCCTTGGCCGCCGCGGTCTTGACCGGGGGCTCGGCCACCGCCACGGGGGCGGCGGCCGCCGGCTTGGCGGCGGGCTTTGCAGTCTTGGCCGCGCTTGGGGCGGCGGCTGCCTTGGCCGGTGGCTTGATCACGTGAACCTCCTCGCCTGTCGGCATCGCTGGATCGGGCTTGCGGCCCCGCCGGCGGCGGGGCGCGCCCCAGGACCAGGCTCTTCAGGGCGCGCGGATTGTAGCCACGCCCCCCGGCCCTGCCGCCGTGTCGCGCGAGGCCGCGGCGGCGGTGCCGCGGCGGGTCGCGACGGCGTGTTCAGACCAGGCATTGCTCCAGGCCCTGCAGCAGCAACTCGCGCGGCAGGTCGATGCCGATGAACACCATCTTGCTGCCCTTGTCCTCGCCCGGCGCCCACTTGGGGCCGAGGTCGCTGCCCATCAGCTGGTGCACGCCCTGGAAGATCACCTTGCGGTCGCTGCCCTTCATGTGCAGCACGCCCTTGTAGCGCAGCATCTTCGGCCCGTAGACCTGCACCATCGCGCCCAGGAAGTCCTCCAGCTTGGCCGGATTGAAGGCGCGTCTGCTGCGGAAGACGAAGGACTTCACGTCGTCGTCGTGGGCGTGGTGGTGGGGGTGGTCGCAGGCCTCGCCGTCTCCGTGGTCGTGGTGAGCGTGGTCGTCGTGATGGCCGTGGCCATGGCCCTCGTCGGCGTCCAGGAACCCGGGGTCGATGTCGAGCTTGGCATTGAGGTTGAAGCCCTTGAGGTCGAACACGCGCGCGATCGGCACCTCGCCGAAATGCACCGCCTGCTGCGGCGCGCGGGGGTTCATGTGCGCGAGCCGGTGCTTGAGCGCCTGCACCGCGTCGGCATCGACGAGGTCGGTCTTGCTGATGAAGATCTGGTCGGCAAAGCCGATCTGACGCCGCGCCTCCTGGCGCTGGTCGAGCTGGGTCTGGGCGTGCTTGGCGTCGACCAGGGTCAGCACGCTGTCCAGCAGGTACTGCTCGGCGATCTCGTCGTCGACGAAGAAGGTCTGCGCCACCGGGCCGGGATCGGCCAGGCCCGTGGTCTCGATGACCACGCGCTCGAAATCGAGCTCGCCCTTGCGCCGCCGCTCGGCCAGGTCGGCCAGCGTCGTGCGCAGGTCCTCGCGGATCGTGCAGCAGACGCAGCCGTTGTTCATCTGGATGATCTGCTCGTTCGTGTCGGCGACGAGGATGTCGTTGTCGATGTTCTCGGCCCCGAACTCGTTCTCGATCACCGCGATCTTCTGGCCATGCGCCTCGGACAGCACGCGCTTGAGCAGGGTGGTCTTGCCCGCGCCGAGGAAGCCGGTGAGGATCGTGGCGGGAATGAGGCCGGGGCTCTTGCCGGGCGTCTTGCCGGGGCTGGTTCCAGGGGAGGGGGCGGGCATGGTGGGCGATCGCGGTTAGGGCAATCGGCGCAGATGGGGGTCGAAGACTGTCTTGCAAGGGCCGGGGGCTGTCAAGGCGACGCGCGGGCGGGCTCGGTTATTCTTTCCTCTTCCCCACTGCCGGCACCCTACGTGTCCGACCCTGCCCCCGGCCGGTCCGCGCGCGCCTCGTCCGGCGCGCGAGGGGACCCCCCGCCCGAGCGCCGCGACCGGCGCAGCCTGTTCGAGCGCCTGGTCGAGAGGCTCTCGCCCGGCCCCGACAGCAAGGCCGAGCTGATCCGCACCCTGGCCGATGCCGAGAACCGCGAGCTGATCGAGCCCGAGTCGAGGCTGATGCTCGAAGGCGTGCTGCGCATGGCCGACCTGATCGCCGGCGACGTGATGGTGCCGGCACCGCACATGGACCTGCTGGACATCGGCGCCGACTACGACGAGCTGCTGCACTCGGTCATCTCGACCGCGCATTCGCGCTTCCCGGTCTACGAGGGCCGGCGCGAGAACGTCATCGGCATCCTGATGGCCAAGGACCTGCTGAAGCTGCAGCGCGCGCCCGAGCTGAACCTGCGCACGCTGCTGCGACCGGCCGTGTTCGTGCCCGAGAGCAAGCGCCTGAACGAGCTGCTGCGCGACTTCCGCAGCAACCGCAACCACCTTGCCATCGTGATCGACGAGTTCGGCAACACCGCCGGCCTGATCACGATCGAGGACGTGCTGGAGGAGATCGTCGGCGAGATCGAGGACGAGTTCGACGAGCAGGAGCAGGAAAGCGGCATCTACACGCTGGCCGACGGCAGCCACCGCGTGGCCGGCGACGTGGCCATCGCGGCCGTCAACGAGGCCTTCGGCTGCGGCCTGGCCGAGGGCGAGTTCGAGACCATCGGCGGCCTCGTGGCCGACCACCTGGGGCGGGTGCCGCGGCGCGGCGAGTCGGTGACGCTGGGGCCCTTGCGCTTCACGGTCATGATCACCCGCGGCGGCGCCGTGCGCTGGTTCCGGGTGCGGCGCGAGCCGGGCCCGGCCAGCAGCGCCGACGGCGGCGACGTCGATTGAGCGGGCGCGCATCGCCCGGCCGCGCCACCGGGCCGTGGCCGGTGCGGCTGCAGCGCCTGGGCGACTCCCGCTACGCAGCGCCGCTGCTGGCGCTGGCCGCCGGTGCGGTGCAGACCCTGGCCTACACGCACACGCGGCTGTGGCCGCTGCCGCTGCTGGCGCTGGCCCTGCTGGTGGCGCTGCTCGATGGCGCCGCCTCGCGCCGCCGCGCCGCGCTGCTGGGCTGGTGCTACGGCACGGCCTGGCTCGTGGCCGGCGTCTGGTGGCTCTACATCAGCATGCACCGCTACGGCGGCCTGCCGGCCCTGCTGTCGGCGCTGGCGGTGGCGCTGTTGTGCGGCTTCCTGTCTCTGTACCTGGCGGCGGCGGCGGCGGCCTACGCCCACGGGCGCTGCGGCCGCGGCAGCGACGCGCTGCGGTTCGGCGCGCTCTTCCTGCTGGCCGAGCTGGCGCGGGGGGTGCTGTTCACCGGCTTCCCCTGGGTCGCGGCGGGCTACTCGCAGGTCGACTCGCCGCTGGCGGCCCTGGCGCCCTGGGTCGGGGTCTACGGGATCGGGGCCTGGATGGCCGCGGCCGCGGCTGCCCTGGTGCTGCTGCTGCGGCAGCGGGCCTGGGTGCCGGCGGCGCTGGCCGCAGCGCTGGCGCTGGCCGCTGCCGCGCTGCCCGACCGGTTCACGGTGCCCGCGGGCGACTTCTCGGTGGCGCTGCTGCAGACCGACGTGAAGCAGAACGAGAAGTTCGATCTCGACCACATGGCCGAGACCCTGGCCTGGGTCGCGCAGCACCTGGTCGAGGCCCGCACCGAGCTGGCCGTGGCGCCGGAGACCGCCGTGCCGCTGCTGCCGGCGCAGCTGGACGAGTTCGCGCCCGGCTACTGGCAGGCGCTGCGCCAGCGCTTCGCCGCGGGCGGCCGCGCCGCGCTGGTGGGCGTGCCGCTGGGCGACTTCGACCACGGCTACACCAATTCGGTGGCCGGGCTGTCGGCCGGGCCGCCGTACCGCTACGACAAGCGGCACCTGGTGCCCTTCGGGGAGTTCATCCCCTGGGGTTTCCGCTGGTTCACCGACCTGATGCACATCCCGCTGGGGGACTTCGAGCGGGGCGTCGCCAACCCGCCGTCGTTCGCCGTGCTGGGCCAGCGGCTGGCGCCCAACATCTGCTACGAGGACCTGTTCGGCGAGGCCCTGGCCCGGCGCTTCGCCGACCCCGCCACCGCCCCCACGGCCTTCGTCAACATCGGCAACATCGCCTGGTTCGGCGACACCGAGGCGATCCCGCAGCACCTGAACATCTCGCGCCTGCGCGCGCTGGAGTTCCAGCGCCCGATGCTGCGCTCGACCAACACCGGGGCCACCGCGATGATCGACTACCGCGGCCGGGTCACGGCCGAGCTGCCGCCCTACACGCGCGGCGTGCTGCGCGGCCGCGTGCAGGGGCGCAACGGGATCACGCCCTATGCGTGGTGGGCTGCGCGGGCAGGGCTGTGGCCGCTGGGGCTGGGCGCGCTGGCGACGCTGGCGGCGCTGGCGGCGCTGGCCGCCCGGCGCCGGCTGGCGCGCGGCCGAGGCCGTCCGCCGGCGGCCTGACCACGCGGATCA
>JAGWMW010000291.1 GCA_028871575.1 Burkholderiales bacterium | reverse complement strand
GGACCGGCTGCTGGCCGAGCCGCTGGCGATCCACGGCCTGGATCGCGGCGACGAGCGCGAGCGCCGCATCGAGCGCGCGCTGGACGAGGTGGGGCTGGGCGAAGGCTTCCGGTTCCGCTATCCGCACCAGCTCTCGGGCGGCCAGCGCCAGCGCGTGGCCATCGCGCGCGCGCTCATCCTCGAGCCGCAGCTGCTGCTGCTGGACGAACCCACCTCGGCGCTGGACGCCTCGGTGCAGGCCGAGGTGCTGAACCTGCTCGAGGCCCTGCGCGCGCAGCGCGGCCTGAGCTTCCTGATGGTCAGCCACGACCTGGCGGTGGTCTCGCACCTGTGCGAGCGTTTGCTGGTGATGCAGCGCGGGCGGGTGGTCGAGACGCTGGCCGCGGCCGACCTGGCCGCGCAGCGGGTGCAGGCGGCGTACACGCGGGAGCTGATGGCGGCCTCGGCCGGGTTTCGGCGGGCGCCGGCCGGCTGATGGCGCCGCGGGGCAGGGCGGGGCCGAGCCGGCTGTAAGAAGGGCGCGGCCCCCGCGACACAGGGGCATGATGCCCACCACGCCTGCACGTCCCGCCGAGTCCCTGCCGCCAGGCCCGGCCGCCCACGCGGCGGCTGCGCGCACGGTCCACCCGTCCTGGCTGCGCCTGGCGCACTGGCTGAACGCCGTCGCCGTGGTGCTGATGGTGATGTCGGGCTGGCGCATCTACGACGCCGCGCCCCTCTTCGATTTCCGCTTCCCGCCCGCGCTCACGCTCGGCGGCTGGCTCGGCGGGGCGCTGCAGTGGCACTTCGCCGCGATGTGGCTGCTGCTGGCCAACGGCCTCGTCTACCTCGGCCTGAACGCGGCCACGGGCCGCGCCAGGCGCAAGTTCTGGCCGATCAGTGCGCGCACGGTGTGGGCCGACCTTCGGGCCGCGCTGCGCGGCCGCCTGTCGCATGCCGATCCGCACACCTACAACGGGGTGCAGCGGCTGGCCTATGTCTTCGTCAGCCTGGACACGCTGCTCATCGTGCTGTCGGGGCTGGTGCTGTGGAAGTCGGTGCAGTTCCCGCTGCTGCGCGAGCTGCTGGGCGGCTACGACACCGCCCGCCGGGTGCACTTTGTCGCGATGGCCGGCCTGGTGGGCTTCGTCGCCGTGCACCTGGTCATGGTGGCGCTCGTGCCACGCACCCTGCTGGCCATGATCCGCGGCCGCTGAAACCGGAGATCGCCGATGTTCCCCCGCCCCCAGCGCAAGGCGCCCCTGCGCGCCGACGCCGACCTGATCGTCCGCGAGGCCGTCTCGCGCATCCAGCAGCCCGCCCGCCGCGCCTTCTTCGCGCGCAGCCTGACCCTCGGCGGCCTGGGCCTGCTGACGGGTTGCCAGATCGACGACGACGCCAGCGTCGAGCGGGCCCTGCTGCGCATCTCGCGCTTCAACGACGAGGTGCAGGCACTGCTTTTCGACGGCCGGCGCCTGGCGCCGACCTATCCCGAGTCCATGATCACCCGGCCGTTCCCGTTCAACGCCTACTACGGCGAGGACCAGGTCCGCGTCGTCGACGGCGACAGCTTCCGCCTGGAGGTCGCGGGCTTGGTGGCCGACCGTCGCCGCTGGACCCTGGCCGAGTTGCGCGCCATGCCCCAGGCCGACCAGGTGACGCGCCACATCTGCGTCGAAGGCTGGAGCGCCATCGGCAAATGGGGCGGCGTGCCGTTCGCCAGCTTCCTCAAGCGCGTGGGCGCCGACACCAGCGCCAAGTACGTCGGCTTCAAGTGCGCCGACGACTACCACACGAGCATCGACATGGCCACCGCGCTGCACCCGCAGACGCTGCTGGCGCTGACCTACGACGGGCAGGTGCTGCCGCCGAAGTACGGCTTCCCGATGAAGCTGCGCATGCCCACCAAGCTGGGCTACAAGAACCCGAAGCACATCCAGGCGCTGTACGTCACCAACACCTACCCCGGCGGCTACTGGGAAGACCA
>JAGWMW010000112.1 GCA_028871575.1 Burkholderiales bacterium | reverse complement strand
TACACGGCCAACACCGTGGACGAGCACCTGGACATGCTGATGGTGTGCCACCACCTCGACCCGGGCATCGCCGAGGACCTGGCCTTCGCCGAGAGCCGCATCCGGCGCGAGACCATCGCCGCCGAGGACGTGCTGCACGACCTGGGCGCGATCAGCATGATGAGCAGCGACAGCCAGGCCATGGGCCGGGTCGGCGAGGTCATCCTGCGCACCTGGCAGACGGCGCACAAGATGAAGGGCCAGCGCGGCACCCTGCCCGAAGACACGGCGCGGCACGACAACTTCCGCGTCAAGCGCTACATCGCCAAGTACACCATCAACCCCGCGCTCGCCAACGGCATCGCGCACGAGGTGGGCAGCATCGAGGTCGGCAAATGGGCCGACCTGGTGCTGTGGCGGCCGGCCTATTTCGGCGTCAAGCCCAGCCTGGTGCTGAAGGGCGGCTTCATCGCCGCGGCGCTGATGGGCGACGCCAATGCCAGCATCCCGACGCCGCAGCCGGTGCACTACCGGCCGATGTTCGGCAGCTACGGCCGCCTGGTCGGCGCGACCAGCCTGACCTTCGTCAGCCACAGCGCGCTCGAGGACGAGCTCGGCGAGCAGCTCGGCCTGCACAAGCGCCTGGCCGCGGTGCGCGGCTGCCGCCGCGTCACCAAGGCCGACATGGTGCACAACGCCTGGCTGCCGCGGATGGAGATCGACGCCCAGACCTACCAGGTGCGCGCCGACGGCCAGCTGCTGACCTGCGACCCGGCCACCCTGCTGCCGCTGGCGCAGAAGTACTTCCTTTTCTGAGGCGCGCCATGCTCACTGCCGACAAGGTGATGCCCCAGGGGCGCGGGCTCGCAACCGCGCTGCGGCGCCGCGCCGCCACGCTGGCGCTGGACTGGGACCGGCGCCAGCGCAGCCGCTTCGAGGCCACCGACTCGCAGGGCCGCGCGATCGGCGTCTTCCTGCCGCGGGGCACCGTGCTGCGCGGCGGCGACGTGCTGGTGGCCGAGGACGGCTCGCTCGTCGTCGTGCAGGCCGCGCCGCAGCCGGTGCTGGTGGTGCGGCCCTGCCCCGAGCACGGCGCGCCGGCCGACCTGCTGCGCGCCGCCTACCACCTGGGCAACCGGCACGTGGCCGTCGAGCTCCAGCCCGAGCGGCTGCAGATCGAGCCCGACCCGGTGCTGGCGGACATGCTGCGCCGCATGCACCTGATCGTGACCGAGGCCAGCGCGCCTTTCGAGCCCGAGGGCGGGGCCTACCAGGCCGGGCCGGCGCACGGCCACGGGCACGAGCACGAACATGGCCATGCGCACGAACATGGCCACGGCCATGAGCACGGCCATGAGCACGAAGATGGCCATGAGCACGAGCACGGCCGCGGGCATGGCCACGGCCCTGACCCGGGCCGCTGAATGAGCCTGCCGCCGGCGACGCTGCTGCAGTTGCTGTGGCTGGCCTCGCCGGCGCTGCCGGTGGGCGGCTTCAGCTACTCCGAGGGGCTCGAGGCGGCCGTCGAGGCCGGCCTCGTGGACGACGAAGCGGCCGCCGCCGACTGGCTGCTGTCGCAGCTGGACCTGGGCCTGGCGCGCGCCGAGCTGCCGGTGCTGGCCGCCGCCTGCGAAGCCTGGCGCTCGGGCGACAGCGGCCGCGCGGCGGCACTGAACGATTGGGTGCGCCGCACGCGCGAGACGGCCGAGCAGCGCGCGCAGGCCGAGCAGATGGGCCGCGCCCTGCTCGACTGGCTGCGCAACGGCGAGCAGGCCGCCGACCCCCGCGTGGCGCAGCTGGCGGCACTGACCCCGGCGCCGCAGTGGGTGGTGGCCTTCGCGCTGGCCGCCACGCTGGGCGGCGCGGCGCCGCGCGAGGCGCTGCTGGCCTGTGCCTGGGGCTGGGCCGAGAACATGGTGCAGGCGGCGATGAAGGCCGTGCCGCTGGGCCAGGCGGCGGCGCAGCGCATCCTCTCGCGGCTGGCGGCCGCCTTGCCCGGCGTGGTCGCGCAGGCCGCGCAGCGGCCCGAGGGCCAGTGGCAGGCGCATCTGCCGATGCTGGCGATCCTGGGCGCGCAACACGAGACGCAGTACTCGCGCCTGTTCAGGTCCTGAGCGCCCCGTCATCGCCGGGGACCCCGCGGCACGCTATAAGAGCCTGGCTCGGGCGCGCGAGCCGGTTCACCAGCGCACCCGCGCGGATTCCCCAGCGCAGGCCCTCCCCATCCCCGCAGCCCGGCCGTGAAACGCGACGACACCGACCCCGCCTCCGACACCCCGCCGACCGAGCCGGTGGCGCTGGCGCTGGCGCAGATCGAGGCCAGCGCTGCGTTCCGCGGCTCGCGCCGCCACCGCGCGCTGCTGCGCCACCTGGTCGAGCGCACGCTCGGCGGCGAGCCGGCCACGCTGAAGGAATCGCTGCTGGCGGTGGAGGTGTTCGGCCGCGCACCGGGCCGATTCGACCCGCGGCAGGACTCGATCGTGCGCGTCGAGACGCGCCGCCTGCGCAAGCGCCTGGACGAGTACTACCGCGCCGAGGGCCGCGAATCGCCGCTGCGCATCGAGCTGCCGGTGGGCAGCTACGTGCCACTGCTGGCCCGGCGCGAGGCGCCGCGGCATCCGGCCGACGCCACGCGCCGGGCGCGCGACCTGGTCGAGCGCGGCGAGCATTTCCTGCGCCAGCCGCTGTCGGCGCAGACGCTGGCGCAGGCGCTGTCGCGCTTCGACGCCGCGCTGCGCGAGTCGCCCGACCATGCGCCGGCCCTGGTGGGTGCCGGCCGCGCCTGGTTCAACCTGGCCGTGGGCTGGTATCGCGCGCCGCGCGAGGCCGCCGACCATGCGGCCGAGGCGCTGCAGCGCGCGCTGGACCTGGAGCCCGACCACGCCGTGGCGCTGACGCTGCTGGGCGCGATCGAGCACCAGTTCAGGCACGACTGGCCGGCCGCCGTGCGCCGCTTCAGGCGCGCCGCGGCGCTGGCGCCCGAGCTCGCCTTCGTGCATTCGGCCTGGGGCTGCCACCTGGTGGCGCGGGGCGAGTTCGAGGCCGCCGAGGCCGCGCTGGCGCGCTCGCGCGCGCTCGACCCGCTGTACCTGAACACCCGCATGCACCTGGTCAACCTGCGCCTGGGGCAGGGCCGGCTGAACGACGCGCAGGCCGAGCTCGACGCGGCGCTCGACCTGGCCCCCGAGAGCCTGGGCCTGGTGGGCCTGGCCGGCGTGCTGGCGCTCGAGCGCGGCCAGCCGCAGGCCGCGATCGAGCATTACCGGCGTGCGGGCGCGCTGGCGCCGGGCCACCCGGGCTGCATCGCCGGGCTGGCCGCGGCGCTGGCCAGCGCAGGCCGCCTGGACGAGGCCGATGCGCTGATGCAGCCGCTGCAGGACGGCGGGGCGCCGCTGTCGCCCTACATGCGCGCCGTGGTGGCGGCGCGTTGCGGCCGCACCGACGCCGCCTACGCGCTGCTCGGGCAGGCCATCGCCGAGGCCGACCCGAACGCGATGTTGATCGCCGCCGACACCAGCCTGCGCAGCCTGCGCGGCGACGCCCGCTGGCCGGCCCTGGTGGCCGCGCTGCGCCGGCCGCTGCGCGACTGAGGGTCGCGCTGCACCGGCCGCGGCGCCGCTATGCGGCCGAGGGCCGCGCCGCTGACGGCCGCCGGCGCCACAGCAGCGCCGGCAGGGCCAGGCCGATCAGGGCCCAGGTGGGCGGCTCGGGCACGGTGGCGGCTGGGTTCAGCGTGATGGCCAGGTTGTCGAAGCGATATTCGGCGGTCAGTGGGGCGCCCAGGCCCGTCGGCAGATTGAGCAGCAGGCGCGAGGCCAGGCCGAACTCGATCGGCGCGCCGCCGGCCGAGAAGTCGGGATGCGCCGCGGCGTTGATCGCGCCGGTGCCGAAGTCGAAGCCGGCGAAGTCGGCCGCGGTCAGCCCGCTCTTCGCGCTGGTGAACCAGGCGCTGCGCACCTGGGGGTCGAGGAACGGCGCCAGGTAGGCCTGACCCGATTGCAGCAGCAGCGGCCGCGAGAGGGTCGTGATCAGCGGGTTGAGCACGCTGCCGTAGTCGACGTAGCGATCGGAGGAGAAGTCGATGCCCGCCACCGGCCCCTGCACCGACGGGTCGTACGTGAAGGCGGTGTTGACGAACCCCTGGTAGGACTCCAGCGACACCGGCCCGCCCGGTATCGCGAACTGCACCGACAGCGCATCGCCCGGGTTGCCGCCGCTGGTGAGCTGGCTCGCCGTGATGGTGACCGTCGGGTCGGTGGTGTAGCTGAGCTGGCTGTAGTTGGCGAGATTGAAGGTGCCGTCGAAGAAGGACACCGGCGCGGCCGATGCGGCCGCCGTGCCCAGGCCCAGCGCAAGCGCCGGCAACACGGTGTGGAGGCGCTTGAACGTCATGAGAACTCCCTCGCGCCGGGCTGCAGCGCGTCATCGTTGCGATGACTGCAATGTAGGGAGCGCCCGTCCCCGGTGCCAAGGGCGCGGGGGTGACGGGGCGGTGACATCGCCGGCCGGCCGCCCGCGGCCCCGCTTCGTGCATCATCGAACGCATGAACAAGCTGCATGCGATCCCGGGCCGCACCAAGAAGCGGCCGCCGCTGCGCGTGGGCGTGGGCGGCCCGGTGGGCTCGGGCAAGACGACCTTGGTCGAGATGCTGTGCAAGGCCATGCGCGAGCGCTGGGACCTGGTGGTGGTGACGAACGACATCTACACCAAGGAAGACCAGCGCCTGCTCACCGTGGCCGGCGCGCTCGCGCCCGAGCGCATCGTGGGCGTGGAGACGGGCGGCTGCCCGCACACCGCGATCCGCGAGGACGCCTCGATCAACCTCGAGGCGGTGGACCGGCTGCTCGAGCAGTTTCCGCAGGCCGACGTCGTGTTCATCGAGTCGGGTGGCGACAACCTGGCCGCCACCTTCAGCCCCGAGCTGAGCGACCTGACGCTGTACGTGATCGACGTCGCCGCGGGCGAGAAGATCCCGCGCAAGGGCGGGCCCGGCATCACCAAGAGCGACCTGCTGGTGATCAACAAGACCGACCTGGCGCCCCACGTCGGCGCCAGCCTGGCGGTGATGGAAGCCGACACGCAGCGCATGCGGCCCGACCATGCGGGCGAGCAAGCGCGCCGGCCCTACGTGATGACGAACCTGCGCACGCGCCAGGGGCTGGCCGAGGTGGTGCACTTCATCGAGCGGCGCGGGCTGCTGCTGGCCTGACGGCGCGGCGGGCCCGGCGCACCGCGCTTCAGCGCGTCACGATCTGGCGGTACATCGGCGCCAGCAGCGCCAGCAGCTCGTTCTGGGTGTGGAACGGCAGCCCGCGGGCGTCCATCGTGTCCTGCAGCACCTCGACCAGGCGGTTGAAGTCGGCGCGGCCGATGCCCAGGTCGGCATGCGCCTTGTCCATGCGCGCCCCGCGGTAGACCACGGGGCCGCCGCTGAGCGCGCCCACCTGCTCGGCCAGCGAATCGGCCAGCCCTCGAGCCACGGTGTGGTCGAAGAAGTGGCCGATCACGGGGTCCTGCTTCAGGCGCTGCGCAAAGTCCGACATCAACGCGGCGATGCCGGCCTGCCCGCCGAGGGCGCGGTACAGGCTGTCGTCGGCCGCGGGGGCAACGCCGGCGGCGTGGGCAGGGCCGGCAGCGCCGGCGGCGCCCAGCAGCAGGGCGCCGGCCAGGCGCAGGAAGGGGCGTCGCATGGGCGGATCCTCCTGGGCTAGTACGCCAGCTGTGCTGACAGGTAGGTGCCGCTCTGGCGCCGCGGCTGCAGCGCCGGCACGATGCGGCCCAGGTCGACCCAGGCCAGGGTCAGCGAGACGGTCTTGCTCGGCGCCCAGGCGACGAAGGCGTCGATCCAGGCGTCGGCCTTCAGCGCCCCGGTGCCGAGCACGCTGCGGTCCAGGTTGTCGGGCTGGGCCCGGCCTTCGACGCCCAGGGCCAGGTGCCGGCTGGCCAGCCAGGCGAGCGAGAACTCGGGCTCGACCCGCCGGCCCTGCCCCTGCGCGCCGCCGAAACCCAGCAGGCCGCCCTGGTTGGCCTGGGTGGCGCGCAGCGTGAGGTTGGCCAGCAGACCCGGCGCCAGGAACAGCTTGGTCGCACTGAGGTAGACCTCGGTGCCGGCCGTGCGCGCCCCCAGGGCGCCGGTGAGCGTGGGCGCCAGCGCACCGGCGTCGACGCGCTTGCGCAGCACGCCGACAGCGATCTGCGGCATCCAGCGGTCGCTGTCGAGGATGGCCTCGCCGGCCAGCCGCCACTTCAGGCCCACCACGTCCAGCTTCAGGTGCAGGCCGGCCAGGCCGAGCGGGGCGAGGTTGGCGCGGGTGTCGAAGTCCTGCCGCGCGGCCGACAGCTCGATGCGGTCGTTCCAGGTCGCGGCCGCCCCGGCCACGGCCAGGCCGTAGTCCTGGGTGCGGGCCGTGGTCGCGAAAGCCGAGACGCCCCACTGGCCAGCGCTGGCGTAGGTGCCGGTCAGGGCCCAGGGCGTGAGGCCGCCGCCGGCGGCGCCGTCGATGCTGCTGACGCCGCCGGTCAGCAGCAGCTTGCCGTCGCCGGCCCGGGCCGGCGGCATCGCCAGCAGGGCGCTGGCCGCCAGCAAGGCGGCGGCCAGGCAGCGGCCGGTGCGCGAGGTCGGATCGATCATGCCGAAATCGTAGGCGGCGGCGGCGCGGGCCGAAGCGCCGAACAGCGCGGCATCGGGCCCGCAGATCGGGGGCCGGCCGCTACAGTGCCGGCGTGAGCAAGCTCTACTTCCGCTATGCGGCGATGAACGCCGGCAAGTCCACCGCGCTGCTGCAGGCGGCGCACAACTACGAAGAGCGCGGCCTGCGCGTGCGCCTGTTCACGGCCGCGCACGATGCGCGCGCCGGCCCGGGCCTGATCGGCTCGCGCCTGGGCCTGCAGCGGCGCGTGGAGACCTTCGGCCCCGACACCGTGTTCGACGCCGCCGGCCTGGGCCCGGGCCTGGCCTGCCTGCTGATCGACGAGGCCCAGTTCCTGAGCCCGGCGCAGGTGCGCGCGCTGCACCGGCTGGCGCACCGGCACGGCCTGCCGGTGCTGTGCTGGGGCCTGCGCAGCGACTTCCGCGGCGAGGCCTTCCCCGGCGCGGCGGCGCTGCTGACGCTGGCCGACGAGCTGGAGGAGATGAAGACCATCTGCGCCTGCGCCCGCAAGGCCTCGATGAACCTGCGCATCGACGACCAGGGCCGGCGCGTGCAGGACGGCGAGCAGGTGGTGATCGGCAGCAACGAGCGCTACCGCGCGGTCTGCCCGTCGTGCTTCTACAGCGAGGACGGCGACCCTGGCGCCGCACCGGGCCTGTTCGGCTGAGGGGCTGAGCAGCTGAGCGGCTGACGGGCTGAGGGGCTTTTGGCGTTCAGCCCCAGGCCGCCATCGCCTGGCCCAGGCGCACCGGCAAGCCCGGCTGCCAGCCGGCGGCAAAGCGCAGCGGCCCGCTCGGCCACAGCAGCACCACGGTGGAGCCGAGCAGGAAGCGGCCCATCTCGGCGCCCTGCGGCAGGGCCACCGCCGCCTCGGCATAGTCCCAGCGGCGCGGCTGCGCCGGCCGCGGCGGATTGACCACCCCGTGCCAGACGGTGGCCATGCTGCCGACGATGGTGGCCCCCACCAGCACCAGCGCCCAGGGGCCGCGCTCGCCCTCGAAGACGCAGACCACGCGCTCGTTGCGCGCGAACAGCCCCGGCACGCCGCGCGCCGTGGCCGGGTTCACCGAGTACAGGCGCCCCGGCACATGCACCATGCGGCGCAGCCGGCCGGCCGCCGGCATGTGGATGCGGTGGTAGTCGCGCGGGCTCAGGTACAGGGTGGCGAAATGGCCGTCGCGAAAGCCTTGGGCCAGCGCCGCATCGCCCCCCAGCAGCGCCTGCGCGCTGTAGTCGTGGCCCTTGGCCTGGACGATGCGGTCGCCGCCGATGGCCCCGCACTGGCTGATCGCGCCGTCGACCGGGCAGATCCAGTCGGCCGGCGCCAGCGGCCTGGCGCCGGGCCGCAGGGCGCGGGTGAAGAACTCGTTGAAGCTGCGGTAGGCCGCCGGATCGGGCTCGGCCGCTTCGGCCATGTCCACGCCGTAGCGCTGGACGAACCAGCGGATCAGGGCCGTCGTGGCCGCCCCGCCCTGCGCCCGCGCGACGAGGCCGCCCAGCCGCGTCAGGGCCTGCTTGGGCAACAGGTGCTGCAGCGCGACGGCGACGCGGTCGCCGGGCTCGCCGGGATCACTGGGCTGGCGGCTCAAGGCGCCGGCTCCGAACCCAGCGGGCGGATGTCGCGCGTGGGCCGCCACAGCACCATGCCGTCGCGCTCTTCGATCGCCAGCGGCGTGAGGCGGCCGCGGCCGCAGGGCCCGGCGATGCAGCGGCCGCTGGTGGGCTCGTAGGTGGCGCCGTGGATCGAGCACAGGATCCAGCGCCGGTCGGCATCGAGAAACTCGCCCGGCTGCCAGTCCATCTCGGTGGGCACATGGGCGCAGCGGTTGAGGTAGGCGTGCACCCGGCCGTCGAAGCGCAGCGCGAAGGCGCGCACCGGCTGGCCGTACTGCCGCACCTCCCAGACCCAGGCGCGGCCGCGCTCGACCAGCGCCTGCGAGGGACACAGCGGGCAGAGGGCGTCGGGCGCCGCCGGCGAGGCGGCGCCGGGCCCGGGCGCCGGCTCAGCCATGCGCCAGCAGCCAGTCGTGCAGCTCGCGCGTGCTGTGGGCCACGAACAGCGGCGCATGCGGCGCGAAGGCTTCGCGCGCGTGCGCGCCGTAGCTCACCGCCACGCACGCGGCGCCGGCGTTGGCGGCCAGCTGCAGGTCGTGCGTGGTGTCGCCGACCATCAGCGTGCGAGCGGGCGAGGTGCCGAGCTCGGCCATCAGCTCGCGCAGCATCCGCGGGTCGGGCTTGCTGGCGGTCTCGTCGGCGGTGCGCGTGGCGTCGAACAGGCCCTGCAGCTGCGCATGGGCCAGCGCCTCGTCCAGACCGCGCCGGCTCTTGCCGGTGGCCACGGCCAGCAGGTGCTGGCGCTGGCGCAGGGCCTGCAGCAGCTCCAGCGTGCCCGGGAAGAGCACCAGCGCGTCCTGGCTGGCCAGGTAATGGTGGCGGTAGCGCGCGCCGAGCTCGGGGTAGCGCGCGGGCGGCAGGCCGGGCGCCACGTGCTGCAGCGCATCGTGCAGGCCCAGGCCGATGACGTAGGCGGCCTGCGCCGGGTCGGGCACGGGCACGCCGATGTCGCGGCAGGCGGCCTGGATGCAGCGCACGATCAGCGTCGTGCTGTCGAACAGCGTGCCGTCCCAGTCGAAGACGACGAGGTCGAAGCGGCGTGGCTTCATCGCGGCTTCATCGTGGCTTCATCGTGGCAGCAGCCCGGCGCAGTCCGGCGGCAGCGGCGCGTGCAGCGCGATGCGCCGGCCGTCCGCCGGGTGATCGAAGGCCAGGTCGCGCGCATGCAGCACCATGCGCGGCAGGCCCTGCTCGCGCGCCCAGGCCTTGTTGCGGGCGAAGTCGCCGTACTTGGGGTCGCCGACGATGGGGTGGCCGCTGTGCGCGAGGTGGACGCGGATCTGGTGCGTGCGCCCGGTCTTGATCGTCACGTCCAGCAGCGTGGTGCCGGGCAGGCGATGCGCCACCTTGACCAGCGTGATCGAGCGCCGGCCGTCGGCATGGTCGGCCGCCACCACGCGCACGTTGCGCTCGCCGGCGGCATCGCTGGCCTTGTGCAGCGGCAGGTCGATCACCTTCAACGACTCGGGCCAGGCCCCGAACACCAGCGCGGCGTAGACCTTGGCCGTCTCGCGGCGGCGGAACTGCTCTTGCAGCGCCATGAGCGCGCTGCGCTTCTTGGCCAGCAGCAGCACGCCCGAGGTCTCGCGGTCGAGCCGGTGCACGAGCTCCAGGAACCGGGCCTGCGGCCGCGCGCGGCGCAGCTGCTCGATGACGCCCCAGGCCACGCCGCTGCCGCCGTGCACCGCCACGCCGGCGGGCTTGTCGATGGCCAGCAGATGATCGTCCTCGAACAGCACCGCGAATTCGCGCGCCGGGGCCGGCGCCGCCTCGCTGCGATCGGGCAGGCGCAGCGGCGGCAGCCGGATGTCGTCGCCGTCGGCCACGCGCGTGTCGGCGTCGGCGCGGCCCTTGTTCAGGCGCACCTCGCCGCTGCGGATCACGCGGTAGACATGCGTCTTGGGCACGCCCTTGAGCACGCGCAGCAGGTAGTTGTCCAGCCGCTGGCCGGCCGATTCGGCGTCCACCGTCAGGTGCCGCGCCCGAGGCGCTTCGGCGCCGGCTTTGGCCCCTATAATCGACGGCTCCACGTAGGTGCTGCAAGTGCTTGATCTGCCGGAGTTTACCCGGCCGCTTCCAGGGCTCGCGTGGGTCGCACCGCACGATCCTCGTGCGGGCAAAGAGTGATGCAACGCCTGTGCTGCAGGCCAGTGCCGGGAACCCACAGGACCCGGCAGGGCCCCCAAGCGGCAGGCGGCAGAGACAGTCGCAGACCGAACCCCGCTTCAGGTGCCCCGGCGCCTGGGGCCACGTGAATCCTCAGGGCCGAGGCCTTCCCTTTCGAGGGCCTCGCACCCCGCGCCCGGTGCGCCCGCAGCAGCCATGCCGTCCCCGTCCTACGCCAACTCCCCCGCACCCGATGCAGCCCGTGCTGCCGGCCTGGTGCGCGGCGGGGCCTCGCCGCGCGATCCGCGGCGACCGGCGCAGGCACCGGCCGCTGCCGCGCCGCCTGCCGGTCCGCACGCGCCAACGCTGCCGCGCTGACCGCCCCCGTGGCGGAACCCGGCAGTCCAGGGCACTCGCGATCAGGGTTTCGCCGCGCTGCTCGTGCATCGTTGTGAGGACGGGCGCACCGGCCGCTGAAGGCCCGTGCGCCGCACAGGAGCGCAGATGAAACGCATGCTGATCAATGCCACGCAGCCCGAAGAGCGGCGGCTGGCGATCGTCGATGGCCAGAAGCTGCTCGACTTCGAGACCGAGATCGAAGGGCGCGAGCAGCGCAAGGGCAACATCTACAAGGCCGTCATCACCCGCGTCGAGCCCAGCCTCGAGGCCTGCTT
>JAGWMW010000111.1 GCA_028871575.1 Burkholderiales bacterium | reverse complement strand
ACGGCCTGATCGAAGGCGCCTGGAAGCACTACGCGAAGGTCTGGGACGTCGACTACGAGTGGATCAAGAAGCAGTTCGCGCCGGGCATGATGACCAAGCCCGGCATGACCGTGTCGCGCTGGATCGACGGCGTGCTCGAGAAGAACGACCTGATCGACCAGGACAGCAACCTGCGCGGCCTGGTGTTCTGGGGCCACGCGCCGAACTCGCAGACGCGCGGCCTGGAGATGAAGCGGGCGATGGACAAGCTCGACCTGCTGGTGGTGATCGACCCCTACCCCTCGGCCACCGCGGCGATGGCGGCCATGCCGGGCGCCGCCGGCGAGCTCAACCCCAACCGCGCGGTCTACCTGCTGCCGGCCTGCACCCAGTTCGAGACCAGCGGCTCGGTGACGGCGTCCAACCGCTCGCTGCAGTGGCGCGAGAAGGTGATCGAGCCGCTGTGGGACAGCCGCACCGACCACATGATCATGACCCAGCTGGCCGACAAGCTGGGCTTCGGCAAGGAGTTCGTCAAGAACTACAAGATGGTGCCCGGCAAGGGCGGTCTGCCCGAGCCCGAGACCGAGTCGGTGCTGCGCGAGATCAACAGCTGCGTCTGGAGCATCGGCTACACCGGCCAGAGCCCCGAGCGGCTGAAGGCGCACATGCGCAACATGCACGTCTTCGACGCGCGCACCCTGCGCGCCCGCGGCGGCATCGACCCGGCCACCGGCTACAAGCTCGACGGCGAGTACTTCGGCCTGCCCTGGCCCTGCTACGGCAAGCCCGAGCTGCGCCATCCGGGCAGCCCCAACCTCTACGACACCAGCAAGCACGTGATGGAGGGCGGGGGCAACTTCCGCGCCAACTTCGGCGTCGAGCGCGACGGCCAGTCGCTGCTGGCGGCCGACGGCTCGCACAGCAAGGGCTCCGACCTCACGACCGGCTACCCCGAATTCGACCACCTGCTGCTGAAGAAGCTGGGCTGGTGGGGCGATCTCACCGAGGTCGAACAGAAGGCGGCCGACGGCAAGAACTGGAAGACCGACCCCTCGGGCGGCATCATCCGCGTGGCGATGCAGGTGCACGGCTGCCACCCGTTCGGCAATGCGCGCGCGCGGGCCGTGGTGTGGAACTTCCCCGACGCCATTCCGCAGCACCGCGAGCCGCTGTACAGCACCCGCCCCGACCTGGTGGCCAAGTACCCCACGCACGACGACAAGAAGGCCTTCTGGCGCCTGCCCACGCTGTACAAGAGCGTGCAGCAGAAGAACATCGACATCGGCAAGACCTTCCCGCTCATCATGACCAGCGGCCGCCTGGTCGAGTACGAGGGCGGCGGCGAGGAGACGCGCTCCAACCCCTGGCTGGCCGAGCTGCAGCAGCACATGTTCGTCGAGATCCACCCGCGCGCCGCCAACGACCGCGGCATCCGCGACGGCGACGACGTCTGGGTGCGCACGCCGCCGATGCAGGGCCTGGCCGGCTACAAGGGTCTGCGCGTGAAGGCGCGCGTGACCGAGTGCGTGGGCGAGGACACGGTGTTCCTGCCCTTCCACTTCTCGGGCCACTGGAACGGCGCCGACCTCGCGCCCTACTACCCCGAGGGGGCGATGCCCGTGATCCGCGGCGAGGCCGTCAACACCGGCACCACCTACGGCTACGACAGCGTGACGATGATGCAGGAGAGCAAGACCACGGTCTGCCAGATCGAGCGCGTCAGCGCCTGACGCCCCCAACGCCCACCGCCACCAGGACCCGCCATGGCCCGAATGAAATTCATCTGCGACACCGAGCGCTGCATCGAGTGCAACGGCTGCGTCACCGCCTGCAAGGCCGAGAACGACATCCCCTGGGGCGTGAACCGGCGCCGGGTCGTCACCATGAACGACGGCGTGCCCGGCGAGAAGAGCATCTCGGTGGCCTGCATGCACTGCAGCGACGCCCCCTGCATGGCGGTGTGCCCGGTCGATTGCTTCTACCGCACCGACGAGGGCGTGGTACTGCACGACAAGGACGTCTGCATCGGCTGCGGCTACTGCAGCTACGCCTGCCCGTTCGGCGCGCCGCAGTTCCCGGCCAACGGGCAGTTCGGCCTGCGCGGCAAGATGGACAAGTGCACCTTCTGCGCCGGCGGCCCCGAGGCCAACGGCAGCGCCGCCGAGTTCGAGAAGTACGGCCGTAACCGCCTGTCCGAGGGCAAGCTGCCGGCCTGCGCCGAGATGTGCAGCACCAAGGCCCTGCTGGCCGGCGACGGCGACGTGGTGGCCGACATCTTCCGGCAGCGCGTGATGGTGCGCGGCAAGGGGAGCGAGGTCTGGGGATGGGGCACGGCCTACGGCAAGCCGGGCGAGGGTGGCGCGCCCGCGCCCAAGGCCGCCGCGGGGGTGAAGTCGTGACGCCGCGCGCAGGGGGCCGGGCCGCCCTCGGCCTGGCGCTGCTGCTGGCGCTGGCCGCCTGCGGCGAGAAGCCGCAGACCCTGGGCCCGCGCAAGGGCGACCAGCCGGCCTACATCGGCCCGGCCACCGCCTACACCGCGCCCGGCTGGACGCCCGGCAACGAGGCCAGCTGGAGTGCCGAGCTGCGCACCCGCGCCGAGCGCGGGCAGAACGAGTACACGCGCATGCCGCCGCGCTGAAGCGGCCAGCGCACGGGAGCCGCCATGCAGGGCTTGATGCGACATCTCCTCCTCGCGGCCGGCCTGGCCGTGGGGCTCGCGGTGCCCTGGGCCACCGCGCAGGCGCAGGCGGCCGCGGCGCCGGCAGCCGCGGCCTCCGCTGCGCTGCCGCGGCCCGACGACACCGAGGCCCGGCGCGAGCAGGTGCAGCCCGGCAACAACGCCCCGCTGTGGCGCGCGGTGCGCCGCAGCGGCGAGCAGGCCGGCATCAGCACCTTGCCCGGGGCCGAGCAAGGCGTGCTGATCCAGCGCTTCGTGCAGCTGCCCGGCTCGCGCGCGGTCACGGCCGGCGAGGCCTGGCGCGAGCTGCGCAACCGCTGGCTGCTGCCCTACGGCGGCGCGCTGCTGCTGATCGTCGCCGGCGCGATCGCGCTGTTCTACTGGCGCCGCGGCCCGCTGGGCACCGAGGTGCCCGAGGGCGGACGCCCGATCGAGCGCTTCACCCCGTTCGAGCGCTCGGCGCACTGGGCCAACGCGATCGCCTTCGTGGTGCTGGCGGTCTCGGGCCTGGTGATGGCCTTCGGCAAGTTCCTGCTGCTGCCGGTGCTGGGCGGGCAGCTCTTCGGCTGGCTCAGCTACGCGCTGAAGACGGCGCACAACTTCGTCGGCCCGCTGTTCGTGGTCTCGCTGGCGATCGTCTTCGTCACCTTCGTGCGCGACAACCTGCCCGGCCGCGGCGACTGGCAATGGCTGCGCCGCGGCGGCGGCCTCTTCGGCGGCCACGAGGCGCCTTCGCACCGCTTCAACGCCGGCGAGAAGCTGGTGTTCTGGGGCGGCGTGCTCGCGCTGGGGGTGGTGGTCATCGGCTCGGGCCTGGTGCTCGACCGCCTGATTCCGGGCTGGGGCGTCACGCGCGGGCAGATGCAGGTGGCCAGCGTCGTGCACAGCGTGGCCACCGGGCTCATGATGGCGATGTTCATGGGCCATATCTACATCGGCAGCATCGGCATGAAGGGCGCCTACCGGGCCATGCGCCAGGGCTGGGTCGACGAGAACTGGGCCCGCGCCCACCACCCCTGGTGGTACGAGGACATCGCGGCGGGCAAGATCCCGGCGCAGCGATCGGCGGCCGCCCCAGCCCTGGCCGCGCCCCCGAACACCGGACTGGGCGGCCCCTCGGCCCGCGCCTGAGCCCGATGCCGCAACCCGGAGACCCTGCGATGACGCTGCCCGCCCGCCCGACCCGCCTGCGCCTCGGCGCGGCCCTGCTGCTGGCCGCGCTGGCCGCGCCCGCCCTGGCCAAGCTGCCGCCGCCGAGCGAGGAGGCCAAGGCCAAGGCGGCCGAGGCCGCCGCCAAGACCGCCTGGTCGGGCAAGGTCGATGCCTACCTGCTGTGCAAGAGCATGGACCACGTGGCTGCGGTCTACCGCGCGCAGCAGGCCAAGGCCGGCAAGGCGCTGCCGCCGGTGGTGGCCACGCCGCCCTGCGTCGACCCCGGGCCCTTCGTCTACACGCCGGCGCCGCCGGCCTCGGCCGCCGCGCCGGGTGCGGCGCCGGCCCTGGCCAAGAAGTGACGCCGGCAGCGCTCGAGCCCCCGGCGCCGGCGCTGCCGCCGGTGGCCGGTGCGCCGCGGCTGACGGCCGCGCGCTGCGAGCTGCTGCGCGAGATCGGCATCGTCGACGAGTACGGCGAGCGCCGCACGATCCACATCCCGGCCGAGCGGCCGCTGACGGTCTTCGTCGACCGGCGCGAGCTGGTCACGCTGATGACGCTGGGCGCCTGCCCCGAGCTGCTGGTGCTGGGCTACCTGCGCAACCAGCGCCTGATCGAGCGCGTGCAGGAGGTCGAGTCGGTCACCGTGGACTGGGACGTGGGCGCCGCCGCCGTGCGCACCCATGGCGGCCTGTCCGACCTCGACGCCAAGACCGCGCACCGCGTCGTCACCACCGGCTGCGGCCAGGGCACGGTGTTCGGCGACGTGATGACGCAGCTCGACCGCGTGAGCCTGCCCGATGCCGCCCGTGCCCGCATCGCCCAGGGCACGCTGCACCGCATGCTGGAGACCATGCGCCAGCAGGACAGCATCCACCGCAAGGCCGGCTCGGTGCATGGCTGCGCGCTGTTCCGGCTGGCCGGCGGCGCCGCGGCGCTCGAGATGTTCGTCGAGGACGTGGGCCGCCACAACGCCATCGACACCATCGCCGGCTGGATGGCGATGCACGGCGTGGCCGGCGCCGACAAGGCCTTCTACACGACCGGCCGGCTCACCAGCGAGATGGTGATGAAGGCCGCGCAGCTGGGCGTGCCCATCATCGTCTCGCGCAACGGCGTCACGGCCATGGGCCACGATCTGGCCACGCGGCTGGGCATGACGCTGTTCGGGCGCGCCGCGAACCGGCACTTCCTCTGCTACACCGGCGCCGAGCGCTTCGACGCCGAGCCCGAGCCGCAGCGCGGCCCGGTGCGCGTGGTGACCTGAACGCCGCGGGCCGCGGCCCTCAGGCCAGGCCGTCGAACAGCCACACCTCCACCGGCTCGCCCGCAGCCACCGAGCCCTGGTCGTGGCGCAGCACCAGCAGCGCATTGGCCTCGCTCATGCTGCGCAGCACGCCCGCCCCCTGCGAGCCGGTGAGCCGCACCTGCCAGCCCGGGCCGTCGGCGGCCGGCTCGACGATGGCGCGCTGGAACTCGGTGCGCCCGGGCCGCTTGCGGATCGCCTGGGTGCAGCGGGCCTGCAGCGCGGGCAGCGGCCGCGGCGCGGCGCCGGCCAGCTGCAGCAGGGCCTCGCGCGCGAACACGTAGAACGTGACCAGGGCCGCCACCGGGTTGCCCGGCAGCGCGAAGAGCCAGATCGGCGCGGCGCCGTCCGGACGCTGCAGCGGCCCGAACGCGAAAGGCCGGCCCGGCCGCATGGCCACCTTCCAGAAGGCCACCTCGCCCAGCCGCGCCAGCACGGCCCGCGTGTGGTCGGCATCGCCCATGCTGACGCCGCCGCTGGTCAGCACCACATCGGCGTCACGCATCGCCTGCCGCAGCGTGGCCTCGAGCGCCGCCGGGTCGTCGGCCACCAAGCCCAGGTCGAGCACCGTCATGCCCAGCCGCTGCAGCGCCGCGGCCAGGCCGGTGCGGTTGCTGTCGTAGACGCAGCCGGGGTCCAGCGCCTGCCCCGGCGCGCGCAGCTCGTCGCCGGTGGAGAACAGGGCCACCCGCAGGCGCCGGCGCACCGCCACCTGCGGCAGGCCGAGCGAGGCGACGAGCCCCAGGTCGGCCGGCGTCAGCAGGCGGCCGGCGCGCAGGGCCGGCGTGCCGCGCGCGAGGTCCTCGCCCCGGCGGCGGCGGTTCTCGCCGGCGCGCAAGGCGCCGGGCTCGATCACCACCTCGCCGCCTTCGCTGCCTTCGCTGCCCTCGCTGCCGACTGCGCGGCAGAGCTCGTGCGGCACCACCGTGTCCAGCCCCGCCGGCATCACGGCCCCGGTCATGATGCGCAGGCATTCGCCGGCGCCGCAGGTGCGGCCGCCGGGCGCGCCGGCGTAGACCGTGCCGGCCACGCGCAGGCGCAAGGCGGTGCCGGGCTGAAGCGCCGCGCCGTCGAAGGCGTAGCCGTCCATCGCCGAGTTGTCGTGCGCCGGCACGTCGATCGGCGAGACCAGGTCTTCGGCGAGCACCCGGCCCAGCGCCTGCAGCAGCGGCACGGACTCCTGGCCCGAGATCGGGCGCAGCACCGCGGCGATGGCGGCGCGCGCTTCGTCGACGCTTAGGTGGCGGTCGCCGGCAGCCAGCGGCGACTCGGGGAGGTCTGACATGGGGCGCGTCCGGCGGGCCGAGGGAATCGGCGAGTTCCCGGATTGTTGCAGTCCCGCTGCGCTATGCCGAGCGCGGCATATCGCCGCCGGGCCGCGGTCGCCGCCAGAATCGCGCGGCCCGAAACGCCGCGCGGCAGGCTCTCGCCTTTCGCCTCGGGTTCCTCGGGTTCCATCGGCTCCACTCGCCCCTGCGGCCTGCTCCCCTGCTGCCCCTGCTGATGCTCCTGCTGCTGTCGCCGCTGTCGCCGCCGGTGCCGATCTCGGCCCTGTCGCGCGCCCGAGCGCCATGACGACGCTGGCCGAGAGCCTGCGGCTCGCGCTCGGGCTCGTGCTGGGCGCCGATGCCGCGCTGCTGCAGATCGTCGGCCTGTCGCTGCGCGTGAGCCTGAGCGCCTGCCTCGTCGGCGGCCTGCTCGGGCTGGCGGCCGGGGCGGCGCTGGCGGTGCTGCGCTTTCCGGGCCACGCGCTGCTGGTCTGGCTGGTGAACACGCTGCTGGCGCTGCCCTCGGTCGTGGTCGGGCTGCTGGTGTACCTGCTGCTGTCGCGCAGCGGGCCGCTGGGCGGCTGGGGCCTGCTCTTCACGCCGCAGGCGATGGTGCTGGCGCAGAGCCTGCTGGTGCTGCCGCTGGTGGCGGCGCTGGCGCGGCGCCTGGTGCTCGATGCGCTGCGCGAGGGCGGCGATCAGCTGCGCGCGCTGGGCGCCGGGCCGCTGCTGACGGGCCTGCTGCTGCTGGTGCATGCGCGCCTGGGCGTGCTGACCCTCGTGCTCACCGCCTTCGGCCGCGCGATCGCCGAGGTGGGCGCGGTGATGGTGGTGGGCGGCAACATGGCCGGCTACACGCGGGTCATGACCACCGCCATTGCGCTGGAGACGAGCAAGGGCGACCTGCCGCTGGCCCTGGCCCTGGGCCTGGTGCTGCTGGGCCTGGTGGGCCTGCTGCACGGGCTGGTCGCGGCCTTGCCCGGCGCCCGCCGCTGGCGCCTGGACGGGGCGGTCGGGTGAGTGCCGCGCCCGCGGCCGGCGCCGCGCTGGTGCAGCTGCAGGGCGTCTCGGCCCGGCTCGGCCCGGTGCACGCGCTGCGCGGCATCGACCTCGAGCTGCGGCGCGGCGAGCGCCTGGCCCTGGTGGGCGCCAATGGGTCCGGCAAGACGACGCTGCTGCGCCTGCTGCAGGGCCTGCTGGCGCACGACGGGTTGCGTCGCGTGGAGCACGACGGCCAGGGCCGGCCGCCGCGGTCGGCGATGGTGTTCCAGCGGCCGTTCGTGTTCAGCCTGTCGGTGCGCCTGAACATGCGCCTGGCGCTGTGGCTGGCCCGCGTGCCGCGCGAGCAGCGCCGCGTCCGCGGCGACGAGGCGCTGGCCCGCGTGGGCCTGCAGCGGCTGGCGGCACGGCCGGCGCGCCAGCTCTCGGGCGGCCAGCAGCAGCGGCTGGCGCTGGCGCAGGCCTGGGCGCTGCGGCCCGACTTGCTGCTGCTCGACGAGCCCACCGCCAGCCTCGACCCCGGCGCCAAGCGCGAGGTCGAAGCGCTGATCGAGGCCATCGCCGCCGAGGGCGTGACGATCGTGATCAGCACCCACAACCTCGGCCAGGCCAAGCGGCTGGCCACGCGCGTGGCCTACCTGGAAGGCGGCCGCCTGGTGGTGGACCTGCCGGTCGATCGGTTCTTCAACGACGTGCTGCCTGCGCCGGCAGCGAACTTTCTCAAGGGGGAACTCCCATGGCCCTGACCCGCTGGCTCGGCCGCCTGGCCCTGGCTGCGACGACCCTGCTGGCGCTGGGCTCGGCCTGGCCGGCGCGGGCGCAGGCCCCATTCCTGACGATGGCCTCCACCACCTCGACCGAGCAATCGGGCCTGTTCGCCCACCTGCTGCCGGCCTACAAGCGCGTCAGCGGCGTGGACATCCGCGTCGTGGCCGTGGGCACGGGCCAGGCGCTGGACATCGGCCGCCGCGGCGACGCCGACCTGCTCTTCGTGCACGACACCGCCGCCGAGGAGAAGTTCGTTGCCGAAGGCCATGCGCAGCGTCGACGCAACGTCATGGTCAACGACTTCGTGCTGGTCGGCCCGGCCGACGATCCATCGCAGGTGGCCGGCCACGACATCGCGGCGGCGCTGGCACGGCTGGCCCGCAGCGGCGCCGGTTTCGTCTCGCGCGGTGACCGCAGCGGCACCCATGCGGCCGAGCTGCGGCTGTGGAGGAAGGCCGGCGTCGATGTCCAGGCGGCCCGGCCGGCCGGCTACCGCGAATGCGGCTGCGGCATGGGCCCGGCGCTGAACATCGCCGCCGCCACCGGGGCCTACGCGCTGACCGATCGCGGCACCTGGCTCGCGTTCAGGAACCGGGGTCCGCTGAAGGTGCTGGTCGAAGGCGACCGGAGCCTGTTCAACCAGTACGGCGTGCTCGTGATCGACCCGGCGCGGCACCCGGGGGTGAAGGCGCCCCTGGCGCAGGCCTTCGCCGACTGGGTGACTTCGCCCGCGGGGCAGGCCGTGATCGCGGACTACAAGGTGGGCGGCGAGCCCTTGTTCTTTCCGAACGCGACGGCGGACTGATCCGAGGCGGGCTGTATGCAGGCGGCGGCATATCGCGCAAAGGTGGCGGCACCGCGAGAATGAGGGGGCTTGCTTCGTGCCTGCCCGCGCTGCGCGCGGCGCAGGCTCATTCCGCCCTGCCATGTTCCCCATGCCCCCTTCGAAGCGCCGTCGATCCCGCCGCCTCCTGCCCGAATCCAGCCGCCGCCTGCTGGGCCCGCTGCTGTGCGCTGCCGCCCTGGGCGGGGCGGCTGCCGGCCCGGCGCAGGCCCAGACGCTGACGGTCTTCGCCGCCGGCACGCTGGGCAAGACCTTCACCACCCTGGCCCGCGGCTTCGAGCGCGAGCACCCGGGCGTGACGGTGCAGCCGCAGTTCGGCGGCAGCGTCAAGATGGTCAAGCAGGTCACGGTGCTGCACGAGCCGGCCGACCTGGTGGCGGTGGCCGACTACGCGGTGATCCCGAAGTACATGTTCAAGGGCGACGAAGGCCAGCCGGCCACGGCCGACTGGTCGATCGGCTTCCTGGGCAACGCGATCACCTTCGTCTACACGCCCAAGAGCCAGGGCGCGGCCGCCGTCACGGCCGGCAACTGGTGGCGCGTGCTGTCCGGGCCCGGCGTGCAGATCGGGCGCTCCAACCCCGACACCGACCCCTCGGGCTACCAGACCCTGCAGATGCTCGACCTGGCCGGCCGCTACTACCGCGAGCCCGACCTCGCGGCGCGGGTGCTGGCGAACGCGCCGCGCGCCAACATCCGCGACACCGAGACCGACCTGGTCTCGGCGCTCGAGCTGGGCCAGATCGACTACCTGGCCATCTACCGCTCCGACGCCGTGCAGCACCACCTGCAGGCACTGGACCTGCCGCCGCAGATCAACCTGAGCGACCCGCGCTACGCCGCCGACTATGCCCAGGCGCGGGCGCACACGGCCAACGGCGAGCTGGCCGGCAAGCCCATCGTCTACGCGCTGACCATCCCCATCGGCGCGCCGCACCCGGAGCTGGCGCAGGCCTTTGCGGCCTACGTGCTCGGCCGGGCGGGGCAGAAGGTGATTGCCGACAACGGCTTCATCCCGATGCCGCGGCCCTACGCCATGCACCGCGACCGCGTGCCGCCTGCCTTGCGCCGGCTGACCGTGGCGTGGCCGCAGTAGCCTGCGCCGCGGGCGGCGAGCCCGTCTGAACGCCATGCCGCGACGTCACCGGCCGGGCCCGATGTTCTGGGTCTTCTGGCTGCTGGGGGCCACGCTGCTGGCCTTCGTCGGCCTGCCGCTGCTGGCCTTGGTGCTGCACCCGACGCTGGCCGACCTGGTGCAGGTGGCGGGCCTGCCCGACGTGCGCCAGGCCATCGCGCTCAGCCTGGCCGCGGCTGCGCTGAGCACGGCCCTGGTGGCGCTGTTCGCGGTGCCGCTGGCCTACCTGCTGGCGCGCCAGGCCTTCTTCGGCAAGGCGGCGGTCGAGGTGCTGGTGGACCTGCCGCTGACGATCCCGCACACCATCGCCGGCATCGCGCTGCTGCTGGTGTTCAGCCGCGGCGGCTGGCTGGGCGCGCCGCTGGCCCGCCTGGGCCTGGAGTTCTGGGGCCACTTCGCCGGCATCGTGCTGGCCATGGCCTACGTGGGCCTGCCCTATGCGGTCAACGCCGCCCGCGGCGGCTTCGAGGCGGTGGACGCGCCGATCGAGCGCGCCGCGCGCATCCAGGGGGCGCCTGCGTGGAGCGTGTTCCGGCGCATCACGCTGCCGCTGGCGCGGCGCGGCATCGTGACCGGGCTGACGCTGTGCTTCGCGCGCGCCATCGGCGAGTTCGCGGCGGTGGTGCTGCTGGCCTACTACCCGATGACGGCGCCCGTGCGCATCTACGACCTCTTCCTGCAGGCCGGCCTGCGGCAGTCGGTGGCCGCCTCGGTGCTGTTTTTGGGCGCGCTGCTGGCGCTGTTCGCCGTGCTGCGGCTGCTGGCCAGGCTGGGCCGCCGCACCGCGCGTGCGGCCGGGCCCGGCCTCGCGCAGTCTGCCGAGCCGGGCATCCCGTGGTCGCGCTGACGCGGCGGGCCGCCACGCCCGGCTCTGCGGCCCGGCCCGCGCGGGACCGGCC
>JAGWMW010000110.1 GCA_028871575.1 Burkholderiales bacterium | reverse complement strand
CCGGCCAGCAGGGCGGGCGCGAGCGCCGCCGTCGCGGCACGGCGGAGGGCAGGTATCAGGCGCATGGCGGGCATCCGTCAGAAGGTGGCCGTGGCATAGAGCTGCAGCACGTTGGCATCGAAGGCGTAGGGGCGCCCGGTGCGCAGGTCGGTGAAGTCGCGATAGCGGTACTGCATGCGCTCGGCGCTGGCCGTCAGCACCAGCTTGTGCCCGGGCGCCAGGCCCGGCCAGTCGTAATTGAGGCGGGCGCCGACGGCGGTGTCGTTGAAATCGCTGAGCTGGCGGTTGCGCGACAGGTACAGCGTCTGGGTGCTGGCGTTGTCGCTGTAGAAGAGCGCCTTGCTCTGGCGGTAGGCCCGCAGCGTGGCGTCGAGCAGCCAGCGCTCGCCCAGTCGCTTGCGGCCGCCGAACTCGATCGTGGTGGCGCGGATCTGCCAGTTGTCGGCGTAGCCGCGCACGCTGGCCCGCAGCGAGCTGCGCGCCACCCAGGCGCTGGTGTCGACGACGCTGCGCAGCTCGAGCGCGCGGCTGCTGCGCGTGCGCGGGTTGCGCTCGGGCACGGCGGCGCCGAACACCCGCGCCGCGCGGTAGGGGCTGCCCAGGTAGCCGCTGTCGGCGATGGCCTCGGCGTTCAGGCTCACGAGCCAGGTCGGCGTCAGGATCTGCGTCACGCCCGCCCGGTACTGCCAGTGCAGCGCCTGGTCGATCCAGCCCAGGCCCTTCTTGCCCACCTGGTCGTGGCCGCGGGTGTATCCCAGGCTGACCGTGGTCATGCCGCCGAAGACCTCGTTCGTGAGGTCCACGTTCACGGCATCGGCGATGTAGTCGGGCTCGCGGCTGCTCGAGGCCGAGACCGAGATCGTGGCGTCGCGCACCAGGGTCTGGGCGCCCAGCTGCACCGCGCGCCGGGTCTCGCGGAACGGGCTGGCAGTGGTGACGACGTCGATCGAGGCGTTGCTGACCGCGTCCACGTAGACCTGCGCCGACAGCGAGACGCGGTCGGCCAGGCTCTTGCGCACCAGGAAGGCCGGCCCGTTGGCCTTGACGCCGCCGCCGTCGTAGCTGTGGAACAGCGCCTCGGCCTGGTCGGGCGGCAGGGTGGCGGCTGGCGCCGGCGCCACGCTGCCGCCGGCCAGCAGGGTGCCCAGCAGCGCCCGCAGCCAGCCGACCGCCCTGTCCGCGAGCCGCCCTTCGAAGCGCGACGGCCCCCAAGCGCGCGCCGCGGAGCCGGCTGCGCCGGGCCGCTGGCGCGGCCCCCCTGGGGGGGAGGCGGCCGCAGGCCGCTCCGGGGGGGGGCTCAGTTGCATCCACAGCCGCCTCCCTGCACGCCAGTGGCGCCGCGCGCGGCCTCGCGCACCGCATGGATGTGCTCGCGGTGCACGGCGGCCAGCGTGTCGTCGCCGAGCTGCATCAGCGGATCGGCCAGGTGCTCGCGCTCGTAGGGCTTGACCCAGGGCTGCAGCGCACAGCCGCCGAGCACCAGCACGCCCATCAGCGCGGCGATCAGCGCGACGGCCGCGCGGGCTTGCGGTGGCGAGTGCGGCGGCCGCGGCATGCTCACTCCTTGACCAGCGCGCGGATCTGGCGCTCGTAGTCGACCTCGGCGCCCTCGACGTAGCCGCCGTGCAGGTAGCGCACGCGGCCGTCGCGGTCGATCAGCACGGTCGAGGGCATGCTGGCCAGGTCGTACAGGCGGCTGACCGACTTGTCGGCGTCCAGCAGCACCGGGAAGCGGATGCCCCAGCGCTGCGCGGTGGCCGCGGCGGCGCGCGGGTCGTCGTCGATGTTCACGCCCAGCATCACGAAGCCGGCGCTGCGGTACTTGTCGTAGAGCCGGTTGAGCTGGGGCATCTCGACCCGGCAGGGCCCGCACCAGCTGGCCCAGAAGTTCAGCAGCACCACCTGCCCGCGCTGCTCGGACAGGCGCAGGTTGGGGCCGTCGGCGCGGCGCAGCGTGAAGTCGGGTGCCACGGCCTGCGGCGCCAGCGCGGCGGCGGCAGGCCCGGGGGCGGGCAGGCAGAGTGCGGCCACCAGGGCGGCGGCCAGCGGCAGCGTCTTGCGGGTCGGCAGGGGCATCGGGGCGGTGGCGCGAAGGCCGGGTCAGAAGAAGGCCGTCAGGCCGAGGCTGAGCTCGGGGTTCTGGGTGCTCTGGCGCCGGCCCAGCAGGTCCAGCGAGTACACGTGGTCGCGCACGTCGGCCTGCAGCGCCAGGTGGTCGCCCAGGATCAGGCGCAGGCCGAAGCCGCCGACGAAGGTCTGGCGCGTCTGGCTCGCGAACTTGGTGCTGCCCAGGCCGAGCACGACGTAGCCCTGGGTGGCGTAGGCGCGGCCGCGGCCGATGAAGACCTCGCCGGGCAGGGCGTTGTAGCCGGCCACCACGTCGGCGTACGACAGCGTCTCGCGGCCGCTGGGGAAGATGCCCCCGGGCAGCACCTGGCGGAAGTCGGCGTCGCTGACGCGGCTGCGGCCGAGGCTGGCCTCGAAGAACAGGTCCTCGGTGACGTGGTAGCCCAGGCGCAGGCCGGCCACGCCGGCGGAGCCGAAGTTCTGCGTGCTGTAGCTGCCGCCGTAGAGGCCGAGCGAGAAATCGTTGGACGGGTACTTCGGCACCCAGAGCTCGCGCCGCTGCACCTGCGGCACGATGACCTGCTCGCTGCCGGGGGCCGCGCCGGCGGCCGTGCCGGGCGGTGCCGCCTGGGCCCGGCTGGCGCAGGGGGCGGCGGCGAGGGCCAGGCAGGTCAGGAGCAGGGGCAGGGGCAGGCGCATGGTGGGCGGTGGGGCGCAGTAGGGGGTCAGAAGAAGAAGCCGATGCCGGCCGAGACGCTGCGGTACTCGGTGCTGCGGGCGTCGGAGACGAAGGCGGTGGTCAGCGACCAGTCGAGCCGGGCCACGAAGCGCTCGGCCAGGTGCCAGCGCAGGCCCAGCGTGGCCACGCCGAGCTTGGCCTTGGTGGGGATGGCCTGCACCAGGCTCGCGTTCGGCGTGTTGCCGAACTTGCCCAGGCCGACGGCGAAGAACGGCGAGAAGCGCTGGTCGGACCAGGGCTCGGAGACCAGGCTCGCCTGCCAGTAGTCGGTGCCGGAGTACAGGCCCTGCACCTGGCCGGCCGACAGCTCCACGGCCAGCGTGTCGGCCAGCCGCCACTGCAGCCAGCTCTTGAGCATCGGCTCGGACTGGAAGCGCCCCCAGGCGGCGCCGAACTCGACCCGGCGGCGCAGGTAGTCGTCGAGCAGCACGTCGCGGAAGGTCTTGCGGCCGCCGGCGGCCGTCAGCGTGGCCTCGATCTGGCGCCGCTCGACCCACCCGACCTGCCCGCCTTCGGCGCGGACGCGGAACCAGTCGGTGTGGCGCAGTTCGATCGTGACCCAGTGCCCGCGCTCGACGACGAAGAACACCGGATAGCCGCGGCCCGCGCCGGTGTGCAGCTCGAGATAGGGCTCGGTCACCTGCAGCGCCTGCGGCGAGGGCGGCTCGGGCACGGTCAGGGGCTGCGGCGTGACCACCCTGGGCGGCGGCAGTGCGTCCGTGGCCGGCGCCAGGCCCGGGGCCGCGGGCGCCTGCGCGGCCGCCGCGCAGCACCAGGCCAGGGCCAGCCACGGGCCGGCCCGCGGCGCGACGCAAGGGCGCACCGTCATTGCGTCAGGCAGGCGCCGGCGACCGGGTCGCCGCCTGCGAACATCGAGTTCGCGGCCGTGCCGAACTCGTCCTGCCCCTGCGGCAGCGGGCGGCTGATCCAGTAGCGGATGAGCAGCGCGCCGCTGTCGTCGGGGCTGGCGAAGATCTGGCCGCCACCGTGCAGCACGCCGCGCACCAGCGGCTTGTTCAGCAGCCGGCTCTGGTCGGGCTGGCCCACCACGGTCTCGCCCAGCGAGGAGTAGAAGTTCTTGTACAGGTCGCTGGCGCGGATCTGCGCCGGCGGGTCGGCCAGCGACACGTCGGCGGCGCTGCCGACCAGGCGCAGCGCGCCGCCGGTGCCGGTGGCGTTGTCGTGGCAGCCGCCGGAGGCGCAGGTGTTGCGGGTGGTCGCGCCGTTGACGGTGATCGTCTGCGCCGTCTTCAGCACCGGGTTGACGCAGCGCTGGAAGTACGCGAACGACAGCGTCTGGCCGCCGGCGGTGTCGGGGTTGGCGATGGTGGCGGCGTTGTCCAGCGCGCTGCCGCCGCCGCAGCCGCCGAGCACGGCGGCCAGCAGCAGGCGCAGCGGCCAGCGGTGCCGGGCCGGGCGGAGCGAATCAGGGTCCGGGCGGTGCAAGGGCGGCGGCATCACGGCCCCGTGCAGCCGCTGGCGATCCAGGCCGCGATCTGGCTGTAGCCGCTGCTGCCGACCGGCAGCACGGCCGTGGTCTGGCCCACCGCGGCGGCCGGGTGCGGCAGCGTGGACGGCCGCGCCAGCAGCGGGTTGGCGGCGGCGTTGCAGGTGTCGTTGATCAGGCCCAGCGTGACGTTGTAGTCGCCCTGCGGGCTGCCGGTGAGCACGAAGCGGTTCTGCGGGTCGCCCAGCCCCGCCTGGTGGCAGGCCGCGCACTGGGCGCTGAGCACCGGCTGCACCTGGGCCACGAAGCCGGCCTGGCTCAGGCTCGTCACCTGGCGCACGCCGCTGGCGGCATCGAAGGGGTCGTTGTAGTACTGGCCGCCCAGGTCCATCCACTCGGCCAGCAGCCGCTTCTCGGCCGCGTTGAGCAGCCGGCTGTGGTCGGGCGCGCCGGCGGGCGGGTCGGGGAAGGTCGTGCGCGCGGCCGCGCTGGCCAGCAGCGTCTGCCCCCAGAGGATCTCGGTCAGGCGGCTCTTGCGCGCCTGCCCGGCGGTGTTGGCGTCGCCCGAGTCGGTGTCCACCAGGGCCGGCCCGCGCACCACCATCGGCACGCCGTCCTCGATGCGGATCTGCGGCTGGCCGTTGGCGCCGATCAGCGGGTCGCCCACGGTCAGCTTCTCGTACGAGCTGACGCGGCCGGTGCCGCCGACGGTGCCGCGCAGGTCGAGCCGGGCCGGGTCGTGGTGGCAGGTGGTGCAGGTGCCGGCGCCGTTCGTGCCGCGCGGCCGGTCCCACAGCGGCTGGATGTGCTGCAGGTAGTTGATGACGCCGTTGACCGGCGCTGTCGTGGCGAGGTCGTCGGCCGGGTTGGCGTTGCCCACGTAGCGCAGCGCCAGCGCCGGCTTGGCGAGCACGCCGGGCTGGGTGGTGTCGGCCCAGACGTCGGTGGCCACCGGATCGGGGCCGAGCTGCAGCGCGCTCGCGTCGAGCCGGGTGCGCGTGGAGGCCATGGTCTCGCCCGGCAGGCGCTGGCTCACCAGGGCCTGGCGCAGCGCTGCGGGCATGGTGTCGACGATGGCGCCGGTGTTGATCGCCGCGCCCCGGCGCGGGCTGTGGCAGCCGTCGCAGGTGCGGCGCTCGCCGGGGCGGACCTGGATCCAGTTGGTGTGGGTCTGGATCGCGCGGCCCTGGGCGTCGATGACGGAGAAGGCCAGCGGCACGTCGGCCGGCACCTGGAGCTTGAACGAGCCGTCGGGCTCGATCGGCGCGTAGCCCAGGATCTGCACCTGCTCGAACTCGGTCTCGCCGATGGCGTTGCGCACGCCGGTCGAGCCCGAGGGCGGCGCCACGGCGCGCGTGGCGCGCACGAAGCGGCCCGGGGCGCACAGGTAGGCCGGGTCGGCCGGGTTCTTGATGCGCAGCAGGTCGGCCACCTGGGCCCGCGTGTCCATCGGGTCGGCCGGCGCGGTCAGGGCGATGCCCTGCGCGCAGCCGACCTTGTCGCTGGCCACCAGCATCGGCTCGGCCATGCGCTGCAGCAGGTCGGTGTCGTAGACGCTGCGCACCTCGATCAGGGCCCGCTTCTGCGCCGCCAGCACCGGATCCACGCTGGTGGGCTCGACCACCGTGGGCTCGGTGCGCGGCTGCAGCGCGACGGGGTCGGTGTTCATGAAGCCCGGCGGCGGGGCGGCGACGATGAGCCAGGTCTGCGCCTTGGGGTCGAACATGTAGATCGCGTAGGCGGCCGGGGCGTTGTCCTGCACCGGGTCGGCGGCGATCTGCGCCGCCGTGCGCATGGGGTCGGCCAGGCGCGCGCGCTCGGCGTCGGTGAGCGTGGTGCAGGAGACCACCACGGCGGCGCGCGTGACCTCGCACGGGTGCCAGGCCACCAGGATGCGGTCGGTGCCGTCCCACAGCGGGTAGGGGGCGGTGGCGCGGCCGTAGGTCGACAGGCCGCGGTCGGGGTTCAGGGCCTGGGCCGTGATCTCGCGCTGGCCGCCCTGGGCGGGCACGGTGCTGTTGGCGGGGGTGTTGTCCTCGGAGTAGTTCGCGATGTCGATCAGGTGCAGCGCGCCGCCCTCCTGGCTGCGCGACAGCGGCATCAGGTCGGACAGCACCTGGCCCGCGTACGCGCCCTTGGGGTCCATGTCGCGCGGGTGCAGGTAGCTGTTGCCCTGGCTGTGGGCGCCGAAGAGCACGAACATGTCGGTGCCGTCGGGCTTGGCGCGGAAGATCGCGAAGCGGTTGCGCGCGGCCACGTGCTCCCAGCGCGAGAACATGATGCTGCCGTCGGGCCGCACGACGGGGTTGCGGTCGTGGCTCTGGTTGAAGCTGATCTGCTGGATGCCGCTGCCGTCCAGCGCCATCGTGTGCAGGTTGAAGACGCGCTCGCGCTCGTACTCGTCGGTGGCGTAGTAGGCGTGGCCCAGCGCCTGCGACAGGTGCGAGCCGGCCTGCCGGTTGCTGCTGAAGACGATGCCGCGGCCGGCGGGCAGGTAGACCGGGTCGACGTCGTCGTCCTGCGTGCTGGCGGTGAGGCGGCGGAAGCTGCCGCCGGTGAGGCCGCCGCTGCTCATGTCGTATTCCCAGAGGTTCCAGCGCCCGGTGCAGGCCGGCACGCCGCCGACGGTGGCGGTGTTGGCGGCCGGGCAGTTCATCGCGAAGACGATCTTCTGGCCGTCGTAGCTGACCTGGGGGCCGGCCACGTCGCCCACGCCCTGCGTGAAGCGGGCGGTGAGGTTGGTCTCGGGCGCGCTGGCCGAGGACTTGGCGCGCACCATCAGGTCGCCGCCCGGGGCCATCGGCGCACCGTCGGTCGGGTTCAGCGTGATCGACGTGCTGCGCCGCACGTAGGCGATCGGTACGTCGCCCTGGATCGTGACGGTGTCGGCGCTGCCGGTCTTGCCGCCGCCGCCGCAGCCCGCCAGTGCGAACAGGGCCAGCAGCGCCAGCGCCGCGGCGCCGATGGCGAACCAGGATGCCGAGGCCGGCGCCGCAGGCGGAGGCAGCGCGGGGCCGGGCCGGGCGGGGCTCATCAGGCAGCCTCCGTGCGGCGCACTGCGGCGCGAGCCCCTTCGGACGGCCGGGCGGGGGGCATCACAGCCTCCGTGCTGCGCACTGCGGCGCGAGCCCCTTCGGGCGGCCGGGCGGGGGTCATCACAGCCTCCGTGCGGCGCACTGCGGTGCGAGCCCCTTCGGGCGGCCGGGCGGGGCTCATACGGCCGCCGCCGCAGGTTGCAGCAGGCCGGCCGAGGCATGCAGCACGCCGTGCGCGTCCACCAGCACGGCGTCGGTGCCGGGCACACGGTCCACCAGGGCCAGGCCGCGCTCGACGCCCAGCACGAACACGGCCTTGGACAGGGCCTCGCTCGTCAGGCCGTCGTCGGCCAGGATGGTGACGCTGCGCAGGCCCTGCGGGCTGCGGCCGGTGGCGGGGTCGATCAGGTGGTGGCAGCGTTCGTCGCCGTCGTCGAAGTAGCGTTCGTAGTCGCCCGAGGTCGAGATCGACACGTCCTGCAGCGGCAGCACGGCCACCTGCTCGCCGGGGCGCCGCGGGTCGCGGATGGCCACGCTCCAGGGCCGGCCGCGGCGGTCGCCGAGGACGCGGCTGTCGCCGCCGGCGCTGACGATGGCGTGCGCGATGCCGCGCCGGCGCAGGATGGCCGTGGCGTTGTCCACCGCATGGCCCTTGGCGAAGCCGCCCAGGTCGATGCGCATGCCTTCGCGCGCGAAGCGCAGGCTGCGCGAGCGGGCGTCCAGGCGCAGGCCCTTCCAGCCCACGCATTCGCAGGCCGCCGCCAGCGCCGCCGCGTCCGGGCGCTGGTGCTGGCGGTAGTCGTAGAGCTGGCCGGCGGCGGCGTAGCTGATGTCGAAGGCGCCGTCGCTGAGCGCCGAGTAGGCCAGCGCGCGCTCGATCAGCCGGCCCATTTCCTCGGACAGCGGCACCGCCCGCTGGGCCGCCTCGCGGTTGATGCGCGAGAGCTCCGAGCCCGGCTTGTGCGGGCTCATCAGGCGGTCGATGCGGTGCATCTCGTCCATCACCGCGGCGGCGGCGGCCTCGCCCTGGCGGCGGTCGTCGGCCCAGAGCTCGACCCGGATGGCCGTGCCCATGATGGCTTCCTCGCGCACGAGCCAGCCGCCGGCGGCGCGCGCCGCGCTGCGGGGGTGGAAGTCGAAGTGAAGCTGGCCGGGGCGGGTGGTGGCAAGCAGCATGGCGGCGGTTCCGGAAGGCGCGCGCCGCGGACGCGGCTCGCAAGGTGCGCCGACCATAGCCAGGGCCGCCGGCGCCGGCAGTGACCGCCGGTGCTGAACTGCGAGCAGATGCTTCCGTTGACCGCGCGCGCAGCGCCGGCCGTGAACTGCGTCACGGCGGCGGCCGGCCCGCCGCCTTCACATGCCCTTGAACAGCCCGGTGTAGCTGCGGCTGACCTCGAGCTTCTCGGGGTGGCCCTTCACGCTGACGATCTGGCGGCCGCGGAAGTCGCGCGTGACGCCGGCGATCGCCTTCACCGCCACCAGCGTGCTGCGGTGGATCTGCCAGAACAGGCGCGGGTCGAGCTCGTCGACCAGCTCCTTGATGGGCTTGCGGATCAGCGCCTCGACCTGCGCCGTCTGCACCCGGGTGTACTTCTCGTCGCTGATGAAGAACAGCACCTCGTCCACCGGCACCATCTGGATCGCCGGGCCCACGGTGGCCTGGATCCACTGCAGGTAGGCCGGCGGCTGGCCGGGGTGCAGGCGCGCCGCCAGCTGGTGCAGCAGCTGCTGCAGGTGCGGCCCCGGCGGGCCCTCGCCGCCCTCGCTGCCGCTGGCGCGCGCGGCCAGCCGCTGCTGGATGCGCTGCACCGTCAGCGCCAGGCGCTCGCGCTCGGCCGGCTTGAGCACGTAGTCGGCCACGCCCTGCTCGAAGGCCTCGACCGCGTACTGGTCGTAGGCGGTTATGAACACGATCTCGGGCAGCAGCTCGTCGTCCTCGCCCGAGCCCTCGCGCGGGGGCAGCTGCGCGATCCGGCGCGCCGCCTCCACGCCGGTGAGGCCGGGCATCCGGATGTCCAGGAACACGATCTCGGGCCGCAGCGCGGCCACCATCTCCACCGCCTCCAGGCCGTTGCGCGCCTCGCCCACGATCTGCAGCGCCGGCCAGACCTCGGCCAGCCGGGCGCGCAGCTGCTCGCGCATCAGGCGCTCGTCGTCGGCCAGCACGGCGCGGGGCGGCGCCGGCGTCGGCGACGATGCGGTGGGTGGGGGGACGGCGTTCATGGCGCGATGCTATGCCCAGGCCGGCGCACTACGCCGGCGCGGGCCGGCGCCGGCGCAGCAGCAGCCACAGCAGCAGCGCCGGCACCCACAGCGGCGACAGCACGGCCGCGGCCGCGCCGGCCACGGCCAGCAGTGCCACGCCCACCCCCAGCACCGCCGCCAGCAGGCCCAGCAGCACGGCCAGCGGCACGACCACGGTGACGACGGCGAACACCGCCGCCAGCGCCAGCGTCAGGCCCAGCAGCAGCAGGCCCCAGTGCGCCTGCAGGAACGCAGGCAGGCCCTGGCCGTTGATCCACACCGGGCCGTCGCCCCAATCGCCCCAATCGCCCCAGTCGCGCCAGTCGCCCCATGGGCCCCAACCCCCCCACGCACCGCCGCCGTCGATCCGCACCTGCAGGCCGCTGCCGCCGTGGTGGGCCCAGCCCAGCAGCGCCTGCGCCAGCAGCGCCGCGGCGCCCAGGCCCAGCACGAGCCCGGCCGCCAGCATCCAGGGCCACCAGCGGCGGCGCGGGGGGGCCGCGGGGGCGCCTGCCGCCGGCGCGGGACGAAAGGCGCGGAGGTCGTCGTCGTTCATGCGTGCACTCCTTCGACGGTGCGGTAGGGCACCGTGATCGTCACCACGGTGCCGCCGGGCGGGTGGGCCGCCACCGTCAGCGTGGCCTTGGGGCCGTACAGCAGCTGCAGCCGCTCGCGGATGTTGGCCAGGCCCACCCCGGTGCCGGCGGTGGCGGCCTTGCCGAAGCCCAGGCCGGTGTCGGCCACCGTGACCTGCAGCTTGCCGTGCACGATCTCGGCCGCCAGCCGCAGCGAGCCGCCCTCGGGCTTGGGCTCCAGGCCGTGCTTGATGGCGTTCTCGACCAGGGTCTGGATCATCATCGGCGGGAACTCCGCCGACAGCAGGCCGTCGGGCACCGCGATCTCGGTGGCCAGCCGCTCCTCCATCCGCACCTTCAGGATCTCGAGGTAGGGCCGGATCACGGCCAGTTCGCGCCCGAGGTCGCGCACGCCGGCGCCGCCGTTGCCGCTGGCCTCGCGCATGGTGGGCATGCTGGCGCGCAGCAGCGCGATCAGGTTCTTCTGCATGGTGCTGGCGCGCGGCGGGTCGGTCTCGATCAGGTGGTCGATCGAGGCCAGGGTGTTGAAGAGGAAATGCGGCTCGACCTGGGCCTGCATCGCCGCCATCCGCGCCTCGACCACCTGGCGCTTGAGCGATTCGGCCTCGGCCGTCTCGGTGGCCTGCGCCGCCTTCACCTCGGCCTGCAGGCGGCCCTTGTAGGTGTACTTGACGATCGCCGAGGCCACCACCCACAGCCAGGCCAGCTGCAGCAGCGAGTCGCCGATGCCCACCCGCACGACGCGCGTGCGCGGCGCCTCGTCGGCCTGCGCGAGCTCGGCCACGGCCTGGGCCGCCTCGGCGCGGGCCTGCCTGGCCTCGGCCCGCGCCTGCGCCGCCTGCTCGCGCGCCACCCGCACCGATTCGGCCACCTGGCGCCGGGCCTCCTCGACGGCCTGGCGCACGGTGTCGCTGGCCTCGCCCGGCGGCAGCGTGATGTGCACGCCGCCCTCGGCGGCCGAGGTCGCCGCTGCGGCGCCGGCGCCGGGCG
>JAGWMW010000109.1 GCA_028871575.1 Burkholderiales bacterium | reverse complement strand
GAGCCGGCGCGTCGCCCCCGACGCGCCGGCTTTTTCTCGTCCGCCAGCGCCGCCTCGCCCTGCGCCAGCAGGCGGTCCAGGCGCTGCTTCAGGCTCTCGGTGCTGAGCTGCTCGCGCAGCCGCTCGACCATCAGCGGCAGCGCGAACGGGCTGGGGGCGCGCAGCTCGACCTGCTGCAGCGGCAGCGCCGCCATCGCGCGCAGCGTGTCGCCCAGCTGCCCGATCTCCAGCTCGTGCCGCAGCACCTCGGCCTCGGCCTGCGCCAGCAGGCGGTTGCCGGCGTCGTAGGTGCGGAAGACCTCGAAGAACAGGCTGCTCGAGGCCTGCAGCTGGCGCAGGCTCTTGGGCGCGCCGGGGTAGCCGCCGAACACGAGGCCGGCCACGCGCGCGATCTCGCGGAAGCGGCGCTGCGCCAGCGCACCCGAGTTCAGGCTGGCCAGCACGTCGGGCAGCAGCCCGTCGGCGGCGAACAGGCGGCCGTCGCGCAGGGCCTGCAGGGCTTGCGCGGCCAGCGGGCTGGCGGCCAGGATCTCCAGCCCGTAGTCGTTGACGCTGAGCGAGAAGGTGTTGGGCTGCTCGCGCGCCAGCCGCCAGGCCAGCAGCTGCGCCAGCCCGATGTGCACGCTGCGGCCGGCGTGGGGGTAGAGGAACCAATGCTCGCCCTCGCGCGAGTGCCAGCGCTCGAGCAGCAGCCGGCCCGAGCGCGGCAGCTGCGACAGCCGCGCCTGCGTCCGCAGCATCGGCGATGCGGCCTGCAGCTCGGGCTCACCGGCCGCGAAGTCGGCACCGGCCTCGATGACCCCGGCCGCCTCGTCCAGCACCGCCTGCACGGCCGCGGCCAGCTCGCTGGACAGCGGCATGCGGCCGCCGGCCCAGGCCGGCACCAGGCCCCGGCGCTGCGGGGCCAGGCGCACGTAGGCCGCCAGGTCGCGCGTGCGCACGTACTCGAGCCGGCGGCCGGCGAAGACGAAGCAGTCGCCCGGCTTCAGCCGCGCGATGAAGCCTTCCTCGACGCTGCCCAGCGTGCCGCCACCGAGCCACTTCACGGCCATCGTGGCGTCGGCCACGATGGTGCCCACCTGCAGCCGGTGGCGGCGCGCGATGCCACGGTCGACCACCCGCCAGCGGCCGTCCACCGGCTGCACGCGGTGGTACTCGGGGTAGGCGCCCAGGCTGTCGCCGCCGCGCTCGACGAAAGCCAGCGCCCAGTCGAAATCGGCCCGCGCCAGGCCGCGGTAGGCCGTGGTGCCCCTCACTTCGGCGTACAGCTCGTCGGCGACAAAGCCGGTGCAGGGACGGGCGCGGGCGGCGATGTCGCCGCCGGTCGTGGTGTCGGCGGCGATATCGCCGCGGGACGGGGTGTCGGCGGCGATGTCGCCGCGGGACGGGGTGTCGGCGGCGATGTCGCCGCCGAGGGCCACCGTCACCAGGTGCTGCACCAGCACGTCCAGCGGCTGCACCGGCGTGCGGCGCGACTCCACCTGCCCGGCCCGCGCGGCGCGGCGCGCGGCCACCGCCTCCACCAGCTCCAGCGTGTTCGTCGGCACCAGGGTCAGGCGGCTGGCGCGGCCGGGCGCGTGGCCGCTGCGGCCGGCGCGCTGCAGCAGCCGCGCGACACCCTTGGCGCTGCCGATCTGCAGCACGCGCTCCACCGGCAGGAAGTCCACCCCGAGGTCGAGCGACGAGGTGGCGACCACGGCCTTGAGCTGGCCGCTCTTGAGCCCCTGCTCGACCCAGTCGCGCACCGGGCGGTCGAGCGAGCCGTGGTGCAGCGCCACCACGCCCGCCCAGTCGGGCCGCGCCTGCAGGATCAGCTGGTACCAGGTCTCGGCCTGCGAGCGCGTGTTGGTGAAGACCAGGCTCGTGGCACTGCGCTCGAGCTCGGCCACCACCGGGGCCAGCATCTGCGCGCCCAGGTGGCCGCCCCAGCTGAAGCGGCCGGGATCGGCCGGCAGCAGGGTGTCGATGACGAGCGGCTTGTCGACGCGGCCCCGCACCAGCCGACCCGGGGCGGCATCGCCGGTGAGCGTGCGCATGGCCTCGTCCAGGTTGCCCAGCGTGGCCGACAGGCCCCAGACGGCCAGGCCCGGGCTCCAGCGCCGCAGCCGCGCCAGCGCCAGCTGCACCTGCACGCCGCGCTTGTTGCCGATGAGCTCGTGCCACTCGTCGACGACGACGGTGTGCACGCCACCCAGCTCCAGCGGCGCGGCCTCGCGGGTGAGCATCAGGCTCAGCGACTCGGGCGTCGTGACCAGCGCCTGCGGCAGCCGCCGGCCCTGGCGCGCGCGCTCGGCCGCCGGCGTGTCGCCGGTGCGCAGGCCCACGCTCCAGCCCGGCGCCAGATCGGGCAGCGGGCGCTGCAGCGCGCGCGCGGTGTCGGCGGCCAGCGCCCGCATCGGGGTCAGCCACAGCACCTGCAGCGGGCCGGGCGTCGGGCCGTGCGTCAGTCGTTCGGCCGCGCGGGCCGGCGCGGGGCCCTGCAGCGCCGTGCCGCGCTGCAGCGCGCCCAGCCAGACGGCGTAGGTCTTGCCGCTGCCGGTGGTGGCGTGCAGCAGGCCGCTGTGGCCGGCGGCGAGCGCGGCCCAGACCTCGCGCTGGAAATCGAAGGGCCGCCAGCCCTGGCGATCGAACCAGGCCTCGGCGGCCGCCAGGGGCAGGCCGGACGACATCGGGCCGATGTTGCCCGAGCGCCGTGCGGGACGGGACGGGCCGGGCCGGGCGGGGTCAGGCCGGGGCGGCCGCCTCGACGTCGGACCCGGGCTCGCGGGCGTCGAGCCGGAATCGGTCGACCAGGCCCGACAGGCGCCGCGCCTGCTCGAGCAGCGAAGAGGCCGCAGCCGCCGACTGCTCGGCCAGGGCCGCGTTCTGCTGCGCCACGGTGTCGAGCTCGGCCACCGAGCGGCCGGCCTCGCCGACGCCGCTGCGCTGCTGCGCCGCCTCGGCCGACAGCGTGCCCACCAGCTCGGCCACGCGGGCCACCGAGCGCATGATCTCGTCGGTGGCGCCGCCGGCATTGCGCACCTGCGCGCTGCCGCTGTGCACCTTGTCCAGCGAGGCCTGGATCAGGCCCTTGATCTCGCGCGCCGCGCTGGCGCTGCGCTGGGCCAGGGCCCGCACCTCGCCCGCCACCACGGCGAAGCCGCGGCCCTGCTCGCCGGCGCGCGCGGCCTCGACGGCGGCGTTCAGCGCCAGGATGTTGGTCTGGAAGGCGATGCCGTCGATCATGGCGATGATGTCGGCGATGCGGCGCGAGGCGCCGTCGATCTCCTGCATCGTCGAGACCGCCTCGTTGACCACGCTGCCGCCCCGGTTGGCCACCGCCTGTGCCTCGCGCGCCAGGGTGCCGGCCGAGCCCGCGGTGTGCAGCGTCTGGTCGAGCATCGCGATCAGCTGCGCGATGGCGCTGGACGTGGCCTGCAGCGTGGCCGCGGTCTGCTCGGTGCGCTGGCTGAGGTCGTGGCTGCCCTGCGTGATCTGGCCGCTGGCGCTGGCGATGCCCTGGCAGGCCTGGCGCACGCCGCCGGCCAGGCCGTGCAGGCTGCTGCGCATGCTCTCCAGCGCCTGCGCCAGCTGGCCCAGCTCGTCGTGGCGCGCCGACACCACGGGCTGCGACAGGTCGTGGCGCGCCATGCGCTCGGTGGCCTGCACCGCCTCGCGCAGGCCGCGGCCGATGTCGCGCGTCAGGCGCCAGGCAGTGAAGGCGCCGATCACCAGTGCCACCAGGGCCCCGGCGACCACCCACAGCCGGGCGCTCTGCGCGGCGCTGCCGGCGGCCGCGCTGTGCTCGCGGTTGACGCGGGCGTCCCAGTCGCCCAGCGCCGCCAGCGCCTCGGCCCAGGCCTGCTGGCGCGATGTCCACTTCGCGGCATCGGCGCCGGTGACCTCGGCCCGCAGGTTCAGCATCTGCGCCGCCAGGCCGCGGCCGTCGGCGGCCTTGTTCACCACCGCCATCACCTCGCGCAGCCCGGCCGAGCCGGCCGCGGCGGCGTCCAGCAGCGGCTTCGTCTGCGCGCCCGGCGGCATCAGTTCGTGCAGCGCGCGGGCGGCCTGGTCGTAGTGCTGGCCGGCCGCGGCCAGGCGCGCGAGCAACGCTTCGGCCTGGTCCATCCCCGCGCCGCCGGCGCTGCGCAGCGTCAGCGCGTAGTCGTTGGCGGCACGCTCCATCGCGCCGATGGCCTGCATGCGGGCGGCGCCGCGCACGGCCACTTCGTCCAGCGTGGCCGCCAGGCTCTGCATGCGCAGCAGCGCGTAGGCGGTGGTCAGCACCAGCAGGGCGAGCACGAGGCCGAAGCCCAGGGCCAGGCGTTGCGAGAGTTTCAGGCGGGCCAGCAGGCGCATGGATGGAAAGGCAATGGGGCGATGCCGGGGTATCGGCGCCGGCGGCCCATACTTGATGCCCCGGCAAGCCCGCCGGCACCGACCTCCAGGAGCCCCTGCCATGAACCCCCTCAAACTCGCGGCCCTGGCCCTGATCGTGGCTGGCGTGCTGGCGCTGATGTACGGCGGCTTCAGCTACACCAAGGAGACGCACGACGTGAAGCTCGGCCCGATCGAGCTGGCGCTGAAGGAGAAGCAGACCGTCAACGTGCCGGTCTGGGCCGGCGTGGCCGCCATCGCCGCAGGCGCGGCGCTGCTGCTGTTCGGGGGCAAGCGCTAGCCGCGGTCGGGCGGTGGCGAGCCGTGGAGTGGCGAGCCGGGCCGTGACGAGTCAGGCGGTGGCGATCCAGCCCTCCACCGGGTCCACGCCCTCGGGCAGGCCGCCTTCGGGCCGGGTGCTGGCCCAGGCGGCCTGCATCAGGCACAGCACGGCGTCGAGTCGGTCGCCGCTGGCATCGTCGACCAGGGCCTCGCGCTGGGCGTGGCCGAGCTTCAGGCGCAGCGCCAGCCGCGTGCGGCCCTGCTCCAGCGCGTCGACGATGTCCTTGCGCGCGATCAGGCGGTCGGGCTCCAGGCTGTTCTTGTACGAGCGGCGGCCGATGAGCTCGAACGCGAGCAGGCCCGGGTAGCCCTCGACCGCCACCCGCGCCGGGTCGCCGGCGTGCAGGCGCGGCAGCGTCAGGCCGGCGGCGACGAGCCGCGACAGCCCTTCGTAATACATGAAGCCCACCGGCACGTAGCGCGTCTGCAGCGGGCTGGTCGAATGCAGGCCCGGCATCGCGACGTCGGCGCGGCGGTGCACCAGCCGCTGCCCCGCGGGCCGACCATTGCCCCAGGCATCGACGAGGGCGCGGAAGTCCATCCGCCGCGGGCAGCGGCGCTGCAGCGCGGCGATCACCTCGGCCGTGGTGCCGCCCAGGCCCTGCGCCCGGACGAACTCGCGCGGCAGGCCGAACGGGAAGTCGAAGGCGCCCAGCCAGGGCCCGGGCTCGGCCAGCAGCGCCTCGAAGCCGGCCAGGCTCTCGATGGCCTGCACGCCGTCCAGCCGCAGCACGCCGCCGGCCAGCCGGCCGCGCGCCGCGGTGATGGGCTTGCGGCGGCTCGGCGCGCAGCTGAAGTCCACGCCCAGCACCGCGCGTGCGCCCGCCGGCACCGAGCCGCCCACCCGCGCTAGGCCTTGAGCCGGTAGCCGGTCTTGAAGATCCAGCCCACCAGGGCCAGCGCCGCCAGCAGGAACAGCAGCGTCACGCCCAGGCTCGTGCCCACGGCCACGTCGGCCTGGCCGTAGAAGCTCCAGCGGAAGCCGCTGACCAGGTAGACCACCGGGTTGGCCAGCGCCACCGCCTGCCAGGCCGGCGGCAGCATGTCGATCGAGTAGAAGCTGCCGCCCAGGAAGGTGAGCGGCGTGATCACGAGCAGCGGCACCACCTGCAGCTTCTCGAAGCTGTCGGCCCACAGCCCGATGAGGAAGCCCACCAGGCTGAAGGTGAGCGAGGTCAGCAGCAGGAAGCCCAGCATCCACGCCGGGTGCTCGATGCGCAGCGGCACGAACAGCGCCGCCGTGGCCAGGATGATGAGCCCCAGCAGGGTCGACTTGCTGGCCGCGGCGCCGACGTAGCCCAGCACCATCTCGAAGGCCGAGACCGGCGCCGACAGCAGCTCGTAGATGGTGCCCGAGAAGCGCGGGAAGTAGATGCCGAACGAGGCGTTGGACACGCTCTGCGTCAGCAGCGACAGCATGATCAGGCCGGGCACGATGAAGGCGCCGTAGCTCACGCCGCCCACCTGCGGGATGCGCGATCCGATGGCCGCGCCGAAGACCACGAAGTACAGCGAGGTGCTGAGCACCGGCGAGACCACGCTCTGCATCAGCGTGCGCCGCGTGCGTGCCATCTCGAACGCATAGATCGCGCGCACCGCGGGCAGGTTCATGCGGCGCTCGACGAGGCTGCGGGGGCCGGCGTGGGGGCCGATGCCGAGGCCGGGGCCGGCGCCGCCGCCTGCCCCACTAGGCCAACGAAGATGTCCTCGAGCGAGCGCTGCGAGGTCTGCAGGTCCTTGAAGCCCACGCCGGCCTCGCCCAGGCGCAGCAGCAGCTCGGCGATGCCGCCGCGCGCGCCGCCACCGGCCGCGCCTTCATAGGTGTAGACCAGGGCATGGCCGCCTTCGGCCAGCGCCAGCGGCAGCCCCGCCAGCGCCGGCGGCAGCGCGGCCAGCGGCGCCTGCAGCGCCAGCGTGAGCTGCTTGCCGCCGAGCTTGCGCATCAGCACCGCCTTGTCCTCGACCAGCACCAGCCGGCCGCCGTCGATCACGCCCACGCGGTCGGCCATCTGCTCGGCCTCCTCGATGTAGTGGGTGGTCAGGATCACCGTCACGCCGGTGTCGCGCAGCGCGCGCACCAGGGCCCAGAGCTCGCGCCGCAGCGTCACGTCCACGCCGGCGGTGGGCTCGTCCAGGAACAGCAGCCGCGGCTCGTGCGCCAGCGCCTTGGCGATCAGGAGCCGCCGCTTCATGCCGCCCGACAGGGTGATGATCTTGCTGTCGCGCCGCTCCCACAGCGACAGCGAGCGCAGCACGCGCTCCAGCGCCGCCGCATCGCCGGCCAGGCCGAACAGGCCGCGGCTGAAGGCCACGGTGGCCCGCACGGTCTCGAAGGCGTCGGTGGTCAGCTCCTGCGGCACCAGGCCGATGAGCGAGCGCGCCGCGCGCCAGTCGCGCACGATGTCGTGGCCGTCGACGGTGACCGTGCCGCTGCTGGCGCGCACGAGCCCGCAGACGATGCTGATGAGGGTGGTCTTGCCGGCGCCGTTGGGGCCGAGCAGGGCGAAGATCTCGCCGCGCCGGATCTCGAGGTCGATGCCCTGCAAGGCGCGCTGCCCCGAGGCGTAGGTCTTGGTCAGCGAGCGCACCGTCAGCAGGGCCGTCATGCACCCGAGCATAGCGGTGCCCCGCGGCGGCCACAGAATGCAGGGCATGAGCCCCAACCCCCTCCTGGTCGAGGTGCTGCGCGGCGGCGCCGTCGAATCGGCGCACCGCGGCGCGCTGGCCATCGTCGATGCCGACGGCGCCGTGCGCACCGCCTGCGGCGACATCGAGCGCCCGGTGTTCCCGCGCTCGGCGGTCAAGCTGCTGCAGGCGCTGCCCCTGGTGGCCAGCGGCGCGGCCGAGCGCTTCGGCCTGGTGGACGAGGAGCTGGCGCTGGCCTGCGCCAGCCATGGCGGCGAGGAGGCGCACACGGCCGCCGCCGCCTCGATGCTGGCCAAGGCCGGCGTGGACGCCCGGGTGCTGGAGTGCGGCGCGCACTGGCCCTACTTCGACGGCGCGGCGCGCGCGCTGGCAGCCCGCGGCCAGCCGCCCTGCGCGCTGCACAACAACTGCTCGGGCAAGCACGCCGGCTTCGTCTGCCTGGGCCGCCTGATGGCGCAGGCGGCCGAGCCGCGGACCTTCCTGCGCGGCTACGTGCAGCCCGACCATCCGGTGATGCGCGAGGTGACGGCCGCGCTGCAGGCCGCCACCGGCTGCGACCTGGCGCGCAGCGCCGCCGGCACCGACGGCTGCTCGATCCCCACCTACGCGATCCCCCTGCGGCAGCTGGCGCTGGCCTACGCGCGCGTGGCCACCGGCACCGGCCTGGACCCCGACCGGGCGCGCGCCGCCCGCCGCCTGCGGCGGGCCATCGCGGCGGCGCCCTTCATGGTGGCCGGCAGCGGCCGCTTCGACACCCGCGTGATGCAGCGCCTGGGCGAGCGCGTGTGCTGCAAGGTGGGCGCCGAGGGCGTGTACTGCGCGGCCCTGCCCGAGCTGGGCCTGGGCGTGGCGATCAAGATCGACGACGGCAACAACGCCCGCGCCGCCGAGGTGGTGATGGCCGCCGTGATCGAGCGGCTGCTGCCGCTGGCCGATGCCGACGCCGCCTTCATGCGCAGCCTGTCCGAGCCGGTGCTGAGCAACTGGAACGGGATGGAGGTGGGCCGGCTGCGGCCGGCGGCGCCGCTGCGCGGCTGAACGGCCGAGCGGCGCCGGCCGGGCGCGCCCGCAGGCACGCAGGCACGCAGGCACGCGAGCAGGCACGCCGGCAAACGGGCCGGCAAACGGGCCCGCAGACAGGCCCGCAAACAGGCCGGAATCAGCGCTTCAGCGGTGGGCCGGCAGAAGACGCGAGGCGTGCCACACCTCGAACGAGACGGCCGGCGTCTGCTCGCGCCAGTCTCGCCGCGGGCCCAGCACGTCGACCGCCAGCCGGTGGGCCCCGCGCGCCACGCCGTGCAGCATGAACTCGGGCGTGGCGTACACCACCCGCAGCCGCCGCCCGTCCAGCACCGGGCTCACCAGATCGCCGTCGGGCACCCCGGCCACGCGCACGACCACGTCGCCGCTGTTGCTATGCACGGTGGCCCCGGCGCGCGGGCTGTCGATGCGGGCGGCCGCAGCCGCCTGCAGCGGCAACACGGCCGCCATGACGGCCAGCGCCAGGGCCGCGTACGCCCAGGCCCGAGGCGTGGCAGGCACCGCGGGCAGTCGCAGATTAGGGCAGTCGGACAGGTTCATTGACGGCACGTTCGTGCAGGCCCTTTGATGAGAGGACCCCCGCGCGACGCCCGAGTTCCGCTGGCCGAACCCTGTACGCAGACAGAATCGGCTTAGACCTCAGCTCGGGGCGGTAGGAACTTGGGCGCGGCAACATAGGCCAGCGTGAAGGCGGCGACTGGTGCGACGAGTGCTGGCCAAGACCACCAAGGTACGCAAAACTGAGCAAAGAGCTTGCTCGGTATGGCGGCACCCTCGGGCGCACCTTGCGAAACAACGTTGACTACCCAGAAGACGTAGCTGATGACTTCTCCGGCGAGCACGCTATGGGCAACCGTGCGAGCTTGATTTCTGAAAGCGAGCGCGAACAGGAGCGTTCCGAGAACGATGAGCACAACGCTGGGCAAGAAGTGGAGCCCAAAGCTGACGAGGGCGAGCGCGGGCTCGTGGCCAAAAAGCTTGAAGAACGCACTTGGCACCTGCCTCGCTGCCATGAAACCGCCAACCCAGACCCACACGACATAGAAAAGCACGATGCCGTAGACGAAACCAGCAGCGAGTCGGAAGGCGTGCATAACCAAATACTGTTCGTTTAGATTAAGCCGCCGGAAGGATTCGACGGCGACCAGGCCTTCGGGCGATTCGTCCGGGTCCTTCGGACGCATGCGCGCGGCGCGAGTGCGATCGGGGTGAAGTCGGCAGGGACGCGCCTCGGTGCGCCGCGATCATGCGGGGCGTACTGCGAGTTTCGTCGCTTGACCATACGCGGCGAACGCTTGTCGAGCGTCCTGGTGGCACGGGTACGGGCGCTGGCAGCGAGGAGTTCACGGAACCACCGGAGTCTGCGTCTGGGTCGCTCTGGGGGGAAAGGCCCCGGATCGGGGCTGCGTGCGTCGCAGCAATTCGACATGCCCCTTGAAGGACAGCTCGGCGTGGGACAGTCGGTATCGCGTCGCGCCCTGATGCAACAGCCAACGCACTGCGTAGTGAGCCAGCACCCAGCCATAGAACTCCTGGCGCACCAGCTCCGGCGTCTTGCTGCGCAACACGCGCTTGCTCTGACGCAGATGGGTCTTGAGCTCATCGAAGACGGCCTCGATCTGCCAACGCTGGTGGTACAGCGCGGCCAGCTCCATGGCGGGCGCCACGCTCGGGTCCAGCAGGGTGGTGAGCAAGCGGTAGCGCGGCTGGGCATCATCAGCGCCCGGCATCGCGTACTCGATCACGCGCACGGTGATGGCCTGCCCGCAAGCCTGGGCTCGACCCACGCCGGCGGGACTGATCACGCTGAGATACGAGCCGTCAGCGAGCAGGGTCTGCATCGGCAGTTGTCGCGTGTCCGAGCATCGCCACAGCAACTGCGCGCCTGTGGCATTCGCCTGGCGCCAATGTTCGAAGCCGTTGAAACCCCGGTCGGCCATGCAAAGCATGCCCGGCGCCAGGCGGCTCAGCAATGGCTGGCACAGCTCCCACTCACCCGTGCGGTACGGCCCGAGGTTGGCGCCCAGGATGGCGTGCGTCGCACACTCCACCAGGACGACGCACCGAGCCTGTGGATAGCCGGCGTGGCCAACCAGGCTTGTGCGACTGCCGGGATAGCCGAACGCGGCGGCGTTGTCGGCCTCGTCGGGCAACTCGAAGGTGCCGCCGTCGATCGCCACCAGCCTCAGCCCGGCATAGAACGCGTCCGGATGGGTGCGCGCTTGGGCCAGAGGCACGCAGCATCGCCGCACGAGGTCACCCAGGGGCGCCGCGCCGATTCGAGTGCGCAGGCCGCTGATCGAGGACTTGCCTACCAGCGCGGGCTCCGCCGCTCCGCTGGACCAAGCCAATCCTTGCGCAACCACGGCGAACACCTCCTCGTAGGCGGCTTCCGGGTACAGGCTCAAAGCCATGCAGTAGTAGACCCCGGCCACCGCCGGAAAGCTGCGCACCCGTCTCGTGTTGCAGCCATTTTCGTCCAGCACCGCATGCACCGTCTCGGGCGGTACGACCCGCGCGAGCAAGCTCGCCGACAGGAAATCGCTCAGCCGGGCTCCCGAGCCCAGCGCCGCCTTGGTCCGCGCCATGCCAGCCACCTGCCGTCGAGTTGCGACGAAGGTGATTGTGCATGGGAATCATCTAAACGAACAGTATTGGGTTAGGCATCACCACGGCACCTTTGCCTATACGACTTGACCTGAGGCCTCAAGCTTCGCCAGTAACGGGAGCACGCATCGATTTCTTAACGCATTGACCGTATCCTGCGTAATCGCGCCGGTCCTCTGGACTTCCGCCCAGATGTCGCGAACATCGATATGGCCTATTGTTTTTGGAATTCCCACTGCGCCCCCTGCGCCATCCTCGTCGAGG
>JAGWMW010000108.1 GCA_028871575.1 Burkholderiales bacterium | reverse complement strand
AAGCGCAGAGTCATCGAATGACGATGCTCACGTTCGGTTGACTGCAGTCTTGGCCAATTCATTCATGATCGCCGGCAACCGATCGCAGGCGCAAAGACTATTCCTTCGAGGAAGAGATCATGCGCTGCGCATTGGAGATCAGGCCTCGCTGGAGGCTCTTGTTTATAATCGGGCTACGTTCGGGCTTTCATGGCTCAGGGCTGAGAGTTGCCTTGGCAGAGACTCTCGGGATGACTTTTCGCTGCTCAAGGTGGAATTGCAGTCAGCCAAGAATTTCCAGGACCTAACCGGCATCAGTGCGCTTTCGAATCACATTGGCTTGTGGCGAGCTCGCCTGCTGGTGCTTGAGCAGAAGTTCGAAGAGGCTGTTGATGCGTTGGTAGTGATAAGGAGCGCGAAACCTTTTGCCGAATACAATTTCAGAACAGCGATTATTGATCTGGAGTTGGCGTATTGCCATATGAAACTTGGAAATATGCCTGCCACCCTCGCACTCGCCAACGAGGTCGGTCCTGGTTTCGACACCGGACTCGACATCGATGATCGTCTGGTCGCCAGTTGGATGGTTCATCAATTGTCTCAGGTTAGTGACGCATTTGGGTCGCCAGAGATGCGGGAGCTGGAACTGAAAGCCCGCGCGGCAGAGTACGAAAATGCGCAGAATCACCTCGCGACATTGCTTCGGGAATTCGAGACTTACTGACTCGACAGACATGCACCAGGAACTCGAGTAGACAATGACCGTTGCAATCTCCCTCGCCCTCGGCTCCTCCTCCGATTGGGACACCCTCCAGCATGCCGCCGTCGTGCTCGACGAGTTCGGGGTGGCCTACGACCGGCAGGTGCTGTCGGCGCATCGCATGCCCGACGACCTGTTCGCGTTTGCCGAGGCGGCCGCGGGGCGGGGCCTGCGGGCGATCATTGCCGGGGCGGGTGGCGCAGCGCATCTGCCGGGGATGCTGGCGGCCAAGACGACAGTGCCGGTGCTGGGCGTGCCGGTGCCCAGCCGCCACCTGCAGGGCGTGGATTCGCTGTACTCGATCGTGCAGATGCCCAAGGGCATTCCGGTGGCCACCTTCGCCATCGGGGCGGCCGGGGCGGCCAACGCGGCGCTGTTCGCGGTGGCGATGCTGGCCGCGGGCGATGCGGCCCTGCACGAGCGGCTGCTGGCCTACCGCCAGCGCCAGACCGAAGCGGCGCGGGCGATGACGCGCTCGCTCGATCTGCCATGACCGGCGCCGCGCTGGCGCCCGGCGCTGCCACGCTGGGCGTGCTGGGCGGCGGCCAGCTCGGGCGGATGTTCGTGCACGCGGCTCAGGGCCTGGGCTTTCGCGTCGCCGTGCTCGAGCCTGACCCTGCCAGCCCGGCCGGTGCGGCGGCCGACCGGCACCTGCAGGCCGCCTACGAGGACGAGGCGGCACTGTCGGCGCTGGCCGATGCCTGCGCGGCGGTGACGACCGAATTCGAGAACGTGCCCGCGGCCGCGCTGCGCCGCCTGGCGGCCACGCGGCCGGTGGCGCCCGCGGCCGAGGCCGTGGAGGTGTGCCAGCACCGGGCGCAGGAAAAGCGCTGCTTCGCCGAGGCCGGCGTGCCCTGCGCCCCGCATGCGCTGATCGAGAGCGCGGAAGACTTGACTCGGCCCGCGCTGGCCGCGCTGCTGCCCGGCCTGCTGAAGACGGCCCGGATGGGCTACGACGGCAAGGGTCAGCGCGCGGTGGCCCACGCGGCCGAGCTGCCGGCAGCGTGGCGCGCCCTCGGCGGCGTGCCCTGCGTGCTCGAGCAGCGGCTGCCTTTGCGGCACGAGGTCAGCGTGATCGTCGCCCGCGGCCACGACGGGCAGGCGGTGCACCTGCCGCTGCAGCAGAACCTGCACCGCGACGGGATCCTGGCGGTCACGCAGGTGCCGGCGCCCGACATCGACCCGGCCACCGCAGAGCGCGCCGTCGCGCTGGCGCTGCGGCTGGCCGAGCGGCTGGCCTACGTGGGCGTGCTGTGCGTCGAGTTCTTCGTCCTGGCCGACGGCTCGCTGGTGGCCAACGAGATGGCCCCGCGCCCGCACAACTCGGGCCACTACAGCATCGATGCCTGCGACGTCTCGCAGTTCGATCTGCAGGTGCGCACCCTGGCCGGGCTGCCGCTGGCGGCGCCGCGCCAGCACTCGGCGGCGGTGATGATCAACCTGCTGGGCGACCTGTGGTTCGACGGCGCGGCCGGTGCGGCCAGCGTGGCGAGCGCGGCCAGCGCGCGGTCGGCGGCGCCCGCGCCGCGCACGCCCGACTGGGGCGCGGTGCTCGCGCTGCCGGGCGCCCACCTGCACCTGTACGGCAAGGCCGAGCCGCGGCCGGGCCGCAAGATGGGCCATCTCACGCTCACGGCGGCCGAGCCCGCGCAGGCGCGCGCGCGCGCGCTGCAGGCCGCGGCGGTGCTCGGCCTGCCGCCTTTCTGACGGTCGGCCCCAGCCCCGCTGCCGGCGCCCGCTGCGTTCACCCCCGAGCGACCATGCCCATCCTGGCCGGCGACGACCCCGCGGCGCTGCAGCTGGCGGCGCAGCGACTGGCCGCGGGCGAGCTCGTGGCCTTCCCCACCGAGACCGTCTACGGGCTCGGCGCCAGGGCCGACGACGATGCCAGCGTCGGCCGCATCTTTGCCGCCAAGGGCCGGCCGAGCGAGCATCCGTTGATCGTCCACGTCGCCGATGCGCAGGCGGCGGCCGCGTTCAGCCGCGGGCTCGGTCCGGCGGCGCTGCGCCTGATCGCGCGATTCTGGCCCGGGCCGCTGACGGTGATCGTGCCGCGGCGGCCGGGGCTGGCGGCAGCCGCGGCCGGTGGCCAGGACAGCATCGGCCTGCGCCTGCCCGCCCACCCGGTGGCGCGCGCGCTGCTGCGCGAGGCCGCGCGCCTGGGCGTGGCGGGCGTGGCCGCGCCCAGCGCCAACCCCTTCGGCCGCATCAGCCCCACCGCGGCGGCGCATGTCGCGCAGGCCTTCGGCCCCGCGCTGATGGTGCTGGACGGCGGCGACTGCGAGGTCGGCATCGAATCGGCCATCGTCGACTGCACCTGCGAGCCGCCGGCGCTGCTGCGCCCGGGCCAGCTGCCACGGCAGGCGCTCGAGGCCGCGCTGGGCCGGGCGCTGGCGCGGCCGGGCGCCGCCTCGCCGCGTGCGCCCGGGCGGCTGGCCTCGCACTACGCACCGTCGGCGCCGTTGCACCTGCTCGATGCCGCAGCACTGCGTCACCGGCTGCAATCCAGGCGCAACCCGGCGCCCGAGGCCGCCGAGGTGGTCGGGGTATATTCGCGCCTCGCCGTCGCAGGCGGTCCGGGGTTGTCGGTCCGCTCGATGCCGGCCGAAGCGGCGGCTGCGGCGCACGAGCTGTTCTCGGTGCTGCGCGAGTTCGATGCCACTGGCGTGGCAGCCATCTGGGTCGAGCGCCCGCCGCCCGACCCGAGCTGGGACGGCGTGCGGGACCGCCTGCAGCGGGCGGCCCGCTGAGCGTCGGCCCCCCAGCGGCGCGGCGCCGCCCGGGGCCGCGCGTCCCGTCTTCCGGAGCAACGATGATCTTCAGCAGCAAGGCCACCCCGCGACCGCAGCGTGCCGTGGCCGGCGTCCCGACCTCGATCCCGGGCCACTTCCTGGTCCGCTTTCGGGGTCGCTTCCTGGGCCTGTGCCTGCTGGGGCTGCTCGCCGCCTGCGGCGGTGGCACCTCCCAGAACCGCCTGTTCGTGCCCAGCCGGCTCGTCGTGCTCGGCGACGAGACCAGCGTCATCACGCCCACCGGCACCAAGTACAGCGTCAACGGGCTGGACAGCAGCGGCAACGTCGACTGCACGCAGCAGCCGATCTGGGTCCAGTCGCTGGCTGCCAACTACGGGCTCACGTTCAACGAATGCAACCCGCAGTCGCTGGCCGTCACGGCGCTGATGCTCGCCCAGCCCGGGGCCCAGGTCGCCGACGTGGCGGCGCAGGTCGCGGCGCAGGTGGCGGCGGGCGGCTTCCGCCCCGGCGACCTCGCCACGGTGCTGGCGGGCACCAACGACATCCTGCAGCTCTACGCGCAGTTCCCGGGCCGCAGCGTGGCCGACCTCTCGGCCGAGGCCGGCGCACGTGGCAAGCAGCTCGCCCTGGTCGTGAACAGCCTCGTCAACCTGGGCGTGAAGGTCGTGGTCTCCGACCTGCCCGACGTGGGCCTGACGCCGTACGCCATCGCTCAGCAGGCGCTCGATCCGCTGGTCGATCGGGCGGCCGTGCTGTCCCAGCTGACCACCGCCTTCAACCAGCAGCTCGGCGTGAACATCGTGCTCGACGGCCGCTTCGTGGGCCTGGTGCAGGCGCAGCTGCAGTTCCAGGCCATCGCGCGGTTCCCCAGCGGCTTCGGCCTTTCCGACATCGTCACGCCCATCTGCACCGTGGCGCTGCCCAACTGCAGCACGGCCACGCTGATCCCCAACGCCACCACCACCGGCTACCTCTGGGCCGACGACACCCACCTGTCGCCGGCCGGGCAGTCGCAGCTGGCCTCGCTGGCCATCGCCCGGGCGCGTAACAACCCGTTTTGATCGCGCCCCGGCGCAGCGGGTTTCCACCCGCGCCGGGCCTTCGCGGCCCCTCGTATAGTCGGCAGCCGAAAAGCGAACGACCGTGCTATTTACGGCCGGCGGGCGCGCACAGGCAGTCGAAACCCGAGGGGCCCCCATGACGACGAAATTCCGATCCTGCGTTGCCGCGCTGCTGGCTGCGGCTCTCGTGGCCGCGTGCGGCGGCGGCAGCGATCCCAGCGTGCCGGGCAGCGGCCAGCCCGCCGGCGCGCCCACCACCAAAGGCGCCTTCACCGCGGTGGTCAGCTTCGGCGACAGCCTCAGCGACGTCGGCACCTACGCGCCGGCCACCTCGCTGGCCGGCAACGGGCAGCCGCCCTACTTCGGCGGCAAGTTCACCGTCAACTCGGCCACCGCCACGATCTGGGTCGAGAACGTCGCCACTGCGCTCGGCCTGATGGTCACGCCGGCCAAGGTCGGCTTCGGCACCAGCTCGGTGGACTGCCCGGTGGCGCTCACGGTGCCGGCGCTGGCCAACACCTGCACCGCCTACGGCGAAGGCGGCTCGCGCGTCGTCGACCCCAACGGCATCGGCCACAGCACGGGCGCGCTGACGGTGCCGGTGCAGACCCAGATCGCCAACCACCTGGCGCGCTTCGGCAGCTTCAAGTCCACCGACCTCATCTTCGTCTGGGCCGGCAGCAACGACGCCTTCACCCAGTTCGGCGCCTTCACCGCGGCCGCAGCCCAGATCCAGGCCGCCGCGGCCGCCGGCCAGATCACCGCCGACCAGGCCAGCCAGCAGCTGTTCGCGGCCCAGAATGCCGCCCAACTGGCCATGAAGCAGGCCGCGCAGGCGCTCACCGGCCTGATCCGCGACCAGATCCTGGCCAAGGGCGGCAAGTACGTGGCGGTGCTGAACCTTCCCGATTCGACGCTCACGCCGTTCGGCGCCGGGCTGCTGGCCAACCCGGCCTCGGCCAGCGCGGTGCCGGTGCTCAGCGGCCTGGTCGACACCTTCAACCTGTGGCTGCGCGACGGCCTCACCGGCCTGCCGGTGCAGCTGATCGACGAGAACACGACCTTCAAGACCGTCTACGCCAACCCCACGGCCTACGGCCTGACCAACACCACCACCCCGGCCTGCGACCCGGCCAAGATCAAGCTCATCACGCGGGGCGCGGTCACCGACGGCTCGTCGCTGTTCTGCAACTCGACCCCCGGCGCACCGTACAACGGGCTGCTGACGGGCGCCGACCCCAACACCTGGGAATTCGCCGACAGCGTGCACCCCACGCCCGGCGGCCATGCGCTGATCAGCACCGACATGCTGGCGCGGCTGCGCGCCTTCGGCTGGATCTGACCCCCGGCACCACAGAAAGACTTGCATGCACACCTCCTTTCGGATCCTCGTGCTGGCCGCGGTCGCGGCCGCCTGCGGTGCGGCCCATGCCGAAGGCCTGACCTTCAAGGCCGGCGTCATCCGCTACCAGCCCGACTCGCGCACCAGCGGCCTCACCGGCATCGGCATCCCGCCCGGGGCCGACGCCAAGGTCGGCAGCGCCAACACCGCGCTGTTCACGATCGAGTACGAGCTGCAGCCGCACTGGGGCGCCGAGCTCGTGCTGGGCGTGCCGCCCAAGATCACCTCCACCGCCACCGGCAGCGTCGCCTTCCTGGGCGAGGTGCTGTCGGCGCGCAACGTGGCGCCCACGCTGCTGTTCACCTACCGCTGGGGCCAGGCGGGCGCGACCTGGCGGCCCTACGTCGGCATCGGCATCAACTACACCAAGTTCACCGACGCGAAGTCGCCCCAGGGCTACGACGTCAAGCTCTCCGATTCCACCGGCCCGGCGGCCGAGGCCGGCGTCGACTACGCGATCGACAAGCGCTGGGGCCTGTTCGCCAGCATCGGCTACGCGCAGGTGCGCAGCAAGCTCGTGGCCACCGGCGCCAACGTGCTGCAGACCACGATCGACTTCCGGCCCACAACCTACGCCTTCGGCGCCTCGTACAAGTTCTAGCGCCCGGCCCCGACCACGATCTTGGTCACCAGGATCGTGGCCGCCAGGGCCAGCGTGACGGCGTTGGCGAGCACGATGGGCCATTCGCCCAGCACCACGCCGTAGACCAGCCACAGCGCCACGCCGGCGGTGAAGCAGCCGTACATGGCGAGCGAGATGCCACTCACGTCGCGGGTTCGCAAGGTGAGCCAGGCCTGCGGCACGAAGGAGCCCGTGGTCAGCGCGGCGGCCAGGTAGCCGAGGGTGTCGTGCAGGGTCATGGGGCGGGGCGTGCGGGGCGCGGCGGCGGCCAGGGGGAAGGGCGGCCGCGATGATCGCACGGCATAAACTCTTCGCCATGCCGCCCCCGACCGCGGCCCAGGCGCCGCGCCTGCTGGCCTTCGACACCGCCACCGAGCAGCTGCTGCTGGGCGTGCACGGCCCGGCGGGCAGCTTCGTGCGGCAGCTGCCGGGCGGCGCCGCCGCCTCGGCCGCCCTGCTGCCGCAGGCCCAGGCGCTGCTGGCCTGCGCCGGACTGGCCCTGGCCGACCTCGACGCCATCGCATTCGGCCGCGGCCCCGGCGCCTTCACCGGCCTGCGCACCGCCTGCGCCGTGGCCCAGGGCCTGGGCTTCGGCCTGGGCCTGCCGCTGCTGCCGATCGACAGCCTGCTGATCGTGGCCGAGGACGCCCGCGCCCAGGCTGCGCCGGCGACCCCCGAGGCGACGTTCGACGTCGGCGTGGCAATGGACGCCCGCATGGGCGAGGTCTATGCGGGCCGCTACCGCTGGGCCGGGGGACGCTGGCAGGTGCTGCAGCCGCCGTGGCTGGGCGGCCCTGCCGAGCTCGCCGCCGCCTGGGCCGCCGCCTGGCCGCAGGCGCTGGCGGGCACGGCGCTGCAGGCCTGCGGTGATCGGCTGCCGCTGCCCGCGGCCGTGCAGCGCCTGCCCGCGGCGGCCGACGCGGCTGCTGCGCTGCTGCGCCTGGCCCGGCAGGCGGCGCAGGCCGGCGAAGGCATCGATGCCGCGGCGGCGCTGCCGCTGTACCTGCGCGACAAGGTGGCGCTGACCACGCTCGAGCGCGAGGCGGCGCGCGCGGGCGCGGCGCCGGTGCGGGTGGCGTGAGCCGCGCCCGGCCGCCCGCAGGGGCTCGTACCGCAGCGCGCAGCACGGAGGCGGTCCATTGAGCGCGCTGCCCGAGGCGCGCCCCGCGCGGCGCCCGATGCGGCTGGCCGATGTCGAGGCCGTGGCGGCGATCGAGGCCGCGGCCTACGGCCACCCCTGGAGCCGCGGCAACTTCATCGACTCGCTGGCCGCCGGCTACCTGGCCGAAGTGCTGACCATGCCGCACGACGGGCTACTCGGCTACTTCGTCGCGATGCCGGTGCTGGACGAGCTGCACCTGCTGAACCTCACCGTGGACCCGGCCTGGCAGGGGCGGGGCCTGGGCGGAGCCCTGCTCGATGCCGTCGAGGACCATGGGCGCGATCGCGGCCTGCTGGCGCTGTGGCTCGAGGTGCGGCGCTCGAACGAGCGGGCGCAGGCGCTGTACCGCCGGCGCGGCTTCGTCGAGGTCGGCCGCCGGCCCGGCTACTACCCGGCGGCGGGCCAGCGTGAAGACGCCATCGTCATGCGCCGCCTGCTGTGCCAAGCCGATGCGCTGGACTGAGCGCCAGCAGGCGATGCTCGAGGCCATGGGCCTGCGGCTGTGGACGCCGGCCGGGCCGGCGCGTGCGGCTTCGGCCGGCGAACCCGATCGGGCCCTGCTTGAGGCTCGTGCCGAGCCGGTCGAGGCCGAGGCGCGGGCGCCTTCGCCCTCCGCATCCCCGAGGGCGGCGCGAGCCGCGCCCATCGCGCCGACCCTGCGGCCTGCCGGCGCCCCGGCCGCCTCCGTCGCCTCCGCCGCCTCCGTCGCCTCCATCGCGGCGCCGACGGCCCTGGGGCCGCGGCCCGACGTCGCCACCCTGGGCTGGACCGCGCTGCGCGAGGCCGTGGCCGGCTGCCGGGCCTGCAGCCTGTGCAACAGCCGCACCCAGACCGTCTTCGGCACCGGCAGCGAGCAGGCGCAGTGGATGGTGGTGGGCGAGGCGCCGGGCGAGCAGGAAGACCGCCAGGGCGAGCCCTTCGTCGGGCCGGCCGGCCAGCTGCTCGATCGCATGCTCGCCGCACTGCACCTCACCCGCGCGGCCGATGCCGCGGTGCCGCCGGCGCAGCGCGTGTACATCGCCAACACGCTGAAGTGCCGGCCACCGCGCAACCGCAACCCCGAGCCGGCCGAACTGGCGCAGTGCGAGCCCTACCTGGCGCGCCAGGTCGCGCTGCTCGAGCCGCGGCTGATCCTGGCCATGGGCCGCTTTGCCGTGCGCGCGCTGCTGGGCAGCGAAGAACCCATCGGCCGCCTGCGCGGCCGGGTCCACCACTATCGCGGCGTGCCGCTGGTGGTCACCTACCACCCGGCCTACCTGCTGCGCAACCTGCCCGACAAGGCGCGCGCCTGGGAAGACCTGTGCCTGGCTGCGCAGGTGGCCGAGGCCGCCGCCGGCCCGGGTCAGCCCACCGCGCCGCCGGGGCGGTTGCAGGTCGGGTCGAATCCGTAGGCGCCGTCGCGCACCCGGCCGTCGGCGCCGATCGAGACCTGGAACCACAGGCAATCGTTGTTCGGGTAGCGCCAGGACCAGACCTCGCCGCCCTGCCAGCCGCCGCTGCGGCGCTCGCCCGGCGTGCCCAGTGTGCGCAGCAGCTCGGCCCGCGACATGCCCGCCGCGTGGCGCTGGAAGGCGTCGAAGCCGGCCTCGTTCAGCACCTGGCGGGCCCGGGTCACGCGGCCGGCGGCGTCGACATCCACCATCCACGTCTCGCGGCCGGCGGGGCCGCTGGCGTATTCGAGCCGCGTCGCGCCGCCGGGCATCGCGTACCGGGCCGTGGGCGGGCCGTCGCGGGCCAGCACCTCGGCCTCGGTCTGGCCGGGCCGAGGCGGGTGCAGGCCGATCGCGGCGCAGCCGGCCAGGCCGGCGGCGAGCATGCAGGCCGCCGCCAGGCGCAGTGGGCGCAGGGCGCGCGGGCGCATCGGCTTCATGCCGGCATCGTACGCGCCGGCCGGCCGCCCGGCCGGGGGCGGGTCGTCAACCCACCGAGCCGGCCGGGGGCAACGCCGCCGGCGCCGCGCCGCCCTGCGCCGCGCGCTGGCGGGCATGGTCGCTGCCGATGAACAGGTACATCGCCGGCACCACGAACAACGTGAACAGCGTGCCGATGGCCATGCCGGTGAAGATCACGATGCCCATGGCCTGGCGGCCGGCGGCGCCGGCGCCCGAGGCGATGACGAGCGGCACGACGCCGAACACCATCGCCGCCGTCGTCATCAGGATCGGCCGCAGGCGCAGCCCGGCGGCGGCCTCGATCGCCTCGCGCTTGCTCTTGCCGGCGCGCTGCTGCTGGTTGGCCACCTCGACGATCAGGATGCCGTGCTTGCTGATCAGCCCCATCAGCGTGACCAGGCCGACCTCGGTGTAGATGTTGACCGAGGCGAAGCCCAGGAAGATGAAGATCAGCGCCCCGAACAGCGCCAGCGGCACCGAGACCAGGATGACCACCGGGTCGCGGAAGCTCTCGAACTGCGCCGCCAGCGCGAGGAAAACGATGATCAGCGCGAAGGCGAAGGTCACGCCGAAGCCGCCCGACTCCTGCATGAACTGGCGCGACTGTCCCGAGTAGTCGACCGTGTAGCCGCTGGGCGCGACCTCCTTGACCGCATTGCGCAGGAAGGCGAGCACGTCGCCCTGCGACTGCCCCGACACGCCCGAGATCGTCACCGAGTTCAGCTGCTGGAAGTGGTTGATCGACTCGGGCACCACCTCGTACTTCAGGCTGGCCACGGTGCTGGCCGGGATCATGTTGCCCGCGGGCGTCTTGAGATAGAAGTCGAGCACGTCGGCCGGGTTCAGCCGGTCCACTTGCAGCACCTGCGGGATCACCTTGTACGAGCGGCCGGCGATCGAGAAGTAGTTGACGTAGCCGCCGCCCAGCGCCGCGCCCAGCGCGTTGCCCAGGTCCTGCTGCGTCAGGCCCAGGGTGGCGAGCTGGTCGCGGTCGACCACCACCGTGGCCTGCGGCTTGTCGATCTTCAGGTCGGTGTCGGCGAAGTAGAACAGGTGCGCCGCCTGCGCCTTGGCCAGCACCGCCTGCGCCACCGTGTTGAGGTTCTGGAACGGCTCGGTGGTGGTGATGACGAACTGCACCGGCAGCCCCGAGGCCCCCGGCAGCGACGGAAACTGGAAGGCCGCCACGCGCGCGCCGGCGATGCCGTTCCAGCTCGCCTGCAGCACCTGCTGCAGCTCGTGCGCGCTGCGCGTGCGCTGGTCCCAGGGCTTGAACAGCACGCCGCCGATGCCCTGGTTGACCGTGGGCACGCCGGTGATCTGGAACATCTGCTGGTACTCGGGCAGCCGGTGCGCGATCTGGAACACCTGGTCGGCGTAGGTCTGCATCTGCTGCGCGGTGGCCGTGGGCGGGCCGGTGACGAAGGCCGCGACGATGCCCTGGTCCTCCTCGGGCGCCAGCTCCGACTTCGACATCTTGAACATCAGCGCCGCCGCGCCCATGAGCAGCGCGCCCATCACGATCAGCACCGGCCAGCTGTCGAGCAGCCCGTGCAGCACGCGGTGGTAGCCGCGGTGCACGCGGTCGAACACGCGGTCGATGGCCTGCACGAAGCGGCCCTGGTCCTGCTCGGGCCGGAAGATGCGCGAGGACATCATCGGCGACAGCGTCAA
>JAGWMW010000107.1 GCA_028871575.1 Burkholderiales bacterium | reverse complement strand
CCGCCGCTGGCGGCCGCCCCCGCGCCGCCGCCGCCCGTCACTGCCCCCGCGCCCCCGCCGCCGGCGATCACCGTCCCGGCGCCGGCCCCGGCGCGGCCGGCGCCCGGCGCCCCGGTGGCGCCCGAGCAGGTCTACGCCGCGCGGCTGCTCGAGTACGTCAACAGCATCAAGCGCTACCCGAGCAGCCGCGAAGCCCGCCAGCTGCGCCCGCAGGGCACGGTGAAGCTCTGGCTCGAGATCGACCGTTCCGGCCAGCTGCTCGAATCGGGCGTCGAGTCCAGCTCGGGCGTGCTGCTGCTCGACCAGGAGGCGCTGCGCACGGTGCGCAACGGCCGCTACCCGGCGTTCCCGGCCCAGGCCTTTGGCGACGAGCCCCGGCACCGCTTCGTCGTCGCGATGGAATACCTGCGCCCCGGCGAGTGATCGCCCGCCCCCGACCCTTTCAAACCACGAGGACCGACCCATGAACCGATTCCCCCTCACCGCCATCGGGCTGGCGCTGCTGACACTGGGCACGCCGGGCGGCGCCTGGGCCCAGGCCGCCACCGACATCGGCAAGGTCACCGTCACCGGCGAGGGCGACAAGCTCGGCAACGGCCTGCTCATCGACGAGGACACCGCCAAGGCCAAGAGCACGGTGACCAAGGCGCAGATCGACAAGAGCCGCGGCTCGTCCAACCCCTACCAGCTGCTGAACATGCTGCCCGGCGTCAACGCCGGCAGCTACGACGCCACCGGCCTGTTCGGCGGCAACCTGCGCGTGCGCGGCTTCAATAGCGACCAGATCGGCTTCACGATCAACGGCGCGCCGGTCAACGACTCGGGCAACTTCGCCGTCTACCCGCAGGAGTACACCGACAGCGAGAACCTGTGCGAGCTGTTCGTCACGCAGGGCTCGACCGACACCGAGGCCCCGCACGTGGGGGCCTCGGGCGGCAACATCGGCCTGACCACCTGCGGCCCCAAGGACAAGGCCGGCGGCCGCTTTGCCGTCGGCGCCGGCCAGCTGAGCTACTCGCGCGTGTTCGTGCGCGGCGACACCGGGCTCGTCGGCGGCTTCAAGGGCTTCCTGTCGGCCAGCAAGACGCAGGCGCACAAGTGGAAGGGCCCGGGCAAGGCCGACCGCGACCACATCGACGCCGGTGCCGAGTACAAGCTCGGCAACACCACCTTCAGCGCCAGCCTGCTGTGGAACAAGGCGGTCAACAACAACATCCGCTCGCTCACGCTGGCGCAGCTGGCTGCCGAGGGCTACTACGCCGACTTCTCGCCCAACCTGCCGACGCTGAAGACGCCCACGCCCGGCGTCGCCGACGTCGACGCCCTGGGCTCCAACGGCAGCTACTACTACGGCTACTCGCTCAACCCGTTCGAGAACTACCTGATCACGGGCAAGGCCAGCATCCAGTTCACGCCCGCGGTGCGGCTGGATGTGGCCCCGTACTTCTGGTACGGCTACGGCACCGGCGGCAACGAGGCCTTCACGGTGCGCGAGAACGCCCCCTCGGGCAGCCTCGTGCACCTGGGCGTGGCCGACATCAACGGCGACGGCGACACCCTGGACACGGTGGCCACCTTCAACGGCAGCCTGACGCAGACCAACCGCCCGGGCCTGAACACGACGCTGAGCTGGACGCTGGACAACCAGCGCATCCTCGCCGGCCTGTGGTTCGAGCGCGCCAGGCACCGCCAGACGGCGCCGGCCAGCATCATCAACCGCGACGGCAGCATCGGCGACCTCTGGGAGAACAATCCGGCCGTGCTGGTGAAGTACAACGACGGCAGCTTCTACCAGTTCCGCAACGTGCTGACCGTCTCCACGGCGCAGAGCGCCTTCGCGCAGGACTCGATCGACCTGCTCGACAGCAAGCTCACCGTGGTGCCCGGCGTGAGCTGGCGCTCGATCAAGCGCGACTTCACCAACTACCCGAGCTCGGGCGGCGGGGCCGGCGCCTACTACCAGCTCAGCCGCACCTACTCCGAGGTGCTGCCCAGCCTGCGCGCCAGCTACCAGTTCACGCCCGAGACCCAGGGCTTCGTGAGCGTGGCCAAGAACGCCAAGGTGCCGGGCAACTTCGAGTACTTCGGCCTGGCCAACGGCATCACCTACAGCAACGGCGTGGGCACCTACACGAGCCTCAGCCCGCTGACGGTGAAGCAGGAGACCTCGGTCAACCTCGACGTCGGCGCGCGCTACCGCAACGACCTGTTCAAGGCCTCGGCCACGGCCTTCCTGGTGAAGTTCAAGGACCGCATCGCGCGCAGCTTCGACCCCGTCACCGCCACCTCGCACGACTACAACGTGGGCGGCTCGACGATGAAGGGCCTGGAGCTCGAGGCGGGCACGGTGCCGGTGCGGGGCTTCAGCGCCTACGCCTCGGCCACCTACACCAGGAGCACGCTCGACACCGACCTGCCCTCGGGCGCCACCACGTTCTACCCGACCCGCGGCAAGCAGTTCCCCGACACGCCCACCGGCATGGCCTCGCTGTCGCTGCAGTACGCCACGGGGCCGGTCATGCTCAACCTGGCCGGCAAGTACACCGGCCCGCGCGCCCTCACCCTGGTCAACGACCAGCGCATCGCCGGCTTCACCACGGTCGAGCTGAACGCGGCCTACCAGTTGCCGAACGCGGCCTTCCTGAAGAACCCGACCCTGCGCCTGAACGTGAGCAACCTCACCGACAGGAAGTACCTGCTGGCCAACAACGGCAGCGGCTCCAGCATCTCGATCGCTGCCGCCGGCTACCCGGGCGCCTCCGCCCCCAGCATCTACGTGGGCGCGCCGCGCTTCAGCAGCGTGACCTTCCAGTCCGACTTCTGACGCCGCGCCGCCCGGCCCAACCATGCCCGACCTGCCCATCACCCTGCGCCGTGCGCGCCCGGCCGATGCGGCCGATTACGCGCGGCTGATGGGCGAGCCCGAGGTCTATCCGAACCTGATGCAGCTGCCGCTGCCCAGCGAGGAGCAGTGGCGGGCCCGGCTCGAGGAGGGCCTGCGGCCGGGCAGCCTGGACTTCTCGGTGGTGGCCGAGCGCGGCGGCGCCGTGGTCGGCAGTGCCGGCCTGCACCCGGCGCCGCAGTTGCGCCGCCGCCACGTGGCGATGCTGGGCATCAGCGTCGGGCTCGCCCACCAGGGCAGCGGCGTGGGGCGGGCGCTGATGCAGGGGCTGTGCGACTACGCCGACGGCTGGGCGCAGATCCTGCGCATCGAGCTGACGGTGTTCACCGACAACGCACGCGCCATCGCGCTGTACGAGCGCTTCGGCTTCCGCACCGAGGGCCGGCACCGGGGCTATGCGCTGCGCGACGGTGCCTACGCCGACGTGCTGTCGATGGCGCGGCTGCACCCGAGCCCGCCCAGGCTGGCCTGGCCCGAGCCCGCGGCCTGAGCGGGCCGCGACAATCGCGGCCCATGAACCCTGCCCGGCCGCCCCAATGGGCTCGCACCGCCGTGCGCCCCACGGAGCTTGCCCAATGAATGCCTCGATGCCCCGCCGCAGCAACCCGGCCGAGCTGCAGGCCTTCGACCGCGTCTGCGAGCGCCTGGGCGGTTTCGACGACCGGCTGTCCTTCGAGTGGATCGACGGCTTCCTGTGCGCCGTCGCCGCCGGCCCGCGCCCCGCGCCGCCCGAGGAATGGCTGCCGGCGATGGCCGAGGACGCCTTCGACCGCGCCTTTGCCGATCCCGACGACCGCGCCCAGGCGCTGCACGCGCTGCAGACGCGGCTGAAGGTGCTGTGCGACCAGCTCGACCCCGAAGCCCTGCTCGACGCGCCCGATGCGCTGCGGCTGGACCCGCTGATCGGCGAATGGACCGACGCCGACCGCCAGGCCCTGGTCGACGACGAGGGAATGAGCGCCGACGAGGCCGCCGCCTGGCAGACCGGCTCGACCTGGGCGCTGGGCTTCCTGCACGCGGTCGAGGCGCTGCCTGCGCTGTGGGCCGAGCCCGAGGACGAGGCGGCGGCCGCGGCCTTCGGCCAGGCGATGGACCACGTGGCCGCGCTGCTGGCGCCGCCGGGCGGCGACGAGTACCGCGAGCACCTCGAGCAGTACTGGCCCGATCGGCCTCCGACGCGCGACGAGCTGCTGTCCGAGGCCTGCATCGCGGTGCAGGACCTGCGCCTGTACTGGGTCGACTTCGCGCCCCGGCCGGCCACGCGGCGCGTCGGGCAGCAGCCGGGCCGCAACGACCCCTGCCCCTGCGGCAGCGGCCGCAAGTTCAAGAAGTGCCACGGCGCGGCCTGAACGGCCGCCGCCCCGGCCTTCAGGCGTAGGTCAGCTCGCGGGCCTTGCCCCGGAACACTCGGTACGAGAACACCGTGTAGGCCAGGATCGCCGGCACGGTGACGGCGCATCCGATGGCGATCACGGCCAGCGACTCGGTGGCGCTGGCCGCCTGCCACACCGTCAGGCGATCGATCACGACGTAGGGGAACAGGCTGTAGGCCAGCCCCACGGCCCCGAGCAGGAACACCGCCACCATCAGCATCAGCGGCATCCAGCACAGCTTGCCGAGCACGGCGCGCGAGTTCAGCACCACGCGCAGGCCCACCAGGGCGGCCAGCGTCGTCAGCGGGATCGGCAGCAGCGCGATGAAGGCCGGCATGCTGAACCAGCGCTCGCGCACCGTGACGCTGACCCAGGGCGTGGCCAGCGAGATCAGGCCCATGCCCAGCACCACCGGCGGCCAGGCCGTCTTGGCCCAGCCCACCGCCGCCTGCTGCAGCGCGCCCTCGGTCTTCATGATCAGCCAGCCGGCACCCAGCAGCACGTAGGCCGCCGGCAGCAGCAGCGCGATCACGGCCGCGAAAGCCTCGTAGGGCAGGCCCTGCGCGAAGCCGGTGATGTAGCGGCCCAGCATCCAGCCCTGGCTGAGCGAAGCCAGGCCCGAGCCGGCGAAGAAGACGCGGTTCCAGGTCGGCTTGTGGCTGTCTTGCGCCTTGACGCGGAAGTCGAAGGCCACGCCGCGCAGGATCAGGCCGATCAGCATCAGCGCCACGGGCAGGTACAGCGCCGTCAGGACCATGCCGTGGGCCTGCGGGAAGGCGATCAGCAGGATGCCCACGCCCAGGACCAGCCAGGTCTCGTTGGCGTCCCAGAACGGGCCGATGCTGGCGATCATCGTGTCCTTCTGCGCGTCGCTGGCGCGGTGCAGCAGCAGGCCCACGCCCAGGTCGTAGCCGTCCAGCACGACGTAGATCAGCATCGCCAGGCCCATCAGGCCCAGGAAGATCACCGGCAGCGCCGTGGCCCAGTCGATGTTCACGCGACTCCCCTCGGCGCTGCGCGCTCTGCGCTGAGCGCTTGGGAGCGGCCCGGCGCGCACCCGACGACCCTCCGCGCTGCGCGCTCCGGGATGAGCGCTTGGGAGCGGCCCGGCGCACTCATGCCGCCACCGCCACGGGCCGGGGTCGCGGCGGCTCGGGCGCCTCCAGCGGCTTCTCGGCCATGTACTTCAGCACCGCGATGTAAGACACGATCAGGGCCAGGTAGACCGTGACGTAGAGCGTGAGCGTCAGCGCGATCAGCGGCGGCGCGACGTTGGACGCCACGTCGGCCACGCGCAGCAGGCCGTAGACGATGAAGGGCTGGCGCCCGATCTCGGTCACGTACCAGCCGGCCACGGTGGCGCCCCAGCCCGAGAACGTCATCAGGGTCAGCATCCACAGCAGCGGCCGCGGCAGCCGCTGCGCCACCCAGGCGCGGCGCCGGTACAGCCACAGGCCGGTCCAGCTCGTCAGCAGCATCAGCACTCCGATGCCCACCATGATCCGGAAGCCGAAGAACAGCTGCGGCACCGGTGGATGCGCATTCGGGAACGCGTCCAGGCCCTGGATCAGGCCGTCCGGGTCGTGGCGCAGGATCAGCGAGGCGCCCTTGGGGATGCCCACGGCATAGCGGTCGCTCTGGGTGGCGGCGTCGGGCCAGGCGAACAGCAGCAGCGGCGCGCCGCGCTCGGTGTGCCACACGCCTTCCATCGCGGCGATCTTCTGCGGCTGGTGCTCGAGCGTGTTCAGGCCGTGCGCGTCGCCGGCCAGGATCTGCAGCGGGATCAGCACCGCCGCCACCGTCAGCCCGGTGCGCAGCACCTTGGGCGTGGCGGCATTGGCGCGGCCCTTGAGCAGCTGCCAGGCGCTCAGGCCGGCCAGCAGGAAGGCCACCGTCAGCCCCGAGGCCAGCATCATGTGCGTGAAGCGGTACGGGAAGCTCGGGTTGAACACCACGTGCAGCCAGGACTTGACGTAGAAGTGGCCGTCGGCGCGGATCTCGTAGCCGGCCGGGGTCTGCATCCAGGAATTCAGGGCCAGGATCCAGAACGCGCTCATCGTGGTGCCGAACGCCACCAGGAAGGTGGCCAGCAGGTGCACGCGCTCGCTGACCCGGCCGTGGCCGAACAGCATCACGCCCAGGAAGGTGGCTTCGAGGAAGAACGCCGTCAGCACCTCGTAGCCCAGCAGCGGCCCGGCGATGTTGCCCACGCGCTCCATGAAGCCCGGCCAGTTGGTGCCGAACTGGAAGCTCATCGTGATGCCGCTGACCACGCCTAAAGCGAAGGTGAGGGCGAAGACCTTGGTCCAGAACCGGTAGGCCGCCAGCCAGGCGCCGTCCTGCGTCTTGAGCCAGCGCAGGCGGAAGAACAGCAGCGTCCACCCCAGCGCGATGCTGATGGTGGGAAACAGGATGTGGAAGGTCATGTTGGCCGCGAATTGCATGCGGGCCAGGATGAGGGCGTCCATGGGTCTGCTTCCTTGCCGGGGCGGGCGCATCCAGCGCCGGGGGCGATTATGAACTCCGGGTTTGCCCTTAGAAGGATGTCGGTTGCACCGATGGCCCCTGCTAGAGTCGCCGCCCATGGCGTCACCCCAGGCCCTCGTCGGGCGGCACATCGTTCTCGGCCTGTCGGGCGGCATCGCCTGCTACAAGTCGGCCGAGCTGGCGCGCGAGCTGGTGCGGGCCGGCGCCTCGGTGCAGGTGGTGATGACTGAGGCGGCCGCCCGCTTCGTCACGCCGATGACGATGCAGGCGCTGAGCGGCCGGCCGGTCTACACCAGCCCCTGGGATGCGCGGCCGGCGCACCACATGGCGCACATCGACCTCACGCGCGAGGCCGACGCGGTGCTGGTGGCGCCGGCCAGCGCCGACTTCATCGCCCGGCTGGCCCAGGGCCGCGCCGACGACCTGCTCGGCCTGCTGTGCCTGGCGCGCCCGATCGGGCGCTGCCCGCTGCTGCTGGCGCCGGCGATGAACCGCGAGATGTGGGCCCACCCGGCGACGCAGCGCAACGTGGCGCAGGCGGTGGCCGACGGCGCGACCCTGCTGGGCCCCGATGCCGGCGAACAGGCCTGCGGCGAGACCGGCGACGGCCGCATGCTCGAGCCGCAGGCCTTGTGCGACGCGATGGTGGCCTGCTTCCAGCCCAAGAGCCTGGCCGGCCGGCGCGTGCTCGTCACCGCCGGGCCCACGTTCGAGGCCATCGACCCGGTGCGCGGCCTCACCAACCACTCCAGCGGCAAGATGGGCTTCGCGCTCGCCCGCGCCGCCGTCGAGGCCGGCGCGCAGGTGACGCTGGTGGCCGGGCCGGTGGCGCTGCCGACGCCGACCGGCGTGCAGCGCATCGACGTGGTCAGCGCCGAGCAGATGCTGGCCGCGGTGATGCCGCAGGCGTCGCGCCACCAGGTCTTCATCGCCGCCGCCGCGGTGGCCGACTGGCGCCCGGCGCAGTCCGCCCCGCACAAGGTCAAGAAGGACGGCCGCCACGCGCCGCCGGCGCTGGCCCTGGTCGAGAACCCCGACATCCTCGCCACCGTGGCACGGCTGCCCGCGGCCGAGCGCCCCTGGTGCGTGGGCTTTGCCGCCGAGACCGACGAGCTGGTGCGCCATGCGCGCGAGAAGCGGCTGCGCAAGGGCGTGCCGCTGATCGTCGCCAACCTGGGCCCGGCCACCTTCGGCCGCGACGACAACGCCGTGGTGCTGGTCGACGCCGAGGGCGAGCACCCGCTGCCGCCGGCCGACAAGCTGACGCTGGCGCGCCAGCTGGTGCAGGCCATCGCGGCGCGCCTGCCGGCCACTGCGCCATGACCCCGATCCAGGTCAGGGTGCTCGACCCGCGCATGGCCGAGCCGCTGCCGGCCTACGCCACGCCCGGCAGCGCGGGCCTGGACCTGCGCGCCTGCCTCGACGCCCCGCTGACGCTGGTGCCGGGCCAGGCCGAGCTGATCCCCACCGGCCTGGCCATCCACATCGGCGACCCGCAGCTGGCCGCGATGCTGCTGCCGCGCTCGGGCCTGGGGCACCGGCACGGCATCGTGCTGGGCAACCTGGTCGGGCTGATCGACAGCGACTACCAGGGCCCGCTCATGGTCAGCTGCTGGAACCGCGGCCGCGCCGCCTACACCGTGCAGCCGATGGAGCGCATCGCGCAGCTGGTGCTGGTGCCGGTGGTGCAGGCGCGCTTCGAGCGCGTCGAGGCCTTCGGCGAGACCCAGCGCGGCGCAGGCGGCTTCGGCTCGACCGGGCGCGCCTGAGGGTCGCCGCCCCAGGCTTGCAACGGCAGACCCAGGGCTTCAGTTCCGCAACTTCAGACCCGCGGCTTCGGACCCGCCGCGTCAGGCCGGGCGCGTCGGCGCCGGCCGGCCCGGCGGGCGCGAGACCGCGATGCCGCCCGCGATCAGCGCGAACGCCGCCAGGTGGTAGGCGTGCGGCGCCTGGCCCAGCAGCAGCGTCGACAGCAGCGCCGCGAACAGCGGCGTGAGGTTGCTGAAGAAGGCGGCCAGGGCCGGCCCGCCCTCGGCCACGCCCAGGCCCCAGCAGCGGTAGGCCACGATCGACGAGCCCAGCGACACGTACAGCAGCGCGGCCGCCACGGCCCAGCTCCAGCGGATGGGCGCGGCGCCCAGCGCCTGCTCGCCGGCGCTGAACAGGCCGGCCGCGCCCAGGCCGAACACCGTCTGCACGAGCAGGAAGCCGGCCCAGTCCCAGCCCTGGGCGGCCGTGGGGCGCTGCTCGCCGCGCAGGCTGGCCGGCGGCCGCGCCAGCAGCCAGCTGTAGAGCGACCAGCCCAGCACCGCCAGCAGGATGTACAGGTCGCCGGCCACCAGGTGCACCTGCCGCAGCACCTGCCAGGAACCGCGCCCCAGCACCACCGCCACGCCGGCCAGGCTCAGCGCCGCGCCCAGCAGCTGGCGCCGGGTGGGCCGCTCGCCGAAGCCCAGGGCGCCCACCGCCAGCATCCACACGGGCAGGCTGGCCGCCACCAGGGTCACGTTCAGCGGCGACGAGGTCACCAGCGCCAGGTACTGCAGCGCGTTGTAGGCGCCGACGCCGAACAGGCCGATCGCCATCAGGTAGGGCCAGCGCTGCAGCAGGCGCGACGGCGGCACCAGCGCCCGCCAGCGCAGCGGCAGCAGGATCGCCGCCACCAGGCTCCAGCGCAGCAGGTTCAGGGTCAGCGGCGGCACCTGACCCGCCATCAGGCGGCCGACCACGGCGTTGCCGGCCCACAGCAGCGGCGGCAGCGTCATCAGCAGCGCCAGGCGCGGGGTGAGCTTCATCGCCCGGGGCGCGGTTGGCTCACGCCGGCTGCGGTCGCAGCGCGCCGCAGTTCCAGCACTGTTCGAACGGGCCGTCGACGCTCTCGCCGCAGGCGTGGCAGAGCCAGTGCAGGTGCGGGCGCCGGCGCAGCTCGTCCATCAGCGCGCGCGCACCGGGCAGCTCGGCGTCGTCCCACACCCAGACCTCGGGCAGCGCCTGGTCGGGCGGGATCTCGCCGGCGATGCCGCTGGCGTAGGCGCGCTGCACGCTGGCCTCGATGCCGGCTGCGCACAGCTGGTCGGCCCAGAGCGTGGCCAGGGCGAGGTTGGGGGCTTGCAGCAGGCGCTTCATGGGCCGGCGGATGCTGCCACGAACGCCGCCCCGCGCCGGCCGCTGCATCGGCCGCCGGCATGGCTTAACCTCGGCGCCCCATCCCCCGCAATGACGGAGCTGCCATGCCCAGCGCGATCCAGATCACCGCCTTCGGCGGACCCGAACAGATGAAGCTCGTCGAGCTGCCGGTGGGCGAGCCCGGGCCGGGCGAGATCCGCATCCGCCACGAGGCCTGCGGCCTGAACTACATCGACGTCTACCAGCGCACCGGCCTGTACGCCAACCCGCTGCCGCTGACCCTGGGCATGGAAGGCGCGGGCATCGTCGAGGCGGTGGGCCCGGGCGTCACCCACCTCGCCGCCGGCGACCGCGCCGCCTACGCCAGCAGCCCGCCCGGGGCCTACAGCACGGTGCGCGTGATGCCGGCGCGCAACGTGGTGCAGCTGCCCGACGGCATCGACTTCGACACCGCCGCGGGCATGATGCTCAAGGGCCTGACGGCGCAGTACCTGCTGAAGAAGACGCTGCCGGTGGAGGGCCTGCATCCGGGCGACTTCGTGCTCTTCCACGCCGCGGCCGGCGGGGTGGGCCTGATCGCCTGCCAGTGGGCCCGCGCGCTGGGCCTGCAGCTCATCGGCACCGCCGGCAGCGCGGCCAAGTGCGAACTGGCCCTGGCGCACGGCGCGGCGCATGCGATCGACTATTCGAAGGAGGACTTCGTCGCCCGGGTCAAGGCCATCACCGGCGGCAAGGGCGTGAAGGTGGTCTACGACTCGGTCGGCAAGGACACGTTCGACAAGAGCCTGGACTGCCTGCAGCCCTTCGGCCTGATGGCCAGCTTCGGCAACGCCTCGGGGCCGGTGCCGCCGTTCGCGCCCGGCATCCTGGGCGCCAAGGGATCGCTGTACGTGACGCGGCAGACCCTGTTCACGCACATCGCCACGCGCGAGGCCACGCAGGCGATGGCCGACGACCTGTTCGCGGTGGTGGGCAGCGGGGCGGTGAAGATCCGCCTCGACCAGCGCTACCCGCTGGCCGAGGCGGCGCAGGCGCACCGCGATCTGGAAGCCCGCAAGACCACGGGCTCGACGGTGCTGGTGCCCTGAACGGCGTCATGAGCGGCGCCCCGAACGGCGCCGCTGCGGCCGCTACTTCGCGGCGGCCGAGGCGGGCGCCGGTGCCGCCGCGGCAGGGCGGCCGAAGTTGTAGTCGGTCTTGGCGGCCTTGCGCAGCTCTTCCTGGTACTGCTGCATCTGGATCTGCTCCAGGCGCTCCTTGATCTTGTCCTTGACGTCGGCGAACTCGGGGAACTTGACCGGCCGCGTGTCCTCGAGCTGGATGATGTGCCAGCCGAACTGGGTCTTCACCGGCGTGGCCGTCATCTCGCCCTTCTTCAGCTTGGTCAGCGCCTCGGCGAACTCGGGCACGTAGGCGTCGGCCTTGGCGAAATCGAGCTCGCCGCCGTTGGGCGCCGAGCCGGTGTCCTTGGAGTA
>JAGWMW010000106.1 GCA_028871575.1 Burkholderiales bacterium | reverse complement strand
CTTCACCTCGCAGGCCTGGAACATGGCCTTCAGCATGTACCAGTCGCTGCGCACGGTGCCGGCCGAGCTGCACGAGGCGGCGCGCGTGTTCCAGCTCTCGGGCTGGCAGCGCTTCTGGCGCCTGGAGCTGCCCTTCGCGATGCCCGGGCTGCTGTGGAACATGATGATGTCGATGTCGGGCGGCTGGTTCTTCGTCGTCGCCTCCGAGGCCATCTCGGTCAGCAACCAGGACATCAAGCTGCCCGGGGTGGGCTCGTACATCGCGCTGGCCATCGAGCAGAAGAACCTGGGCGCCATCGGCTGGGCCATCCTGGGCATGCTGGTGGGCATCGCGCTGTACGACCAGCTGTTCTTCCGCCCGCTGCTGGCCTGGGCCGACAAGTTCCGCTTCGAGGAAGGCAGCCAGGAAGACTCGCCCAGCTCCTGGCTGCTGACCTGGCTGCGCCGCACCGACCGCCTGCAGGCGCTGGCGCTGCAGGGCGTGGCGCTGCTGCAGCGCTCGTTCCTGGTCTTCCGCCGCCGCCACGACGGCACCTCGATCCGCGCCCGCAGCAGCCCCGCCACCGATGCCTGGTCGCGCGCCTGGGACGCCGTCATCGCCGCCGCGGCGCTGCTGGCGGTGTGGCGCCTGGTGGGCTTCGTCGGCGCCGAGGTCGGGCCGGCCGAGGTGCTGCATGTCTTCGTGCTCGGCCTGTACACCCTGCTGCGCGTGCTGGTGCTGATCGCGCTGGCGGCCCTGGTCTGGGTGCCGATCGGGGTCTGGATCGGCATGAACCCGCGCTGGGCCGGGCGGCTGCAGGCGGTGGCGCAGTTCCTGGCCGCGTTCCCGGTGAACCTGGTGTTCCCGCTGGCGGTGGCCGGCATCGTGCACTGGCACCTGAACCCCAGCCTCTGGCTGTCGCCGCTGATGGTGCTGGGCACGCAGTGGTACATCCTGTTCAACGTCATCGCCGGCGCCTCCACCGTGCCCACCGAGCTGCGCTACGCGGCGCAGAACCTGGGCCTGAGTGGCTGGCTCAAGTGGCGCCGCTACCTGCTGCCGGCGGTGTTCCCGAGCTTCGTCACCGGCGCCATCACCGCCAGCGGCGGCTCCTGGAACGCCAGCATCGTGGCCGAGTACGTGAGCTGGGGCGACACCACCGTGCAGGCGCAGGGCCTGGGCAGCTACATCCGGCAGATGACCACGGCGGGCGACTTTCCGCGCATCGCCTTGGGCATCGGCGTGATGTGCCTGTTCGTGATGGCCATGAACCACTTCGTCTGGCGCCGGCTCTACCGCCTGGCCGAAGACCGGATCCACTTCTGAACCGCAGCCCGCAGCCGCAGGAGCCCGAACCATGTCGGACGCGATCGTCGAACTCAAGGGCGTGGGCAAGTCCTTCCGCTCGGCCGACGGCCGTGCGCGCTCGGTGCTGGAAGGGGTGGACCTGCGCCTGGCCGAAGGCGAGATCGTGGCCCTGCTGGGCCAGTCGGGCTCGGGCAAGTCGACGCTGCTGCGCATCCTGGCCGGGCTGATCGGCGTCGATGCCGGCGAGGTCAGCTACCGCGGCCAGCCGCTGTACGGGCCGGCCCGCGGCGTGAGCATGGTGTTCCAGTCGTTCGCGCTCTTCCCCTGGCTGACGGTGCAGCAGAACGTCGAGCTCGGGCTGGAGGCGCGCGGCATGGCGCAGGCCGAGCGCGAGAAGCGCGCCGAGCAGGCGATCGAGCTCATCGGCCTGGCCGGCTTCGAGGGCGCGCTGCCGCGCGAGCTCTCCGGCGGCATGCGCCAGCGCGTGGGCATCGCGCGCGCGCTCGTGGTCGAGCCCGAGGTGCTGCTGATGGACGAGGCCTTCTCGGCGCTGGACGTGCTCACCGGCGAGCGCCTGCGCGAGGACATCCTCGAGCTCTGGAGCAGCGGCAGCATGCCCACCAAGGCGATGCTGGTGGTCTCGCACAACATCGAGGAGGCGGTGCTGATGGCCGACCGCATCCTGGTCTTCGCCAGCGACCCCGGGCGCGTGCGCTTCCAGCTCGCGGTGCGGCTGCCGCGGCCGCGCAGCGCCGACAGCCCCGAGGTGCGGATGCTGGTCGACGAGGTCTACGCGCTGATGACGGCCGGCCACACGCGCGCCGGCCGGCCGGCGGCCGAGCCGGCCAAGATCAACCTGGCCGAGCGGCTGCCCGAGGCCGACGTGGCGCGCATGGAGGGCCTGCTCGAGATGCTGCTCGACGACCCCTTCGAGGGCCGCGCCGACCTGCCCAAGCTGGCCGAGGCCACCGAGCTCACCGACGACGAGCTGCTGCCGCTGGTGCAGGCGCTGTCGCTGCTCGAGCTCTCGCGCCTGGCCGACGGCGACCTGCACATCACGCCGCTGGGCCGCCAGTACGTCGAGCGGCCCTACACCGAGCGGCAGGAGATCTTCGGCCGCCAGCTGCTGGCGCGGGTGCCGCTGGTGGCCCACATCCGCCACAGCCTGGACCAGGAGCCCTCGGGCGAGCTGCCCGAGGAGCCGTTCCTGCGCCTGCTGCGCGAGAGCCTGGACGGCGCCGAGGCCGAGCGCGTGATGCGCACCGCCATCGAGTGGGGCCGCCACGGCGAGGTGTTCGAATACAACTACACCAACGGCCTGATCCACCTGCGCCAGGACGAGGAAGAGGCCGACGCCAGCGCCGACACGCGCACGGGCTAGGGAGGACCGCGGCCCGCAGGGGCCGCCCCGGGGCGATGCCTCGGCGCTTTCTCGAAGCTGCCTCGGCGCCTCGGCGCTTCCTCGGCAATGACGCGGGCAGTTCCTCGGCGTTTGCCCGGGGTCGCCAGGCCCTGCGGCCGGCCGCACAGTGCGGGGCTCGGCCGCGGCCGTCGCTGCGGCGAATGGAGACTGCCGCCATGCCCGACCCCACCCCCAGCGCGCAGGCCCGAGACTGGCTCGGCCGCTTCGACGCCGCCCTGGCGCGGCGCGACATCGACGCCGCCGTGGCCCTGTTCGGCCCCGAGTGCTACTGGCGCGACCTCGTCGCCTTCACCTGGAACCTGTGCACCCAGGAGAGCCCGGCCCAGGTGCGGGCGATGCTGCAGGCGCGGCTGGCCGACGTGGCGCCGTCGAACTGGCAGCTGGACGGCGAGGCCAGCGCGGCCGACGGCATCACCGAGGCCTGGTTCACCTTCGAGACCCGCGTCGCCCGCGGGCGGGGCCTGCTGCGGCTGAAGGACGCGGGCGGCCAGCCCAGGGCCTGGACGCTGCTGACCACCATGGTCGAGCTCAAGGGCTTCGAAGAGAAGACCGGCGAGCACCGCATCGCCGGCGCCGAGCACGGCGTGCACCCCGGCCGCAAGACCTGGGCCGAGCGGCGCGCCGAGGAGGCGGCCACGCTCGGGCACCAGGTGCAGCCCGATGTCGTCGTCATCGGCGGTGGCCAGGGCGGCATCGCGCTGGGCGCGCGGCTGCGCCGGCTGGGCATCCCGTCCATCGTGCTGGACAAGAACGCCCGCCCCGGCGACAGCTGGCGCCGGCGCTACAAGAGCCTGTGCCTGCACGATCCGGTCTGGTACGACCACCTGCCCTACCTGCCCTTCCCCGACGACTGGCCGGTGTTCAGCCCCAAGGACAAGATCGCCGACTGGCTCGAGGCCTACGTCAAGATCATGGAGATCAACTACTGGGGCTCCAGCCCGGCCCGGCAATGCCGCTGGGACGAGGCCGCCCAGCGCTGGGTGGTGACGGTCGAGCGCGAGGGCAAGACCCTGGAGCTGCGGCCGAAGGAGCTGGTGATCGCGCTCGGCGTCTCGGGCTACCCGCATGTGCCGAAGATCCCCGGGGCCGAGACCTTCCTGGGCCAGCAGCACCACAGCAGCCAGCACCCCGGGCCCGACGGCCTCGCGGGCAAGCAGGTGGTGGTGCTGGGGTCGAACAACTCGGCCCACGACATCTGCGCCGCGCTGTGGGAGGCGGGCGTCGACGTGACCATGGTGCAGCGCTCGTCGACGCACATCGCGCCGTCGAAGGCGCTGATGGAGCTGGCCCTGGGCGGCCTGTACAGCGAGCAGGCCGTGAAGAACGGCATCGACCACCCCAAGGCCGACCTGATCTTCGCCAGCGTGCCCTACAGGATCATGCACGGCTTCCACATCCCCGTGTACGAGGAGATGAAGCGGCGCGAGGCCGACCTCTACCGCCGGCTCGAGCAGGCCGGCTTCCTGCTCGACTTCGGCGCCGACGGCTCGGGCCTGTTCATGAAGTACCTGCGCCGCGGCTCGGGCTACTACATCGACGTGGGGGCCAGCGAGCTGGTGGCCAACGGCAGCATCAAGCTCAGGAGCGGGGTCAACATCGAGCGCCTCAACCCCCGGAGCGTGACGCTCACCGACGGCACCGAGCTGCCGGCCGACGTGCTGGTGTACGCCACCGGCTACGGCTCGATGAACCGCTGGCTGGCCGACCTGATCTCGCCCGAGGTGGCCGACCGCCTGGGCAAGGTCTGGGGCCTGGGCTCGGACACGCCCAAGGACCCCGGCCCCTGGGAAGGCGAACTGCGCAACATGTGGAAGCCCACCCAGGTGCCGCACCTGTGGGTGCACGGTGGCAACCTGCACCAGAGCCGGCATTACTCGCAGTTCCTGTCACTGCAGCTCAAGGCCCGGCTCGAGGGCCTGCCCACGCCGGTCTACGGGCTGGCGCCGGTGCACCACGCGGCCTGAGGGCAACCCCCGCGCCGCCGAAGCGGCGCGTGGCTGCGTCATCCTGCATCGCGGTGAAGGGGGCCGACGCGACCTATCGATCGCAGTTCGGCCTCAACCCAGATCGCAAGCCAGCCTCAGCCCGCTGAACTGCCAGCGCGTGGCAGCGGGGAAGAAGTTGCGGTAGCTGGCGCGGATGTGCTCGCGCGGGGTGGCGCAGGAGCCGCCGCGCAGCACGCTCTGCTCGATCATGAACTTGCCGTTGTACTCGCCCACCGCCCCGGCCCAGGGCCGGAAGCCGGGGTACGGCCCGTAGCTGCTGGCGGTCCACTCCCAGAGGTCGCCGAACAGCTGCAGCGGCGCGTCGCCCTTCGCGCTGCCGGCCCGCGCCGGCAAGGCCAGCCAGGCCTGGCCGTCGGCGAAGTTGCCCTCGGCCAGACCCGGGCCGGCGCCTGCCGCGGCCGCATGCTCCCACTCGGCCTCGGTGGGCAGGCGCAGCGGTCGGCCCTCGCAGGCGGCCCGCCAGCGCGCGTAGGCGTCGGCCTCGTACAGGCTCAGGTGCGCCACCGGCGCCGGCAGGTCCAGCGGCAGCAGGCCGCGCAGCGTGAAGCGATGCCAGCCGCCCGCGCCCACGCCCTCTGCCCGCTGCCAGTACTGCGGGGCCTCGATGCCCTGCGCCTGCCGCCAGTCCCAGCCCGCGGCCAGCCACCAGCGCGGCTCGCGGTAGCCGCCTGCGGCCATGAACTCGAGCCATTCGCCCTGCGTGACCAGGCGCCGGGCCAGCGCGTAGGGCGCCAGCCACTGGCGGTGCCGGGGCGTCTCGTTGTCGAAGGCGAAGCCGGCGCCGGCATGGCCGATCTCGACCAGGCCGCCCTCGAACGGGCACCACGCCGGCGCCGGGTCCGCCGCCTCGCCGGCCCCGATCGCCGGGGCCGGGCCCGGGCGCCAGGCCGGCGCCAGCGGGTTGCACGCGAACAGGTGCAGCAGGTCGGTGAGCATCAGCTCCTGGTGCTGCTGCTCGTGCTGCAGGCCGAGCTCGACGGCAGCGGCCAGGGCCGCGCCGTCGGCCGCTGCCGGCGGGGCCCGCAGCAGCGCCTGCACCCGCGCGTCCACGGCCGCCCGCCAGGCGCGCACCTCGGCCAGCCCGGGCCGCGTGACCAGGCCGCGCTGCGCCCGCGGGTGGCGCTCGCCCACGCCCTGGTAGTAGCTGTTGAACAGCACGCGGTAGGCCGGGTGGTGCGGGGCGTAGCCCGGCTCGAAGGGCTCGAGCACGAAGGTCTCGAAGAACCACGTCGTGTGCGCCAGGTGCCACTTCAGCGGGCTGGCGTCGGGCATCGACTGCACCTGGCAGTCGGCCTCGCTCAGGCCCTCGGCCAGCGCCAGGCTCTGCGATCGCACGCGGGCATGGCGCTGGGCGGGCGGCTCGGACATCGCGGCCATCATATCGACCGCCCTCGTGACGCTCCGTGCGCTGCGCGACGGTGTGTCGCCGGGCTAGAACGCCTTGCTCAGCGTCAGCACGATGCTGCGCCGCTGGCCGTACTGCGGCGCGCCGACGCCGATGCCCGAGCCGTCGCGCAGCAGGTAGACGCGGTCCAGGGCGTTGAGCAGGGCCAGCCGGCCCTGCAGCTTGCCCAGCGCGGCGCCGAGGTCGAAGTCGTGCGTGGCCGACAGGTTCAGCGTGGCATAGCCCGGCAGCTGCCCGGTGTTGGCGAAGGCCCGGCGCAAGCCGGTGCCGAACAGGCCGTCCACGCCCAGGGTGCTGGCCGGGTCGACATGCCAGGTCAGGCCGGCCGAGCCGCTGTAGCGCTGCTCGTGGTCCAGGTGCACCCAATGGCTGGCGATGTAGTCGAGCTCGCCGGGGTCGAAGTTGAACTGCCCCGTCTCCAGCCCCAGCGCCATCGCGTGCGTGAAGCCGAAGTTGGCGTAGCCCGACAGCGCGTCGGCCTTGTAGGTGGCCGACAGGTCCAGCCCGTAGACCCGGCCCTGGGCGTAGTTGAAGGCCGAGTAGATCAGCGCGTTGCCGAACTGGCCTTCGTCCTGCAGGTGCGAGACGTGGCGGTTGTAGCCGTCCAGGCCGAGGGTCCAGTGCGGCGCCGGCTGCCAGGCCAGGCCGGCGTCGAGGTAGTTCGAGCGCTCCGAGCGCACGGCGGTGTTGGCGTCCGAGGGCAGCGCATTCGTGGTGCCCTGGAATTTCTGCACCGAGGCGGTGTCGATCAGCTCGGTGGGCGGCGGCGTGAAGTAGCGCGCATAGCCGGCGTGCAGGCTCAGCGTGCCCGACAGCGCATAGACCAGGCCCAGCCGAGGGCTGAGCTGGTGTTCGCTGACCACCGTGTGCACCCGGTCGTAGCGCAGCCCGTAGTTCAGCGTCAGCGCCTGGGTGGCATGCCACTCATCCTGGATGTACAGGCCCCATTGCGAGCCGCTGAGGCGGGTGCCGTCCTGGATCGACAGGGGCACCGTGCCGGTCTGCTGCCCGGTGGCGTCGGCCGGGAAGACCTGGGCCCGGTTGGTGGCGTCGTAGGTCTCGCCCTGGCCGGTGAGGCCGGCGCGCACGGTGTGCTGCGGGTCCAGCCGCCAGCTCAGGTCGGCCTGCACGCCGGCGGCGTGGCTGGCGCGCCGGATGTCGGCCGCCACGCCCTTGAACACCAGGTCGCCCACCGGGTCGGGCTGGTAGTGCACCTGGCCGCTGCGCGTGTAGACCGAGGCCTGGTAGTCCACCCGCGGGCCGAGCGAGGCCTGGTACGACAGCACGGCGTAGCCGTTGCGCTCGCGCTGCCGGGCATCCAGCGTGGCCGAGTCCACGGCCGGGCTGCCAGCCAGGCTGTAGACGGGCGCGCGGCCCGGCACGTCGGGGATCTGGAAGCGGTTGTCGCTCACGCCGAACAGCAGGCTCACCAGGCTGTCGTCGTGCAGCAGGTAGGACAGGTAGCCGAAGGCGCGGCCCTGGTTCGTCGTGTCGTGCAGCGCCTGGCGCGCCGGCGTGGGGTTCTCGACGCCCTGGCGGTCGTGCAGGGCCGAGGCGGTGAAGTAGCCGCTGAAGCCGTCGGCGCTGCCGCTGGCCTCGACGCTGGCCCCGGCGTGGCCCTGGGTGCCGGCGCTGACGTCGACGCTGCCGCCGTTGTGCATCTTCTGGCCCTTGCTCTGGATGTCGACCACGGCCGCGGTGCGGTCGCCGTACTGCGCCGGCAGCGCGCCGGTGAGCACGCTCAGGTGGTCGGCGAAGCGGGTCTGCAGCGAAGGGCCGAAGCCGCTGATCGACTCGGGCAGGATCACGCCGTTGATGCGGTACTGCACGTCGCCGTGGTCGCCGCGCACGTGGATCTGGCCGTACGAGTCCTGCACCACGCCGGGCGTCTGCAGCAGCACCTGGTTCAGCGGCGTGGCGCTGCCCAGCGGCAGGTTGGCGATGTCTTGCTGCTCGACGCGGAAGATGCTGCTGCCGGTCTCGGGCGACAGGCCGTTGCGCGCCGCGTCCAGGCGCATCCGGGCCGAGGTGATCTGAACCGTCTGCGCGGCTGCGGCCGGGGCTGCGGAAGCCGCGGAGGCCGCGGAAGCTGCGGAAGCCGCCGCAGCGGCTGCAGGCGCGTCGGCTGCAGGCGGCGCGGCCGGTGCTGCGGCGTGTGCCGCCAGGCTCAGCCAGGAGGTGGCCGCAAGGGCGGCAAGGGCCAGCGGGCGGGCGATGGCCGGGCAAGACCGGCGCAGTCGCGCCGGCAGGGCATGGGGGTACGGCATGGAGGCAATCTCTCGGGCAGGACGGGCGAGCGGCCGCCGGCGCCGAGGCTCGGCGTTCGGCGGGCTCGGCGCGGGCGCGGGGGGCGACCGGTCAGGTCGCGATCGGCTGGCCGGCGCGCGGCGGGCCGCGGCTGCGCGGCGCCGGGGCGGCCGCCCCGGGCCCGGCCCGTCCGAGGTGCAGCGGCTGCGCCTCGTGCGCCTGGGCCAGCGGCAGCGGCGGCCACGTGGCCTGCAGCGGCGCGGCCATGCCGGCGTAGGCCAGGCAGGTCAGGCAGAGCTTGTCCACTTCCGGCGTCGGCGCCGGCTGCGCCTGCGGGCCGGCCTGGGCGGCATGGGCGGCCGGCGCGGCCGGGTCGAGCTGCGGGGGGGTGGCCCGCAGCCCGGCGTGCACATGGGCCAGGTCGTGGCCCAGCGCATGCAGCAGCGCCCCCTGCTGCGCCAGCAGCAGCAGCAGCGGCAGGACGAAGGCGATCAGGCCCTTGCGCATGAAGCGGCGCATTGTGCCCGCGGTCCGCTCAGGCCGATCGTGCCCATCGCGCCCATCGCGCCCGCGTAGCCCGCGTAGCCCGCGTAGCCCGCCGAGCCCGCCGAGCCCTGCGAGACCCTCAGGCCAGCGTGGACGGGTCGAAGTTGGCCCCGCACAGCACCAGGGCCACCCGCTCGTGGGCGGCCGGCACCACCACGCCCGCGGCCAGCGCCGCCAGCGGCAGCGCAGCGGCCGGCTCCACCGCCAGGCGCAGCACCTGCCACAGCTGCTGCTGAGCGGCGCGGATGGCCGGCTCGGGCACCAGGTGCGAGGCCGCCACCCAGCGCCGGCAGATCGGCCAGGCGATGCGGCCGATGCGACGCGCGCCCAGCGCATCGGCGGCCAGGCCCGAGACCCCCACGTCCACGGGCCTGCCCGCAGCCCGCGCGGCGTGCAGCGTGGGCGCGCCGGGCGGCTCGAGCGCCTCGACGCGGCCGCGGCCGGCCACCCACGCCGCCAGGCCCGCCACCAGGCCACCGCCGCCGACGCTGGCCAGCAGCCGGTCGGGCAGCCCCGTGCCCGAGTCGGCCTCGATCTCCAGCGCCAGCGTGCCGGCACCGGCCACCACGTCGGGCTGGTCGTAGGCGTGCAGCATCAGCGCGCCGCTGCCCTGCTGGCGCTCGGTGCAGGCCGCCAGCGCCTGCGCGTAGTCGGCCCCGCCCACCACCACGCGCGCGCCCAGCGCGGCCAGCGCGGCGCGCTTGGCCGCGCCGGTGAGCGTGGGCACGTAGACCTCGCAGGCCAGCCCCAGCGCCTGCGCCGCGGTGGCGGCCGCGATGCCCGCGTTGCCGCCCGAGGCGATCAGCACGCCGGCCGGCGGCGCCGGCCGCGCCAGCAGCGCGTTGAACATGCCGCGCGCCTTGAAGCTGCCGCCGCGCTGCAGATGCTCGAGCTTGAGCCAGACCTCGGCGCAGCCCAGCCCCAGCTCGGCGCCGCGCAGCCGCCACAGCGGCGTGCGCCGCACATGGCCGGCGATGCGTGCCGCGGCCTGCTGCACGGCGGCGGCGTCGACGGCATCGGCATCGGCATCGGCATCGGCATTGGCGTGGGAGTCGGCGTGTGCGTCGGCGTGGGCGTCGCTGTCAACGCCTGCGGGGTCGGGTCTCATCGGCAAGCCTCCGTGCGGCGCACCGCGGCGCAAGCCCCGAAGGACGGCCGGGTGAGGCTCGCCGGGCCATGCTAGCCGCTACAGTGCAGCGATGAACGCCATCGCTTCCCCGCCACCCCGGGACGTCTCGGCCGCCGGCCTGCAATGGGCACAGCGCCTGGTGCGGCTGAACACCGTCAGCGCGCACAGCAACCTGGCGCTGATCGAGGCCATCGCCGACCACCTGCGCGCGCTCGGCCTGCCGCTGCGCCTGACCTGGGACGACGATCGCCGCAAGGCCAATCTCTACGCCACGCTCGGCCTGGGCAAGCCGGCCGGCGTGCTGCTGTCGGGCCACACCGACACCGTGCCCTGGGACGGCCAGGCCTGGACCTGCGACCCCCTGGGCGCCGAGCTGCGCGAGGGGCGGCTGTACGGCCGCGGCAGCGCCGACATGAAGGGCTGGATCGGGCTGGTGGTGGCGCAGGCGCAGGCCTGGCTCGAGGCCGACCTGCCGCACGCCATCCACCTGGCCTTCAGCTACGACGAGGAGGTGGGCGGCTTCGGCGCGCGGCGCCTGATCGCCGACCTCGAGCAGGCCGGCCTGCTGGGCGCCACCGGCAGCGTGCCGCGGCTGTGCATCGTCGGCGAGCCCACCTCGATGGTGCCGGCCACGGCGCACAAGGGCGTGCACCGCTGGCGCTGCTGCGTGCGCGGCCGGGCGGCGCATTCGTCGCTGGCGCCGCAGGCGGTGAATGCCGTCGAGGCCGCGGCGCGGCTGGCCGCGCACATCGCCGACCTGGCCGACGAGCTGCGCGAGCACGGCCCGCGCCAGGCCGGCTTCGACGTGCCGCACAGCACGGCCGCGGTGTGCGTCTTCGAAGGCGGCATCGCCGACAACGTGGTGCCCGAGGACTGCCGCGTGCACTACGAGTTCCGCGACCTGCCGGGTGCCGATGCGGCGGCGCTGCAGCAGCGCGTGGCGGCCTATGCCGCGAGCCTGGAGCCGGCGATGCGCGCGATCGAACCCACGGCCGGCTTCCGGTTCGAGCAGACCGCGCACATGCCTTCGTTCCTGGCGGCCGCCGACGAGCCCGCCGTGCGCCTGGCGCAGCGCCTGGCCGGCAGCCCCCGCACCACGCTCGTGGCCTTCGGCACCGAGGCCGGCCTGTTTCAGCGCGCCGGCTGCTCCACCGTGGTCTGCGGCCCGGGCTCGATCCAGCAGGCGCACCAGGCCGACGAGTACGTGAGCCTGGACCAGCTGGCGCGGGCCGAGGCGTTCCTGCGCGGGCTGGCCGAGCCCCTGGCCTGAGGCGAGGGCCCGCGGCCGAGAGTCAGGCCGCCTGAAGCCGCGCGAAGAACTGCGGCAGATCGCAGCCGCTGAGCCGGCGCACGTGGTCCATGTCGCCG
>JAGWMW010000105.1 GCA_028871575.1 Burkholderiales bacterium | reverse complement strand
CGGGCGCGGCGCCCGGCGCGCTGCCCGGCGCTGCGTCGGCGGGTGCTGCCGGCCCGCTGGCCGCGGCGCGGCCGGCCAGGCGCTCGTAGGCCGATTCGCGGTCGACCGTGCGCTCGTAGGTGCCGGCCACCAGCGAGCCCTGGATCAGCGCCTGGCGCTCCTCGGGCGCGAGCGGGCCCAGGCGACTGCCCGGCAGCCGCACATAGGCGCGCTCGGTGACGCGGGGCCGGCCCTTGTCGTCGAGGAAGCTGAGCAGGGCCTCGCCCACCGCCAGCTCGGTGATGGCGGCGGCCATGTCGCCCAGCGCCGGGTTCGGCCGCATCGTGTCGGCGGCCGAGCGGACGGCCTTCTGGTCGCGCGGGGTGTAGGCGCGCAGCGCGTGCTGCACCCGGTTGCCCAGCTGCGCCAGCACGGTGTCGGGCACGTCGAGCGGGTTCTGCGTCACGAAGTACACGCCCACGCCCTTGCTGCGCACCAGGCGCACCACGAGCTCGATGCGCTCGAGCAGCACCGCCGGGGCGTCGCGGAATAGCAGGTGCGCCTCGTCGAAGAAGAACACCAGCTTGGGCGCCTCGAGGTCGCCCACCTCGGGCAGGCGTTCGAACAGCTCGGACAGCAGCCACAGCAGCACGGTGGCGTACAGGCGCGGCGCGTTCATCAGCCGCTCGGCGGCCAGGACGTTGACCACGCCGCGGCCGTCCAGGGTCTGCATCAGGTCGGCGATGTCGAGCATGGGCTCGCCGAAGAAGCGGTCGCCGCCCTGCGACTCGATCTGCATCAGGCCGCGCTGGATCGCACCCACGCTGGCGGCGCTGATGTTGCCGTAGCGGGTCTGGAACTGCGCGCCGTTGTCGGCCGCGTACTGCAGCATCGCGCGCAGGTCCTTCAGGTCGAGCAGCGCCAGGCCGTGGTCGTCGGCGATCTTGAAGACCAGGTTCAGCACGCCGGCCTGGGTGTCGTTCAGCGCCAGCAGCCGCGCCAGCAGCAGCGGCCCGAGATCGCAGACGGTGGCGCGCAGCGGGTGGCCCTGCTCGCCGAACACGTCCCACAGCGTCACCGGCCAGGCGCCGGGGGTGGGCGCGGGCAGGCCGCGCTCTTGCAGCGTGGCCGCCAGCTTCGGCGACAGCGTGCCTGGCTGGCCGATGCCGGCGAGGTCGCCCTTGACGTCGGCCATGACCACCGGCACCCCGAGCCGGCTGAAGCCCTCGGCCAGGGTCTGCAGCGTCACCGTCTTGCCGGTGCCGGTGGCGCCGGTGACGAGGCCGTGGCGGTTGGCCAGCGCGGGCAGCAGTTCGCACTGCAGGTCGCCGCGCTGGGCGACGGGGATGGGATCGGGCATCGGTCGCTCCGCGCAGGGGGTCGGGGGCGGCAGTGCCCCGGGGCAGGTCAAAGTCTAGGGGCTGCGGCCGCCCTCGCCGCCCGCGCAGACCGCACCGGCGGCACTGACGGCACGGCGCTCAGCGCGGCGGCTGCGCCTGCACCCGCACGGCCGAGAACCAGGCGGCGAGCTGGTCGATGTCGGCGTCGCCCAGATCGCGCGCCATCAGCGACATGACCTCGTTCTTGCGCGCGCCGCTGCGAAAGGCGCGCAGCTGGGCCTTCAGGTAGTCGGCCGGCTGACCGGCGAGGTGGGGCACCTCGGGCTGGCTCGACAGGCCCAGCGGCCCGTGGCAGGCCACGCAGGCCTGGGCCCGGACGCGCCCGGCATCGACGTCGTCGGCCCGCGCCGCCGTGCCGCCCGCGGTCGCGGCCGCGAGCAGGCCCAGCCGCGCGGCGGCCCGCGCCAGCCGTGGCGTCGCCATGTCAGTGGCGCCCGGCCGCCCGAAGGCAGTGACGCGCCCCTCGGGGGCCGCGGGCGCAGCGAGCTGGGGGCCGTTTCATCCTAGGGCGCCGAGTAGGTGACGCGGTACAGCGCGCCGGCGAAGTCGTCGCTGATCAGCAGCGAGCCGTCCTTCATCACCGCCACGTCGACCGGCCGCCCGCGGTAGATGCCGTTGTCGTCGAGGAAGCCGTCGGCGAAGACCTCGGGCTTGCCGGCCTTGTCGGGCCCGGCCAGCGGAACGAAGTCGATCAGCGCGCCCGTGGGCGTGCTGCGGTTCCACGAGCCGTGGGCGGCGACGAACATGCCGCCGCGGTACTTCTCGGGGAACATCCTGCCGTTGTAGAAGGTCATGCCCAGCTGCGCCTGGTGGGCCGGGAACTCGACCTGCGGGAACACCGCGTCCTTCGGCTCGGGCAGGTTCTTCAGGTCGGGCGCGGCCGAGGAGCCCGCGACCTTGTAGTGCCCGTTCCAGTACGGGTAGCCGAAGTCCTGGCCCGTCTTGGTGGCATGGTTCAGCTCGCCCGGCGGCACGTCGTTGCCCAGGCCGTCGGTCTGGTTGTCGGTGAACCACAGCGTGCCGTCCTTCGGGTTGAAGTCCTGGCCCACCGAGTTGCGCACGCCCACGGCGTAGACCTCGCGCTGGCTGCCGTTGGTGTTCATGCGCACGATGCCGCCGATGCCCAGGTCGCGGTACATCTTCACCTTCTCCATCGGCGGCACGTTGTAGGGCTGGCCGAGGGTGATGTAGAGCTTGCCGTCCGGCCCGACGCGGCAGGTGCGGGCGCCGTGGTTGTAGCTCTCTTCCTCGGCCGGCACGAGCTGGCCCTGGGGCACGATCTCGCCGACCGCGACGTCGGGGCCTTCGTAGAAGAACTCGGCCGCCGGGAAGGCGAGCACGCGGTTGTGCTCGGCCACCACCAGCACGCCGTCCGGGGTCCAGCACACGCCGTTGGGGTTGTGGAACTTCAGGCTCGGCGCGAAGGCCTTGACCTCGGTGGCCATCGGCCCGCTGTCGCGGTTGGTCACGGCCCAGACCGTGGTCTTGCGCGTGCCCACGAAGAGCATGTTGGTGCTGGGCGCCACCGCCATGTGGCGCGCATCGGGCACGATGGCGTAGAGCGCGATCGAGAAGCCCGGCGGGAGCTTGACGCGCTTCAAGTTGGCGCGGATGGCGTCGGCCACGGGCCCGGTCTGCGGCACGAGCGGGATGTTGAGGTCGCTGCTGGCGACCTTCATCTGCTTGAGCTTGTCGAGGTTGCTCTCGGCGGCAGCCACGGCGGTGGCAGCGGACAGCGCGGCCACGGCCAGGCTGAGCAGGGCGGGCATGCGGTGGGATCGGGTCACGGGTCGTCTCCTCGGGGGTTTTTGGGGAATCTCGGGCCTCTGGCGGGTCGATCGGGCCCATGGGGTGGGCGGCTGAGCGCGGCCCCCGGGGCGCACTCTCGCGGCAGCCGGTGCGCGCCGCCCAGGGGGACAACCCTCGGAGCCGCCGGGGGGGGCCCTAAAATCGAAATTCCTCCAGCAACATCAGCAGCCTCATGGCCGGTCATTCGAAGTGGGCCAACATCCAGCACCGCAAGGGCCGCCAGGACGAGAAGCGCGGCAAGGCCTGGACGCGGGTGATCCGCGAGATCATGGTCGCGGCCCGGCTGGGCGGGGGTGACGTCGGCGCCAACCCGCGCCTGCGGTTGGCGATCGAGAAGGCCAAGGCCGTCAACCTGCCGGTCGAGACCGTCAAGCGCAACATCGACAAGGCCACCGGCAACCTCGAGGGCGTGAGCTACGAGGAGATCCGCTACGAGGGCTACGGCATCGGCGGCGCGGCCATCCTGGTGGACTGCATGACCGACAACCGCGTGCGCACCGTGGCCGAGGTGCGCCATGCCTTCAGCAAGTACGGCGGCAACCTGGGCACCGAGGGCTCGGTGGCGTTCCAGTTCAGGCATTGCGGCCAGCTCGTCTACGCCCCCGGCACGAGCGAGGACCGGGTGATGGAAGTGGCCCTGGAGGCCGGGGCCGACGACGTGATCGGCGACGACGAAGGTGCCATCGAGGTGCTGTGCCCGCCGGCCGCCTTCGAGCCCGTGCGCGCGGCGCTCGAGGCCGCCGGCTTCAGGCCCGAGCTGGCCGAGGTGACCTGGCGCGCCGAGAACCCGATCGAGCTGGCCGGCGACGAGGCCGCGCGGATGCAGAAGCTGCTGGACGTGATCGAGGACCTCGACGACGTGCAGGAGGTCTATCACAACGCCCTCCTGGCCGAGTGAGCGCCCGATGAAGGTGCTGGTCATCGGCAGCGGCGGCCGCGAGCATGCGCTGGCCTGGAAGCTGGCCCAGGGCGCGCGGGTGCAGACCGTCTACGTCGCCCCCGGCAACGGCGGCACGGCGCAGGACCCGGCGCTGCGCAACCTGCCGCTGGCCGACCCCCACGCGCTGGCCGACTTCGCCGCGGCCGAGAAGGTGGCGCTCACGGTGGTGGGCCCCGAGGCGCCTCTGGCCGCCGGCGTGGTGGACCTGTTCCGCGCCCGCGGGCTGCGCATCTTCGGGCCCACGCAGGCCGCGGCGCGGCTCGAGAGCAGCAAGGCCTACGCCAAGGAGTTCATGCAGCGCCACGGCATCCCGACCGCGCTGTATGCCAGCTTCGGCGCCACTGCCGCCGAGGTGGCGGCGGCGCATGCGCACGTCAGCCGCCACGGCGCGCCGATCGTCGTCAAGGCCGATGGCCTGGCCGCCGGCAAGGGCGTGGTGGTGGCGATGGACGAGGCCGCCGCGCACGCCGCCATCGACGACATGCTGGGTGCCAACGCCCTGGGCGTGCGCCACAACGCGCCGGGCGCGCGGATCGTGATCGAGGAGTACATGCCCGGCGAGGAGGCCAGCTTCATCGTGCTCAGCGACGGCAAGGCCGTGCTCACGCTGGCCACCAGCCAGGACCACAAGCGCATCGGCGACGGCGACACCGGCCCCAACACCGGCGGCATGGGCGCCTATTCGCCGGCGCCGGTGGTCACGCCCAACGTGCACGCCAAGGTCATGCACGAGATCATCCTGCCCACGCTGGCCGGGCTGGCCAAGGACGGTGTCCCGTACACCGGCTTCCTCTACGCCGGGCTGATGATCGACGCCCAGGGCCAGCCGCGCACGGTGGAGTTCAACTGCCGGCTCGGCGACCCCGAGGCCGAGGTCATCCTGATGCGCCTGAAGAGCGACCTGTTCGAGGTGCTGCTGCAGGCCGCCGAGGGCCAGCTGGCCGGCATCGAGCTGCAATGGGACCGCCGCACCGCGCTGGCGGTGGTGATGGCCGCCCACGGCTACCCGGCCGCCCCGCGCGCGGGTGACGTCATCACCGGGCTGCCCGCCGGCAACGCCGAGCTGCAGGTCTTCCACGCCGGCACCGCGCTCGACCAGGGCCGGCTCGTCAGCAGCGGCGGCCGCGTGCTGTGCGTGACGGCGCTGACCGATTCGGTGCGGCTGGCGCAGCAGCGTGCGCTGGAGGCGGTGCGCCAGATCCGCTTCGACGGCGCGCAGTGGCGCAGCGACATCGGCCACCGCGCGATCAAGCATTGACCCCCCCGAAGCGCCTTCGGCGCTCCCCCCCCCCGGGGGCGCCGCCCGTGGTCCGGCAAAGCCGGTTCCACGGCGGCCGCTTGGAAACTGGAGCCCGCGACCGATGATCGACACTGCCCCAGTCCGCGCCTACCTGCTCGGCCTGCAGGCCCGCATCGTCGAGGCCTTGCAGGCCGAGGACGGCCTGCCCTTCCGCAGCGACGGCTGGCAGCGCCCGAGCGGCGGCAAGCTCGAAGGCGACGGGCTGTCGCAGCTGCTCGAGGAAGGCCGGCTGCTCGAGCGCGGCGGCTGCAACTTCAGCCACGTCAGGGGCGCCGCGCTGCCGCCTTCGGCCACGCAGCACCGGGGCGAGCTGGCTGGCGCGCCCTTCGAGGCCCTGGGCGTGAGCCTGGTGATGCACCCGCGCAACCCCTACGTGCCCACGGTGCACATGAACGTGCGGCTGCTCGCGGCCTTCCCGGCCGGGCGCGACCCCGTCAGCTGGTTCGGCGGCGGCATGGACCTCACGCCCTACTACGGCTTCGAAGAAGACGCGCGCCACTTCCACCGCGTCAATGCGCAGGCGCTGGCGCCCTTCGGCGAGGACAAGTACCCGCGCTTCAAGGCCTGGTGCGACGAGTACTTCTTCATCCGGCACCGCGGCGAGCCGCGCGGCATCGGCGGCGTGTTCTTCGACGATTTCGACGAGGGCGGCTTCGAGCAGGGCTTCGCACTGATGCGGGCCGTGGGCGACGCCTTCCTGCCGGCCTGGCTGCCGATCGTGCAGCGCCGGCGCGACCTGCCCTGGGGCGAGCGCGAGCGCGACTTCCAGGCCGTGCGGCGCGGCCGCTACGTCGAGTTCAACCTCGTCTGGGACCGCGGCACGCACTTCGGCCTGCACGGCGGCGGCCGCACCGAGAGCATCCTGATGAGCCTGCCGCCGATCGTGAAGTGGCGCTACGACTGGCAGCCCGAGCCCGGCAGCCCCGAGGCGCGGCTGGCCAGCGACTTCCTGCGCCCGCGCGACTGGCTGCATGAATGACCGTCCGCCGCCGGGCCGCCCCGAGGCGGACCGGCCCCCTCGGGGGGCCGGCGCCGCAGGCGTTTCGGGGGCCCGGCGGATCGGCCTGCTGGGCGGCACCTTCGATCCGGTGCATAACGCCCATCTGGCACTGGCCCGGGTCGCGCGCTCGGCGCTGGCGCTGGACGGGCTGCGCTGGATCCCGGCCGGCCGCCCCTGGCAGAAGGACCGGGCCGTGACGCCCGCCGTGCACCGCGAGGCGATGGTGCGCCTGGCCATCGAGGACGAGCCGGGCCACGTGCTCGACCGCCGCGAGATCGAGCGCGCGGGCCCGAGCTACACGCTGGACACCGTGCAGGCCCTGGCCGCGGCCGAGCCGGGCACCGACTGGGTGCTCGTCATCGGGCAGGACCAGTACGCCCGGCTGCACACCTGGCACGACTGGCCGCGCCTGCTCGGCCTGGTGACCCTGGCGGTGGCGGCACGGCCCGCGCTGCCCGGGCTGCCGGACGCTGGCCTGCCCGCGCCCGAGGTGCAGGCGCTCGGGCCCCGGGTGCTGCGGCTGCCGATGCCGCCGCTGGACATCTCGTCCACCGAGATCCGCCGCCGCGCCGCCGCCGGCGGCGACCTCTCGCAACTGGTGCCGCCCAAGGTGGCGCGCTATATTGACCTGCAGGGCCTGTACCGCGCACCGAACGCGGACGGCCTTCATCCAACCGGGAGCTGAATGGACATCCGCAAGCTGCAACGCGCCATCGTCGATGGCCTCGAAGACGTGAAGGCGCAGCAGATCGCCGTCTTCAACACCGAGCACCTCAGTTCGATGTTCGAGCGCGTGATCATCGCCTCGGGGACCAGCAACCGGCAGACCAAGGCCCTGGCCGCCAGCGTGCGCGACAGCGTCAAGAGCCGCGGCATGCAGGTGATGAGCACCGAGGGCGAGGACAACGGCGAATGGATCATCGTCGACTGCGGCGCCGCGGTGGCGCACATCATGCAGCCCGCCATCCGCGACTACTACCACCTCGAGGAGATCTGGGGCGGCAAGACCGTGCGGATGAAGGTGGGCGCGGCGAACACCGGCCTGGTCAAGGCCAGCGAGCCCGAGCCGGCCCTGCGCCGCGCGGCGGCCAGGTCTCCGGCCAAGGCCCCGACCCGCGCGCCGGCCAAGACCTCGGCCCAGACCTCGGCGAAGGCCCCGGCCAAGACATCGGGCAAGACATCGGGCAAGACATCGGCCAAGTCCCGCGCCGAGACCGCCGCCCGCAAGGCCGGCAACCAGAGCGCCGCCTACCAGCGCGTCGCTGCGAAGACGGGCAGCCGCGCCGGCGCCCGCCCCGCCGCCAAGGCCGCGGCGCGCAAGGTCGCGCGACCGCGTTGACCGCATGAAGCTGCTGGTGGTGGCCGTGGGCCAGCGCCAGCCGGCCTGGGCCGACGCGGCCTGGGCCGAGTTCGCGCGCCGCTTCCCGCCCGAGATGCGGCTCGAGCTCAAGGCGTTGAAGGCCGAGGCCCGCAGCAGCGGCCGGACCGCGGCGCAGTGCATGCAGGCCGAGGCCCAGCGCATCGCCGCGGCCTGCCCCCCGGGCGCGCGCCGCGTGGTGCTGGACGAGCGCGGCACGGGCCTGAGCAGCGTGCAGCTGGCGCAGCGCCTGCGCGCCTGGCGCGACGAGGGCCAGGGCCGCGATGTGGCGCTGGTCCTCGGCGGCCCCGACGGCCTCGCACCGGCGCTGAAGGCCGGTGCCGACGAGTCGATCCGGCTGTCCGAGCTGACCCTGCCCCATGCGCTGGCCCGCGTGCTGCTGGCCGAGGCGCTGTACCGCGCGTGGACGCTGCTGGCCGGCCATCCCTACCACCGGGAATGATCGGGGCGCGTGCGGCGCGGCGCCGCATGGACAATGCCCGCATGCTGCACGACTTCGTCTACCTCGCCAGCGCCAGCCCGCGCCGCGCCCAGCTGCTGGCGCAGGCCGGCATCGCCTTCAGGCCGCTGCTGCCCGACCGCGACGAGGACACCGAGACGCTGGAGCAGGAGCGCAGCGGCGAGCTGCCGCTGGCCTACGTGCAGCGGGTGGCGCTGCTGAAGCTGGGCGCGGCCCGGCGGCGCCTGACGCGGCGCGGGCTGCCGCCGGCGCCGATCCTGTGCGCCGACACCACCGTGGCGCTGGGCCGCCGCATCCTGGGCAAGCCGCGCGACGACGAGCACGCCGCGGCCACGCTGCGCGCCCTCTCGGGCCGCAGCCACCGCGTGCTCACGGCCGTGGTGGTGGGCCACGAGCGGCTGCACCACCTGGCCACCAGCACCTCGCGCGTGCGCCTGGCTCCGCTGTCCGAGGCCACGATCCGGCACTACGTGGCCAGCGGCGAGCCGCGCGGCAAGGCCGGCGCCTACGCGGTGCAGGGCCGCATCGCGGCCTGGATCGAGCACCTCGAAGGCAGCTACACCGGCGTCGTGGGCCTGCCGCTGCTCGAGACCCGCACGCTGCTGGCCCGCACCCGCGTGCGCCTGGCGCCCTAGAGCCATGCCCACGCAGGACATCCTCATCAACTGGGCCCCGCAGGAGACGCGGGTGGCCGTGGTCGAGAACGGCGCGGTGCAGGAGCTGCACATCGAGCGCACGCTCGAGCGCGGCCTGGTGGGCAACGTCTACCTGGGCAAGGTGGTGCGGGTGCTGCCGGGCATGCAGAGCGCCTTCATCGACATCGGGCTGGAGCGCGCGGCCTTCCTGCACGTGGCCGACCTGCACCCCGGGCCGCCGTCGCGCAACGAGGCCCAGGCGGTGCCGATCGAGCGCCAGGTGTTCGAGGGGCAGACGCTGACGGTGCAGGTGATCAAGGACGCCATCGGCACCAAGGGCGCACGGCTGTCGACGCAGGTGAGCATCGCCGGGCGGATGCTGGTCTTCCTGCCGCACGACAACCACATCGGCATCAGCCAGAAGATCGGCAGCCCCGAGCTGCGCGAGCAGCTGCGCGCGCGCATGCAGGCGCTGACCGGCGGCGACGAGCCCCGCAACGGCGACAAGCCCGGCGGCTTCATCCTGCGCACCAATGCCGAGGAGGCCACCGACGCCGAGCTGGCCGACGACATCGCCTACCTGCGCCGCGCCTGGGCGCTGATCCGCGAGCGCGCGCAGAAGAGCCCGCCGGGCACGCTGCTGCACCAGGACCTGAGCCTGGCCGAGCGCGTGCTGCGCGACCTGGCCACCGAGGCGACGCAGACCATCCGCATCGACAGCCGGCTGCAGTGCGAGGCGCTGCGCGCCTTCGGCGAGACCTACATGCCGGGCACGCTGGCCAAGCTCGACCTGTACCGCGGCGAGCGGCCCATCTTCGACCTCTTCGGCATCGAGGAAGAGCTGGCCCGCGCGCTGGCGCGGCGCGTCGAGCTCAAGAGCGGCGGCTACCTCATCATCGACCAGACCGAGGCGCTGACCACGGTGGACGTGAACACCGGCGGTTTCGTCGGCGCGCGCAACTTCGACGACACCATCTTCAAGACCAACCTCGAGGCGGCCGGCGCCATCGCCCGCCAGCTGCGGCTGCGCAACCTGGGCGGCATCATCATCGCCGACTTCATCGACATGACGCGCGAGGACCACCAGCAGGCCGTGCTGGCCGAGCTGCGCAAGCAGCTCGCGCGCGACCGCACGCGCACCACCGTCAGCGGCTTCACCCAGCTGGGCCTGGTGGAGATGACGCGCAAGCGCACGCGCGAGAGCCTGGCACACATGCTCTGCGAGCCCTGCCCCACCTGCCAGGGCCGTGGCCAGGTCAAGACCGCCCGCAGCGTGTGCTACGACATCCTGCGCGAGATCCTGCGCGAGGCGCGCCAGTTCGCGCCCAAGGAGTTCCGCGTCGTCGCCAGCGCCGCCGTGGTGGAGATGCTGCTCGACGAAGAGAGCGTGCACCTGGCCGGCCTGAGCGAGTTCATCGGCCGGCCCATCAGCCTGAGCGCCGAGCCGACGATGAATCCGGAGCAGTACGACATCGTTCTGATGTAGCGGGTCACGGGGTCTCACCCCGTGCCAGTTGCCACGCGCAAGCGCCTGATTTCCCAGGCGTTTTCGGGTGGCAAGTTTTTTCAAGGCCCTTGAAGTCTCATCGAGTGCCACTCCAATCGGGTAGCTGGCCGGGTAGCTAGGCGGGTAGCCGCGATCCGGCCCACATCCGAACAACGGGGGTGCGCATGGCACGGGACAAGGGCCACCTGACGGACCTGCAACTCAGGCACTGGATCAAGGCCGGCAAGCCGCTGGCCAAGGCCGACGGCGACGGCCTCACGTTCACGCTCTCGGCCGCCGGCGTGGCCGGCTGGATCCTGCGCTACCGGCACGGCGGCCGGCGCCGCGAACTGACCATAGGCCGCTACCCCGACATCGGCCTGGCCGAGGCGCGCGGCATCGCCACACTCAAGCGCGCCGAGGTGCAGCAGGGCCGGAACCCGGCGGCCGAGAAGCAGAAGGCCAAGGCCACCGCCGCGCACGACTGGACGGTGCGTGACCTGGCCAAGGACTACCGCGCCAAGAAGCTGGTGAGCCTGGCGCACAGCACGCAGGTGAGCTACGGCCGGCACCTGAAGCGCGTGGAGAAGAAGCTGGGCGCGTTGACCGTGCGCGAGATCGAGGCCAGCGACGTGGTGGCGCTGATCGAAGGCGCCGGCCTCACTTGGGGCGAGTCGAACATGCTGCTCATCACTACCAAGTGCCTGTTCACGCACGGCTGCGGCAAGCGGCTGATCAACGCCAACCCCTGCCACGGAATCATGCTCTCGGCGCTGCTGGGTGAACGGCCGCCGCGCCGCCAGCGCCTGATGCTGACGCGCGAGGAGCTGAAGCTTGTTGACGCCGACCGAAATTTGACCAGCAAAGCCGGGTGATGCCGGCCGAAAACTGACCAGGGTGTTCAACCTACCCTGCTGCTTTTTTTTGCAGCAAGGAACCAGGAGTGATCACCATGGCCATGATGGGCAAGATTCGCTCGATGCACTTCCGGCAAGGGAAGTCGATCAGCGAGATCGCGCGACTGACGAGTCTGTCGCGCAACACGATCAAGAAGTGGCTGAAGGCGCCGCAGGGTGCCGAGCCGAAGTACCGGCGTCGGGAGATGCCGACGAAGCTGGCGCCGTTCGTCGAGGCGCTGGACAAGGCGCTGAAGG
>JAGWMW010000104.1 GCA_028871575.1 Burkholderiales bacterium | reverse complement strand
TTGGAGCCGATCAGCGTGACCACCTGGCCGCGCGGCACCTCGAGGTCGATGCCGTGCAGCACCTCGACCTTGCCGTAGCCGGCGTGCAGGTTCTTGATCGTGAGCATGGCGTCGGGCCTCAAGCCGGGGTGGCGCCGAGGTAGGCCTCGATGACCTTGGGGTCGGCCTGCACCTCGGCCGGCCGGCCTTCGGCGATCTTCTGCCCGAAGTCGAGCACCGAGACGCGGTCGCAGACCGACATCACCACGTCCATGTGGTGCTCGATCAGCACCAGCGTGATGCCGTGCTGGCGGATCTTGTCGATGATCTGCACCAGGGCCTTGATGTCGGGCGCGGTCAGGCCCGCGGCCGGTTCGTCCAGCAGCAGCAGCTGCGGGTCCAGCGCCAGCGCGCGCGCGATCTCCAGCAGCCGCTGCTGCCCGTAGGGCAGGTTGCGCGCCTCCTCGTGCGCCAGCCCGGCCAGGCCGACGAACTGCAGCAGGCCCATCGCGCGCGCCGTGGCCGCGGCGTCCTCGCGCCGGTAGCGCGGCGTGTGCAGCGCCACGTCCACCAGCGTGCTGGCGAATCCGTGGTGCAGGCCCACCATCACGTTGCGCAGCGCCGTCATCTCGCCGAAGAGCTGCACGTTCTGGAAGGTGCGCGCGATGCCCGAGCGCGCGATCTCGCTCGGGCTGCGGCCCGCGATCGAGCGGCCCTCGAAGGCCAGGGTGCCGGCGGTGGGCACGTAGATGCCGGTCAGCACGTTCATCAGGGTGCTCTTGCCCGAGCCGTTGGGGCCGATCAGGCCGTGCACGGTGCCTCGCTGAACCACCAGGTCGACCTCGTTGAGCGCCTTCAGGCCGCCGAACTGCATCAGCACGCCGCGCGCGGCCAGCAGCTCGACGCGGCCCTCGCCCGCACCCGCGCCGGGGGCGGCGTCGGCGACGGCGTCGCCCCGCGGCGGGGCCTGGGCCGCCTCGGCGCCGCCGGCGGGGCCCGCCTTCAGCCCCAGCAGGCCGCGCACGAAGCCGACGATGCCGTCCTGCAGGTAGTACACGACGAACAGCGTGATGAGGCCGAAGATCGACAGCCGCCAGTCCGTCATCGAGCCGAGCACGAAGGACACGCCGGCCAGCGCGATGCTGCCCCCCACCGGCACCGCCGCGGCGCGCCAGCCGATGCGGCCCCGGCGGATCCACACCGCGGCGCCCACCGTCACCACGGCGGCCAGCGTCACCGCGACCCAGCGGAAGAGCTCGACGTCGTCCAGCAGCTTGGGCAGCAGCACCACGATGCTGGCCCCCAGCAGGGCGCCGCTGCGCGTCTTGCGTCCACCCATGATGATGGCCAGCAGGAACAGCACGGTGAGCTCGAAGTTGTAGGTGTTGGGGCTGATGTACTGCTCGGAGTACGCATACAGCGAGCCGGCCAGCCCGGCCAGGCCGGCGCTGACGACGAAGGCGTAGACCTTGTAGCGGTAGACCGAGACGCCCATGCAGTCGCTGGCCACGGGGCTGCCGCGCAGCGCCTCGAAGGCCCGGCCCAGGTGCGAGCGCAGGATGCGGTGCACCACGACCAGCGACAGCAGCAGCATCGCCAGCACCAGCCAGTAGAACTCGCTCAGGCCCAGCTTGTGGCCCAGCAGCACCGGCTTGCCGATCTTGATGCCCATCGGCCCTTCGGTGAGGAAGCTCATCTCGTTGATGAGGATCTGCACGATGGTGCCGAAGGCCAGCGTCACCATCGCCAGGTAGGGCCCGGTCACGCGCAGGGCCGGCAGCGCCAGCAGCGCGCCGAAACCGGCCGTGAGCGCCGCCGCCGCCGGCAGCGTGACCCAGATCGGCGCGCCGAGCTTGAACACCAGCACCCCGGCCACGTAGGAGCCGATGCCGAACAGCGCGGCGTGGCCCAGCGACACCTGCCCGGTGTAGCCGACCACGATGTCCAGGCCGAAGAGCACGATCGCGTAGATCATGATCGTCTCGACCAGGTGCACGTAGTACGGGTTGTGCAGGGCCAGCGGCAGCGCGCCGACGAGCAGGATCGCGGCCAGCGCGGCCAGCAGGGTGCGGTGTCGCATCGGGGCTCAGACCTTCTTGATCGCGGTCTTGCCGAACAGGCCGGCCGGCCGGATCGCCAGCACGATCAGCAGCAGCACCAGGCCGGGCACGTCCTTGTAGCCGGTGGAGAGGTAGAAGCCGGTGGTGGTCTCGGCGATGCCCAGGATCACGCCACCCACGACGATGCCCAGGCCGCTGGTCAGCCCGCCGATGATGGCCACCGCGAACGCCTTCAGGCCCAGCACCGCGCCCATGGTGGCGCCGGTGAGCGTGAGCGGCGCGATCAGCACGCCGGCGAAGGCGGCGGTGAGCGACGACAGCGCATACGAGAACGTGATCACGAGCGAGGTGTTGATGCCCATCAGCTTGGCGGCCTCGCGGTCGTTGAAGGTGGCCACCACCGCGCGGCCGTAGATCGAGCGCCGGTTGAACAGCTCCACCGCCAGCATCATCAGCAGCGCCCCGCCGACGACCAGCAGCTCCATCGGCAGCACGTTGGCGCCCAGCAGGTGCAGCGGCGCCTCGGGCAGCGGCGAGGGGAACTTCATGTCGTCGCGGCCCCAGACGTTCTCGGCCACGTTCTTGAAGATGATGCCCAGGGCGATCGTGGACATGATCCAGCCGAACTCGCTCTTGATCTTGATCGCCGGGCGCACGCCGATGCGCTCGACGAAGGCGCCCTGCAGCGCGCCGAACAGGCACACCAGCGGGATCATCAGCCAGTAGTTCAGGCCCAGCTTCTGCACCAGGGTCAGCCCGACCAGCGCGCCCAGCATCAGCGCGTCGCCCTGGCCGAAGTTCAGGGTGTCGGAGGTGGCGAAGGTGAGCTGGTAGCCGAACGCGATGACGGCGTAGATCATCCCCAGCGCGATGCCGCTGAAGACGAGTTGGGTCAGGATCTGCATGCCGGTGCGCCTGCGGGGGAACTTCGATGCCGAAGCCGAAAGGGCGCCGCCGCGGCCTGTGCGTCCGCAGGCGGCGGGCCCCAAGGCGGGTCGGCTACTGCTTCAGCCGCACCTGGTGGGCGTTCTTCTGGTCCTCGGCGTTGGCGTAGACCACGCGCTGGCCCCGGACCTCGCCGAAGACCGGGATGTTGGCCGTGATGGCCTCGTGGTCCTTGGCGGTGAAGGGCCGCACGTAGGTGGTGACCACGCCCTCGACCGGGGTCTTCAGGTCCTCCAGCGCGGCGCGGATCTTCGGGCCCTCGGTGCTGCCGGCCTGCTTGATGGCCGCGGCCAGCAGGTAGACCGAGTCGTAGCCCTGGGCCGCCGACACCGGCGAGTCGATGCGGTTGTCCTTGGGCTTGAAGGTCTTGAGGTAGGCCTCGATGAAGGCCTTGCGCTTGGGCGTGGAGCCTTCCTGGATGAAGGTCTGCGGCATGCGCGCGCCTTCGCCGCCCGGGCCGGCGTTGTCGATGAAGTTGGCCATGCTCAGGGTCCAGCTGCCGATCATCGGCACCTTCCAGCCCAGCTTGGTCATGCCGTTGGCGATCTGGGCCAGCTCGGGGCCGATGCCGTAGGTGAGCACGACCTCGGCGCCGGCCTCCTTGGCCTTGAGCAGCTGGGCCGTCATGTCGACGTCCTTGATGTTGAACTTCTCGTCGGCCACCGGCTTGACGCCCTTGGCCGCCAGCGCCTTGAGCAGGTCGGCGCGGCCGAGCTGGCCGTAGTTGGTGCTGTCGGCCAGGATCGCGACCTTCTTGTAGCCGCGGCGGACGACGGCCTCCTCCACGATCATCGGCGCCTGGATCGCGTCGGGCGCGGCGTTGCGGAACACGTAGTTCTCGGGCTGGTCGTCGAACTGGCGGGTGACGATGCTGCCGGTGGCCACGTTGTTCATGACCGGGATCTTGGCCTCCTGGAAGAAGCGCTGCGAGGCCAGCGCGACGCCGGTGTTGATGTAGCCCACCAGGGCCACCACGCGCTCCTTGTTGATCAGCTCCTGCGCGATCTGCACGCCGCGCTCGTTCTTGGCCTCGTCGTCGCGTTCGACCAGCTCGAGCTTGCGGCCCAGCACGCCGCCGGCGGCGTTGATCTCCTCGGTGGCCAGGCGCACGCCGTCGCGCATGCTCACGCCCATCGACGAAGAGCCGCCGGTGAAGGGGCCGTCGACCCCGATGCGGATCGGGTCGGCCGCCAGGGCGGCGGTCATCGCGCCGGCCAGCGCCAGGGCCGCGAGCGCGTTGAGCTTGAAGTTCATGGTCGTCTCCACAAGGCAGGAAGGGGTTCGGCGGGCCGCGGGGGGGCGGCTGGCCCGGGCGGGTGCCGAGCGCGGCGCGGAGTGTCGGCTGAAACACCGCGTCACGAGAAGAGCCCGCAGGCCCTTCGGCCTAGTGGAATACGCGCGAAGTCGCCCTCGGCAGGGCATCAAAACAGTAGTGACCACGGCCGCCCGCGTGCGCGGGCGGTTTTGTCAGGTCCGGGTCAGTTGAATGCGCTCGGCAGGCGGCAGGGCGGGCAGCGCTCAGGCCGCCAGCAGCTGCCGCAGCACGAAGGGCAGGATGCCGCCGTGCTTGTAGTAGTCGACCTCGATCGCGGTGTCGATGCGCAGCGTCACCACGACCTCGCGCGTGGCGCCGGTGGCGTCGGTGATGCGCAGCCGCGCGTCGGACAGCGGCTTGAGCTCGTCGGCCAGCAGCACGTCCACGGTCTCGTCGCCCTTCAGGCCCAGGCCGGTCCACGAATCGCCGGGCTTGAACTGCAGCGGCAGCACGCCCATGCCGATCAGGTTGCTGCGGTGGATGCGCTCGAAGCTGCGTGCCACGACGGCCTTGATGCCCAGCAGCGCCGTGCCCTTGGCGGCCCAGTCGCGGCTGGAGCCGGTGCCGTACTCCTCGCCGGCGAACACCACGGTGGGCGTGCCCGCCGCCTGGTACTTCATCGCCGCGTCGTAGATGGGCATCAGCGCGCCGCCCGGCTGGTACAGCGTGTAGCCGCCCTCCACGCGCGAGCCGTCGGCCTGGGCCGGGATCATCAGGTTCTTCACCCGCACGTTGGCGAAGGTGCCGCGCATCATCACCTCGTGGTTGCCGCGGCGCGCGCCATAGCTGTTGAAGTCGGCCTTCAGCACGCCCTGCCCGAGCAGGTACTGGCCGGCCGGCGTCGTGTCCTTGAAGCTGCCGGCGGGGCTGATGTGGTCGGTGGTGATGCTGTCGCCGAACAGGCCCATGATGCGCGCGCCCTGCACCCCGGCCACCAGCGCCTTCGGGGTCATGGTGAAGTCGGCGAAGAAGGGCGGCTCGGCGATGTAGGTGCTCTTGGGCCAGGTGTAGACCCGGCTGTCCTGGCCCGGGGAGGCGCCCTTGATCTTCTGCCACAGCCGGCCCGGGTCGGAGCGCACCTTGTCGTAGTTCTTGCGGAAGGCCTTGCCGTTCATGGCGAACTTCATCAGCCGGTCGATCTCGTCGCTGCTGGGCCAGATGTCGCCCAGGTACACGTCCTTGCCGCCCTTGCCCTGGCCGACGGGCTCGGTCATCAGGTCCTTGGTGACGTTGCCCGCGATCGCGTAGGCCACCACCAGCGGCGGGCTGGCCAGGAAGTTGGCCTTCAGGTTGGGGTGGATGCGGGCCTCGAAGTTGCGGTTGCCCGAGAGCACGGCGGCGCAGACCAGGTCGTTCTTCGTGATCGCCTCGTTGATCTCGGGCGTCAGGTCGCCGGCGTTGCCGATGCAGGTGGTGCAGCCGTAGGCGGCAACGCTGAAGCCCAGCTTCTCGAGGTCGGGCAGCAGGCCGGCCTTCTCGAGGTACTCGGTGACGATGCGCGAGCCCGGGGCGAGCGAGGTCTTCACGTGCTTCTTCACCTTCAGCCCGGCCGCCACCGCCTTCTTCGCCAGCAGGCCCGCAGCCAGCAGCACGCTGGGGTTGCTGGTGTTGGTGCAGCTGGTGATGGCGGCGATCAGCACGTCGCCGTTGCGGATCTCGGTGCCCGAGGGCAGGGCCACCGGCGTGGCCAGCTTGTCGGCCGGCTGGTTGAAGCCGTTGTCGGCCGCCGCCGCGCTGTAGAGCTGGGTGAACTTGCCCGCCACCTGGCCCAGCTCGATCCGGTCCTGCGGCCGCTTCGGGCCCGACAGGCTGGGCGTGACGGTGGCGAGGTCGAGCTTGATGACCCGGGTGTAGTCGATGTCCCTGGCCAGCGGCACGCCGAACATCTGCTGCGCCCTGAAGTAGGCCTCGAAGGCCTCGATCTCGGCCTTGCTGCGGCCGGTGCCCCGGAAGTACTCGATCGTCTTCTCGTCGACCGGGAAGAAGCCCATCGTGGCGCCGTACTCGGGCGCCATGTTGCCGATGGTGGCGCGGTCGGGCAGGCTGAGCGTGCGCGTGCCTTCGCCGCAGAACTCGACGAACTGGCCCACCACCTTCTCGCGGCGCAGGATCTCGGTCACCGTCAGCACCAGGTCGGTGGCGGTGACGCCCTCGCGCAGCCGGCCCGTGAGTTCCATGCCCACCACGTCGGGCGTCAGGAAGTACACCGGCTGGCCCAGCATGCCGGCCTCGGCCTCGATGCCGCCCACGCCCCAGCCCACGACCCCGATGCCGTTGATCATCGTGGTGTGGCTGTCGGTGCCGACCAGGCTGTCGGGGTAGTACACGGCCTGCGGCCCCTTGCCCGCCTTGTGCACGCCGCGCGCCAGGTACTCGAGGTTGACCTGGTGCACGATGCCGAAGCCCGGCGGCACGACGCCGAAGGTGCTGAAGGCGTCCATGCCCCACTTCATGAACTGGTAGCGCTCCTGGTTGCGCTGGAACTCGAGCTTCATGTTCAGGTCCAGCGCCTTGGGGCTGCCGAAGTGGTCGATCATCACGCTGTGGTCCACCACCAGGTCCACCGGCACCAGCGGCTCGATGGCCTTCGGGTCGCGGCCCATCCGGGCAGCCACGTTGCGCATCGCAGCCAGGTCGGCCAGCAGCGGCACGCCGGTGAAATCCTGCAGCACGACGCGGGCGACGACGAACGGGATCTCCTCGGTGCGCTCGGCCTTGGCGCCCCACTGGGCGAGCTGCGCCACGTGCGCCGGCGTGACCTTGCGGCCGTCGCAGTTGCGCAGCACGCTCTCCAGCACGATGCGCAGCGACACCGGCATGCGGTGGATGCCGGGGTAGGTCCTGGCCAGCGCGGGCAGCGAGTAGAACTGCCCCGCCTTGCCGCTGGCCGTCTTGAAGGTCTTCAGCGTCTTGGCGTAGGCGTGCTTGGGGGCGGTCGTCTGGGTGGGCATGGCGGTGGCCTGTGTCGGGAGGGAGGGGGAGGCAGAGGCGGGCTCAGGCCACTTTCGGCACGATGAGCTTGAGCCCCTTGAAGTAGTCGCGGAAGAAGCCGGCGTCGCGCGTGATCAGCGCCTGGCACTGCAGCAGCGCGTGGGCGCCGACGAGGAAATCGGGCACCGTGCGCGGCGCCTCGCCGGGGGCGCGCGCGGCGCGCCGGCGCTCGGCGTAGCGGCGCTGCATCTCGCCGGCGCGCACCGCGGCGCGCTGCTCGAGCGGCGAGAAGTCGATGCCGATCTGCTCGAGCGCCTCGATCACCACCGAGCCGTCGCCCAGGCCTGCCACGACCTCGGCCACGACGACCTCGCAGGCGACCACCGGCCCGGCGGCCAGCGCCCGGCGCAGCGCCAGGTCGGCAGCCTCGGAGGCGGCTTCGTCATCGCCGATGAAGTCGATCAGGATGCTGCTGTCGACGGCGATCATGGGCGGGCGGCGGTCACGGGCAGGCGAACAGCGGCGGGCATTGCCGGGCGGCGGCGGGCGGGCGTCACTTGCGGCCGCGCTTGCGTGCAGCGGGTGGCGGGCGGTCCCAGTCGGGGATCGGGTCGCCCGGCGCGCGGCCGCGCAGCGCCCGCATGATGTCGTCGGTGCTGACGCCGGGCGGCAGCTTGAGCCGGCCGCGCATGCGCGACATGGCGTCGCTCACGTCCTTGCGCAGCACGATGCGCCCGCCTTCGAGCTCGACCTTGAGCTTGGTGCCCTTGCTCAGGCCTAAAGCGTCGCGCACGGCCTTGGGCAGCGTGATCTGCCCGCGCTCGGCGACGGTGGCTTCCATGGCGGTGTCTGCGGATTCCAGTATGCATTGATCATACGTACTTCAGGGCCCCGCATCAAGCCCGCCGGCGGCGGACAATGGCCGCATGCGGCGCGCCATCCTCCTGCCGGCCGGGGCCCCGGCGATCGCCCTCGGCCTGGCGCTGACCCTGGCCCTGGCCATGACCCTGACGCTGCTCACGGGCCCGGCCGCGCAGGCCGCGCCGGTCGTCGTCGGCTCCAAGCGCTTCACCGAGAGCTACATCCTGGGCGAGATCCTGCGCCAGACCCTGGTGCGCGGCGGCGTGCCGGCGGTGCACCGGCAGGGGCTGGGCAACACCGGCATCCTGGTGCAGGCGCTGGCCAGCGGCGCGGTGGACGTCTACCCCGAGTACACCGGCACCATCGTGCGCGAGATCCTGGGCCAGGGCGGCAACCCCTCGCTGGACGCCATCAACGCCGCGCTGGCCCCGCGCGGCCTGAAGGCCGCGGTGCCGCTGGGCTTCGACAACACCTACGCGCTGGCGATGCGCGAAGACCAGGCGCAGGCGCTGGGCCTCACCCGCATCTCCGACCTGGCGCGGCTGGCGCCGGGGCAGCTGAAGCTGGGCCTGTCGCACGAGTTCCGCGACCGCGCCGACGGCTGGCCGGCGCTGCAGCGCGCCTACGGCCTGCCGCAGCAGGGCGGCGCCGCGCTCGACCACGGGCTGGCCTACCAGGCGCTGCGCGCCGGCGAGGTGGACCTGATCGACGCCTACGCCACCGACGCGCAGCTCAGCCGCCCGGGCCTGCGCGTGCTGATCGACGACCGCCACGTCTTCCCGCAGTACCGCGCCGTGCTGCTGATGCGCAGCAGCATCGACCCCCGCGCGCTGGCCGTGCTGCAGGGCCTGCAGGGCCGCATCGATGCCGCGGCGATGCGGGCCATGAATGCGCAGGTCGAGCTCGAAGGGCGCAGCTTCGCCGAGGTGGCGCGCGGCTTCGTCGCGCCGAAGGCGGCTTCGGCGGGCCCGGGCCTGGCCCCGCCCCCGGCGGCGCGCGGGTGGGCGGGCTTTGCGGCCCGGCTGCTGGCCCCCGACCTGGGCCGCCTGCTGGCGCAGCACCTGGCGCTGGTGCTGGGCTCGGTGGCGGCGGCGGTGGCGCTGGGCGTGCCGCTGGGCATTGCGGCCTGGCGACGGCCGGCGCTGGGGGCCTGGCTGCTGGGGGCGGTGGGCGTGCTGCAGACCGTGCCCTCGCTGGCGCTGCTGGCCTTCCTGATCGCGGCGCTGGGCGCCATCGGCTTCTGGCCCGCGCTGCTGGCGCTCACGCTCTACGCGCTGCTGCCCATCGTGCGCAACACGCAGGCCGGCCTGGCCGGCGTGCCGGCCGGGCTGGCGCTGGCCGGCAGCGCGCTCGGCCTGACGCCGCGCCAGACCCTGTGGTCGGTGCAACTGCCGCTGGCCCGGCCCACGCTGCTGGCCGGGGTCAAGACCGCGGCCGTGATCAACGTCGGCACCGCCACCGTGGCCGCCTTCGTCGGCGCCGGCGGGCTGGGCGACCGCATCGTGGCCGGCCTGGCCGTCAACGACCGCGCCCTGATGCTGGCCGGCGCGCTGCCGGCGGCGCTGCTGGCGCTGGCGGTGCAGGGCGCGTTCGCCCTCGTCGAGCGCCGCCTGGGCCGCTGAGCGCCGCGCCGCCGCCGGCCGGCCTTGCGACAATCGCGGCCCCAGGAGAGCCCGCACCGTGACCCACATCCTCCAATCCCTGCCCGTCGGCCAGCGCGTCGGCATCGCCTTCAGCGGCGGCCTGGACACCAGCGCCGCCGTGCACTGGATGCGCGCCCGCGGCGCCGTCCCCTGCGCCTACACCGCCCACCTGGGCCAGCCCGACGAGAGCGACTACGACGAGATCCCGCGCAAGGCCCTGGCCTACGGCGCCGAGCGCGCGCGCCTGGTCGACTGCCGGGCCCAGCTCGTGGCCGAAGGCATCGCCGCCCTGCAGTGCGGCGCCTTCCACATCAGCACCGGCGGCGCCACCTACTTCAACACCACGCCGCTGGGCCGCGCCGTCACCGGCACCGCCCTGGTGGTGGCGATGCGCGAGGACGACGTCCACATCTGGGGCGACGGCAGCACCTACAAGGGCAACGACATCGAGCGCTTCTACCGCTACGGCCTGCTGGCCAACCCGGCCCTGCGCATCTACAAGCCCTGGCTCGACCAGCGCTTCATCGACGAGCTGGGCGGGCGCAAGGAGATGAGCGAATACCTGCGGGCGGCCGGCTTCGACTACAAGATGAGCGTCGAGAAGGCCTACAGCACCGACAGCAACATGCTGGGCGCCACGCACGAGGCCAAGGACCTCGAGTTCCTGAACTCGGGCCTGCACATCGTCAAGCCGATCATGGGCGTGGCCTTCTGGCGCGACGAGGTCGAGGTGCGGCGCGAGACGGTGCGCGTGCGCTTCGACGAAGGCCAGCCGGTGGCGCTGAACGGCCGCAGCTTCGCGAGCGCGGTCGAGCTGTTCACGGAGGCCAACGCCATCGGCGGGCGCCACGGCCTGGGCACCAGCGACCAGATCGAGAACCGCATCATCGAGGCCAAGAGCCGCGGCATCTACGAGGCCCCGGGCATGGCGCTGCTGCACATCGCCTACGAGCGCCTCGTCACCGGCATCCACAACGAGGACACGATCGAGCAGTACCGCGCCAACGGCCGCAAGCTCGGCCGCCTGCTCTACCAGGGCCGCTGGTTCGACCCCCAGTGCCTGATGCTGCGCGAGAGCGCGCAGCGCTGGGTGGCGCGCGCCGTCACCGGCGAGGTGACGCTGGAGCTGCGGCGCGGCAACGACTACTCGATCCTGGACACCGAGAGCCCGAACCTCACCTACCGGCCCGAGCGCCTGAGCATGGAGAAGGTGGCCGGCGCCTTCTCGCCCGCCGACCGCATCGGCCAGCTGACGATGCGCAACCTCGACATCGAAGACACCCGGGGCAAGCTCGGCCTGTACGCCGAGGCCGGGCTGCTGGGCGCCGACGGCCCGGGGACCCTGCCGCTGCTGGGCCGGCCGGACTGACCGGGCCGGCCGGGCCCGGCGCTTGCGTCTCCGGGTTCTCTCGGGTTCGCGCCACGGAGGCCTCGAGGATGCCGACGACCTGCGCCGGCAGTGCACGGCTGCAGGCCGGGGTCGGGCTTGGCCGGCACGATGGCCGGATCGGGGCCCGCTCGGCGGTTGGGGGAAGGCGGCAGAAGGCTGGCCATCCGCGGCAATTTAGGCGGCCTAATGCGGGGCGCGAGGAATCGCGAGGGCGGCACTCACGGGCATCTGGGAGAGGGGATTCATCCTACTCAGCTGCATGCGCTGCTCCCGCAATATGCCAAACGGCCGGACGATCTGCCTTCGGCCTACATTACGTTAGGCGTCAGAATCGAACGCCTCTCCACACCAACAATCTCAACCCACTGCTCAATTCATGCAAAGTCGCGAAATCGCAAAACTGAAGAAGGCCTTTGAACGCGGGGACTTTCCGCAGCACCTTGAATGGATTGAGATTCAGGGCATTCGAGGATGGACCGGCGAAAGACTTGAGTTCAAGTTTCCTATCGTTT
>JAGWMW010000290.1 GCA_028871575.1 Burkholderiales bacterium | reverse complement strand
GTTCGCCACCACCAAGTACGTGGACTGTATGAAGAAGTACGCCCCGCCCGAGGCCAATGGCATGACCTTCGGCGAGGCCGGCCCGGTGCCGGCGCAGGGCCAGATCGCGCAGCAGATCTTCTGGTACACGGCGTTCACCGCCGACATGATCAAGAAGGGCCTGCCGGTGGTGAATGCCGACGGCACGCCGAAGTGGCGCATGGCCCCCAGCCCGCACGGTCCGTACTGGAAGGACGGGATGCAGAACGGCTACCAGGACGTGGGCTCCTGGACCTTCCTGAAGGCCGCCGATCCGCTGCGCGCGCAGGCCGCCTGGCTGTATGCGCAGTTCGTGACCAGCAAGACGGTGTCGCTGAAGAAGTCCATCACCGGGCTGACCTTCATCCGCGACAGCGACATCCGCAGCGACTACTTCACCCAGAACGCCCCGCGCTACGGCGGCCTGATCGAGTTCTACCGCAGCCCGGCCCGCGTGGCCTGGACGCCCACCGGCACCAACGTGCCCGACTACCCCAAGCTGGCGCAGCTGTGGTGGAAGAACGTGGCCGAGGCGTCCACCGGCGAGAAGACGCCGCAGCAGGCGATGGACAACCTGGCGCGCGAGATGGACGACGTGATGGCCCGGCTGCAGCGCGCGGGCATGGCGCACTGCGCGCCCAAGCTCAACCCGAAGAAGGATCCGAGCTTCTGGCTCAGCGACCAGCACGCGCCCTGGAAGAAGCTGGCCAACGAGAAGCCCAAGGGCGAGACCATCGCCTACGAGACCCTGCTCAACGACTGGAAGGCGGGCAAGGTGCGCTGAGCGCGTCGCGGCCGTCCGCGGCCGCGTCGGGAAGGGCCCCTCGGGGCCCTTCGGCGTTCTGCGCCGCACGACCGACAATGCCGCCGACCATGAAGATCGCCTTCCGCTGCGACCCGGCCCTGATCGACCGCCTGCCGCGGCCGGTGCCGGCGCGGCAGGCCCTGCCGGAGTGGCTGCGCCGGATGCCGCCGCGGGCCGACTCGGCGGTGCACGGGCGCAGCATCCGCACCGTCAAGCAGTGCCCGCCCTTCGTCGACGCGATGGGCCACGGCTTCATGATCCTGCTGCCCTGCGACGTGCAGGTCGATGCCGGCCGCTTCGAATGGGACTGGCCGCTGCCGCCGCTGGTGCTGCACGACCACCCGCGCTCGCCGCTGAGCTTCCACGTGCCCGAGCAGATCGCGGGCTCGCCGCTGGCCTCGCCCGCATCCCCGGCCGCCGGGGGCCCGCCGGTGGCGATCAAGTTCAACAGCTTCTGGACCATCGAGCTGGAGCCCGGCTGGTCGCTGATGGCGACCCATCCGGCCAACCGGCTCGACCTGCCGTTCCGGCTGCTGACCGGGCTGGTCGACGCCGACCGATTCCATGCCGTGGGCATCAACTTTCCGGCGCTGTGGACCGACCCCGGCTTCAGCGGCCTGCTGCCGCGCGGCACGCCGCTGGCGCAGTGCCACCCGGTGCGCCGCGAGGTGCTGGCGCTCGAGTGTGCGCCGATGGGCGAGGTCGAGCTGCAGCGCTACCGCGAGCTGGCCGGCCAGCTGCTGGCCGGCCCGGGCGTCTATCGCAAGCGCTTCCGGCGCAAGGGGGCCGCCTAGAGCCGCGCCCCCGGCGGGCCGTGCGCACCGGGCTCAGGCCGCGCGCAAGGCCTCGCGCAGCGCCTCCAGGTCGAGCCACAGGCGCCCGTGCGGCTCGCTGCACAGCGCATGCGCGATGCGGCCGAACGCCTCGGGCCGCGCGCGCCAGGCGCGACCGTACCAGGCCATCGCGGCGTCGAGCCGGCCCTGCAGCTGCAGCACCAGACCGAGATTGACGGCGGCCTCGACATGCAGCGGCGCGGGCGCCGGCCGCAGGTGGTGCAGCTGCTCCAGCGCCGCTTGCGCGGCGCCCAGGTCGCCCAGGTCCTGACAGGCCAGCGCGAGCGCGAACCAGGCCGGCTCGAGCCCGGGCGCCAGCCGCAGCGCGGCCTCGAAGGCGGCCCGCGCGCCGGCCTGGGCGCCGGCGGCCCGCTCGGCGCGGCCGCGCTCGTACCAGAGGGCGGCCTGCGCACGTTGCGCCAGCTGCCGCGTGGGCGGGTGG
>JAGWMW010000103.1 GCA_028871575.1 Burkholderiales bacterium | reverse complement strand
GCGCTGGCGGCCGCCTGGCTGGTTCTGGCTGCTGCTGTTCGGCGCGGGCGCTGGCGCCGGCGGGGTGCTGTTCGTGCAGCAGCGCTACCTGCCGCCGCGGCTGTCGGCCGAGGCATCGGCGCAGCTGCGCGGCGACTATGCGCAGGCCGATGCCGAGCGGCTGCGGCTGCGGGCCGCGCTGGCGCAGGCCACGCGCGAGCTGGCCTCGGCCCGGGCCGAGGCGCAGTCGCTGGCGCAGGCCGAGGCCGCCAGCCGCGCCGCCGTGGCGCAGCTGCAGGGCGACCTGGCCGCCGCCGTCGACGCGCTGCCGCCCGACCCGCGCGGCGGCGCGGTAGCGGTGCGGGCAGGGCAGTTCACCGCCGCCGGCGGGCGGCTGGCCTACGCGCTGGTGCTGAGCAGCGCGCGGCTGGCCGCCGGCAAGACGCAGCCGGCGCTGCTGAGCCTGACCGTCAGCGGCCAGGCGGCTTCGGGCAGCGAGGGCTCGGTGGCGCTGGCCCCGGTGGCGCTGGCCCTGGGCCGGCAGGCGGTGGCGCGCGGCAGCCTGCCGCTGCCGGCGGGCTTTCGGCCGCGCCAGGTCGCCGCGCAGGTGCTCGACCACGCGGGCGGCCAGCTGCTGGGCTCGCGCGTGCTGCTCGTCAAGTAGCGCTCGCTATACTGCGCCGCCCCGGTGGCCGCTCGTTGCGGCGCCGGGTTTTTTGCGTCATGGCATCCGTCGGCCCCGTCACCGCGCAGCGCCTGCATTTCAGCGAGCCCCTGGCGCTGAGAAGCGGCGCCGTGCTCGCCGACTACACGCTGGTCTACGAGACCTACGGCACGCTGAATGCGGCGCGCAGCAACGCGGTGCTGGTGTGCCACGCGCTGAACGCCAGCCACCATGTGGCCGGGCTCGATGCCGAAGGCGCCCGCGGCTGGTGGGACAACCTGGTCGGCCCCGGCAAGCCGCTGGACACCGAGCGGTTCTTCGTCATCGGCGTCAACAACCCGGGCTCGTGCTTCGGCTCCACCGGGCCGATGCACCCCAACCCCGCCACCGGCCGCGCCTGGGGCGCCGACTTCCCCGTGCAGACGGTGGAAGACTGGGTGGACGCGCAGGCGCGGCTGCTCACGCGGCTGGGCATCGAGCGGCTGGCCGCGGTGATCGGCGGCAGCCTGGGCGGCATGCAGGCGCTGGCCTGGACGCTGCGCCACCCGGCGCGCGTGCGCCACTGCATCGCCATCGCCAGCGCGCCCAACCTGAGCGCGCAGAACATCGCCTTCAACGAGGTGGCGCGGCGCGCCATCGTCACCGACCCCGATTTCCACGGCGGCCACTTCTACGACCACGGCGTGCTGCCGCAGCGGGGCCTGCGCGTGGCGCGGATGATCGGCCACATCACCTACCTGGCCGAAGACGCGATGGACAGCAAGTTCGGCCGCGAGCTCAAGCACGCCGCGCTGGCCTACAGCACGCAGGCGGTGGAGTTCCAGATCGAGAGCTACCTGCGCCACCAGGGCGACAAGTTCAGCCGCTACTTCGACGCCAACACCTACCTGCTGATCACACGCGCGCTCGACTACTTCGACCCCGCGGCCGACCATGGCGGCGACCTGGCGCGCGCCTTCGCGCACGACCCGGCCACGCGCGAGGTGGGCTTCCTGGTGGTGAGCTTCACGACCGACTGGCGCTTCTCGCCGGCACGCAGCCGCGAGATCGTCAAGGCCCTGGTCGACAACCGGGCCGCCGTCAGCTACGCCGAGATCGACGCCCCGCACGGCCACGACGCCTTCCTGCTCGACGACCCGCGCTACCACGGCGTGCTGCGTGCCCGCTTCGAGCGCATCGCGGCCGAGACCGCGGTGGCCGAGCGCCGGGCCGCTCCCAAGCCGGCCCCCATCCCCTCGGGGGATCGGCCGCCGTACCCGGTGGCCGAGGGGCCCCAGTGAGTGAGCGCAGCGACCTCGAGCTGATCGCCGAGCTGGTGCCGGCCGGCAGCCGCGTGCTCGACCTGGGCTGCGGCAACGGCGAGCTGCTGGCGCACCTGCGCGACCGCAAGGGCTGCAGCGGCTACGGCATCGAGATCGCCGATGCCGGCGTGCTGGCCTGCGTGCAGCGCGGCCTGGACGTCATCCAGCTCAACCTCGAAGACGGCCTGGCCCTGTTCGACGACCACAGCTTCGACGTCGTGCTGCAGCTCGACACCCTGCAGCACCTGCGCCAGACCGAGCGCATGCTGCACGAGACGGCGCGCGTGGGCCGCATCGGCATCGTCAGCTTCCCGAACTTCGCCCACTGGCCCAACCGGCTGCAGGTGCTGGCCGGGCGCATGCCGGTGACGCGCGCACTGCCCTACGAGTGGTACGACACGCCCAACCTGCGGGTGGGCACCTACGCCGACTTCGAGGTGCTGGCCCGCAAGAGCGGCCTGGCGGTGACCGACAGCTTCGGCCTGCAGCGCGGGCGGGTGGTGCGGCGCTGGCCCAACCTGCGCGCCAGCGTGGCGGTGTTCCGCTTCGAGCGGGCCTGACCCCGCGGCCGACCCGCTACCCGCGCGCCGGCCGGCGTGGCCTAATGCGCGCAGTCGGCGGCGCGAGCGCCGACGAGCCGGCAGTCCCCCGCGACGAGACCCCGATGTCATGAACCCGTCTCCGCCCGTTCCCGCCGACGAAGCCGCCCGCCTGGCCCGGCTGCAGGCGCTGCGGGTGCTGGACACCGAGGCCGAGCCGCTGTTCGACACCCTGGCGCGCCAGGCCGCGGCCCTGTGCGGGGCGCCGATCGCGCTGCTGTCGCTGGTGGACGCCGACCGCCAGTGGTTCAAGGCCAACGTCGGCCTGGGCGGGGTGCAGCAGACCCCGCGCGACCAGGCCTTCTGCGCCTGGACCGTGCTCGGCGACGAGGTGCTCGAGGTGGCCGATGCCTGCGCCGACCCGCGCTTCGCCGCCAACCCGCTCGTCACCGGCGAGCCCGGCATCCGCTTCTACGCGGGCGCGCCGCTGCGCCTGCCCGGCGGGGCCCGCGTGGGCTCGCTGTGCGTGATCGACCGCCAGCCGCGGCGGCTCGACGCCGGCCAGTTGCGCGCCCTGCAGGACCTGGCCACGCTGGCCGGCCAGGCCCTGGCGATGCGGGCCGACCTGGTGCAGCGCGCGCTGGCCGCGCATGCCGCCTACGAGCGGGAGCTGCAGGCCGCCGAGCAGCGCTGGCGCGCGATGGTCGAGGACCAGAGCGAGCTGGTCTCGCTGGCCCGGCCCGACGGCCTCCTGGTCTACGTGAACCGGGCCTACGCGCGCCACTTCGGGCACGAGGCCCGCGATCTCGTCGGCACCGACCTGTTCCAGCTGATCGAGCCGCGCGACCGCGCCGCCGTGCGCGCGCAGCTCGACCAGGTGCTGCGCAGCGGCGTGGCCCACAGCGGCGAAAACCGCATGACCACGGCCGACGGGCGCGAGCTCTGGGTGGCCTGGACCAACAGCGCCCGCGACGACGCCAGGCACGGCCGGATGCTGCATTCGGTGGGGCGCGACATCACCGAGCAGCGACGGGCCGAGCAGGCGTTGCGGGCCAGCGAAGTCTTCCTTGAGCGCACCGGCCGCGTGGCCGGCGTCGGCGGCTGGCAGCTCGATCTGGACACGGGCCGGCTGCTGTGGTCGGCGCAGACGCGCCGCATCCACGAGGTGGGCGACGACTTCGTGCCCACGCTGGAGAACGCCGTGGCGTTCTACGCCCCCGAGGGCCGCAGCCAGATCGAGACTGCCGTCGAGCGCGGCATGCAGACCGGCCAGCCCTGGGACCTCGAGCTGCCGCTCACGACCGCCGCCGGCCGCCGGCTGTGGGTGCGCGCGCAAGGCGAGGTGGAATTCGAGGGCGGCCGGCCGACTCGGCTGCTCGGCGCCTTCCAGGACGTGACCGAGCGCCACGCGCTGGAAGAGCGCCTGGCCGAGAGCGAGCGCTTCCTGCGCGAGCTGGCCGACAGCCTGCCGCTGCGCATCGGCTACCTCGACCGCGAGCGCCGCTACCGCTTTGCCAACCGCGAGCTGCTGCGCCGCTTCGGCCGCCCGGCGGGCGAGGTGCTGGGCCGCACGCGCGCCGAGCTGCTGGGCGCGGCCGAGGACGCGGCGGTGGCCGAGCCGGCGCGCGCGGCGCTGGCCGGCCAGGCCCAGCATTTCGAGTTCGACGAGGTGGTCGACGGGCGGCCGCACCGGTTCGAGAACCGGCTCGTGCCCGACCTCGACGAGGCGGGCGGGGTGCGCGGCTTCTTCCTCACCGGCATCGACATCACCGATCGCAGCGCGGCGCAGAAGGCCCTGCGCGAGCTGACTGCGATCTTCGACAACACGCCCGACTTCGTGGTGCAGGCCGACGCCCGCGGCCGCGTGCTCTACATGAACCCTTCGGTGCGCCGGGCGCTCGGCCTGGCGCCGCAGGCGCCGGTCGCGCAGCTCGAGATCGCCGCCTTCAACACCCCGGCCACGAACCGGCTCTTCGTCGAGCAGATCGTGCCGGCGGTGCAGCGCGGCGAGGTCTGGGTGGGGCCGACCACGGTCTACCTGGCGGGCCGGCGCGAGGTGCCGGTGAGCCACATGGTGATCGGCCACTTCGACGGCGCCGGGCGGGTGGAGCGCTACTCGGCGGTGATGCGCGACATCTCGGCCGCGGTCGCCGCCGAGCAGCAGATCCTGCGCCAGAGCGCCACGCTGCGCTCGGTGGCCGACGCGATGCCGGCCACGGTGGCGGTGACCGACCCCTCGGGCTGCTACGGCTTCGTCAACCGCGCCTTCGAGCGCGCCTGCGGCCTGCCGGCCGAGCGCATCCTGAGCCGCAGCGCGCGCGAGGTGCTGGGCGAGGCCGAATACGAGCGCCGCCGGCCCTGGATCGAGCGCGCGCTGGCGGGCGAGGCGGTGACGTTCGAGCTCGGCTACCCCGAGGCGGCGCCCGAGCGCTACCTGCAGATCGACTACATCCCGCTGCGGCGCGAATCGGGCGAGCCCGACGGCTTCGTCGTCGTCGGGCAGGACATCAGCGGCCACCGGCGCGAGACCAGCCAGCTGCGCGAGCAGGCGCAGCGCGACCCGCTCACCGGGCTGCTCAACCGCGCCGGCTTCGAGCAGGCGGTGGGGCGGATGCGGCGCGGCGACGCCACGCTGGCGCTGCTGTACATCGACCTGGACCACTTCAAGCCCGTGAACGACCGCCACGGCCACCCCGCCGGCGACGCGCTGCTGCGCGCCTTCGGCGAGCGGCTGTCGCGCCTGGTACGGCCCACCGACGCGGTGGCGCGTCTGGGCGGCGACGAGTTCGCCGTCGCCCTGCCCGGCATGCAGCAGGCGGCGCAGGCGCAGGCGGTGGCGGCCAAGGTGCTGGCCGCCGCCGTGCGGCCGTTCGAGGTGGGCCCGCTGCAGCTGCAGATCGGCGCCAGTGTCGGCGTGGCCTTCGGCGCCGACCCGACGCAGGACTGGCACGAGCTCGTGGCCCGCGCCGACGCCGCGCTGCTGCAGGCCAAGGCCGAGGGGCGCGGGCGGGCGCGCCTCAGCCCGGCGCCGGAGTCGCCGGGCCTGCGGTAGGCCGGCGGGCAGCCGCGGCGCTCAGTCGAGCGTGACCTCGGTGCGCACGGTGCCGGCGCGGTCGGCGGTGGCGGTCAGGGCCAGCGCGGTGCCGCGCGGGCCGCGCACCACCCACTCGACGACGGCGCGGTCGGCCGTGACCTCCAGGTTGGGCAGGAAGGCCTGCTGCGAGGTCTTGGGCGCATGGCCTTCCAGGTGGCCGGCCTCGACCCGCTCGCGCCCGCTGACCAGGCTCACGCCCGGCGGCAGGTGGATCTGGAACACCGTGCCGCGCACCACCTTGCGCTCGCGCGCGCGCTGGGTCACGTAGGCCGGCAGCCAGCCGCTGTTGGCCACCGCGAAGCGCACGCGCCAGGTGTCCTCGCCCAGCGCGCGCACCTCGGTGCGCAGCAGCTCCAGCCGCGGCAGGCTGAGCGCGATCTGGCGCAGCCAGGCCGGGAATCGCGCCGCCTCGCGCTCGCGCAGCGCCGGCGGCGGGTTGCGCCAGTAGTTCATGCGGTCCCAGCCGCCGAGCTCGACCATGCCCAGCTGCGGGTGGCGGAAGGGGTACCAGTCGACATGGGCCTGGCCGGCGCAGTGCTCGTCGCTCCACTTCAGCAGCTTCATATCGTCCTCGACCGGGTGCTCGCGGTACCAGTCGATCCACTTGTAGTCGGTGATGCCGGCCTCCTTGTTCGGGGCCCAGATCTCGACCGTCCAGAACAGCGCGCCCAGGTGCTCGTAGATCCAGTCCTGGGTGCCGGTGATGACCTGCTTGGGGTGGTACTTGAAGTCGTGCCAGATGCTGAGGGCCGGGTAGCCGGTGAGCCGCGCGCCGATGTCGGACAGGCGCTTGTAGGTCCACAGGTCCTCGGGCGTCATCTCGTCGTCGCTCTGCGTGCCCATCGGGCGCAGGATCACGCCGCTGTGGGTGTGGAAGCTGACGGCGGCGCCGATGTTGGGGTGGCGCGCGATGAAGTCGACCATCGCCCGCACCTCGGGCTCGCTGGTGGGGTAGGGGCCGGCGCCCTTCTGCTCGAACTCCTGGCGCCAGAAGGCGGGGAAGTTGCGGTTCAGGTCGAGCCCCTCGCGGTCGGGGTTGACGCTGACGCGGATGCCGTCGAAGTTCTGCAGCAGGCCCTCGGGGATGAGCCGGTAGTACTCGCCGCCGAACTCGCCCGGCTCGCGCGCCACCAGCAGGCGCGGCTGCTGCGGGTGCTTCTTGTATGTGCCGTGCGGGTCGGGCACGCGCATCTGCAGGATGCGGCCGTCGCCGTCGATGTCCTCCACCGTCAGGCCGTCCACCGGGGCCTCGTCCCAGGGGTAGGCGCGGGTGGAGCTGCGGATGTGCCGCGGCCGTGGCAGCAGCGCCAGCTCGGCGCCGTCGGGGTTCAGGCGCGGCACCAGGTAGACCACGCGCGTGTCCAGCAGATGGCGCACCGCGGGGTCGGTGTCCCAGCCGGTCACCAGCGAGTGCAGCCAGTACAGGCAGGCGGTGCCGGCGGTGAGCTCGGCGGCGTGGATGTTGCCGTCGACCCAGAACGCCGGCTTGTCGGTGTCGGCGCCGGTGGCGGTGTTCGTGATCGTCAGCAGCCAGATGTCGCGGCCCTCGAAGCTCTTGCCCAGCGAGGACAGCCGCACCAGCGCCGGCGCGGCCTCGGCGTAGTCCTGCAGCAGGCGGGTCAGCTCGGCGTGGCGGTAGAACTGGTCGAAGCGGGGGATGGGGATCGCGGGCATGGCGGGGGATGTCGGGGGCGTCGGGCAGCGCAGGCAGCGCGGGATGCTAAGCGGGCAGGCCGTCGACGAAGACCTGCAGCTCGCCCGGGGCCATCGCCTGCCAGCGCTCGCCGGCGGTCAGCGGCTCGGTGGCGACGACGGCCACGCGGTCGCTGGGCGAGGTGGCGGCGGCGAAGTCGACGCTGAGGTCGGCGTCCGCCAGCGTGGCCGCGCCGAAGGGGTGCTGCCGCACCAGCCAGTGCAGCCGCGTCGAGGCCCGCGCCCACAGCGCCTGCCCGTTGCTCAGCAGCAGGTTGAAGCTGCCGTGCGCGGCCGGCTGCGGCAGCAGCTCGCGCAGGGTCAGGGTCAGCTCGGCCACCGTGGGCACGCTCGCGTGGGCCTTGGCCAGCTCCTGCAGCAGCCAGCAGAAGGCGCGCTCGCTGTCGGTGTCGCCCACCGGCCGGAAGGCGCCGTGCAGCGGCGGCGCGTAGCCGCGCAGGTCGCCGTTGTGGGCGAACACCCAGTAGCGGCCCCAGAGCTCGCGCACGAAGGGGTGGCAGTTCTCCAGCGCCACCTGCCCCTGCGTGGCCTTGCGGATGTGGGCGATGACCTGGCGGCTGCGGATCGGGTAGCGGCGCACCATCGCGGCCACGGGCGAGGCCAGCGCGCTCTCGGGGTCGACGAACAGGCGCAGGCCGCGGCCCTCGAAGAAGGCGATGCCCCAGCCGTCCTTGTGCTCGTCGGCCCGCGTGGCCAGGCCGGTGAAGCTGAACATCACGTCGGTGGGCGTGTTGGCGTTCATGCCCAGCAGCTGGCACATGGCGCGGCGGGCCCGGCGCGCGCTCAGGCGCCGGCGATCTCGAGCTTCATCCAGGCGTCGAAGCTGGCGCCGGGCGCCAGCAGGCGCAGGCCGTGCGCGGCCGGGTCGGACATGTGGATCGCGTTGCTCACGTGGCTGACCGGCTCGACGCAGTAGAAGTCCTGCCCCTGCGGGGTGTAGACCACCAGGTAGGGCAGCGACGAGGTCAGGCGCAGCGAGAGCTTCTCGTCGCGCAGGCGCACCGCGCCGCGCCAGCCCTCGAAGCAGTGGTCGAAGGCCAGGTGGGCCACGTCGCCGTCGATGCCCGGCTGCGGCACGCGCCGCGTGGGCAGGCCGCTGGCATCGCTCTCCCAGCGGTCGGTGAGCTCGATGTGCAGCCGGCTGTGCGGCCGCCGGGCGAAATACGGGTGCCAGCCCAGGCCCACCGGCTGCACCTGCGGCGCGCGGTTGGCCAGCGACAGGTGCAGCTCGAGCGAGTCGGGGCCGAGCACCAGGCGCTGGCGCAGCTCGAAGGCGAAGGGCCAGTCGGCATCGCCGCCGTGGCGGTAGAGCAGCTCGGCCTCGGTGGCGCTGGACGAAGCCAGCGCCCACGGCCGCTGCCAGGCCACGCCGTGCAGCGAATGCGGGTTGTCGTCGTAGTTGGGCGCGGTGGTGTAGTCCTGCCCCTGCCAGCGGAAGCGCCGGTAGCCCAGGCGGTTGGAGTAGGGCGCGAGCACGTAGCCGCCCGAGCCGCGGGACGTGGCCAGCGCCGCGGGGTCGGTGCTGCGCAGCACCGGCAGGCCGCCCTTCCAAAGGCCGGCGATGGCGCCGCCGAGGTCGCTGCGCAGGGCCAGCCGCAGGTCGCCCGCGTGCAGTTCGATGGTGCTCATGCGCCGCATGATGCCGCATCGGGCCGGCCGCGCCCGTACGGGTTCAACCGCTGGCGAGGGTGACGTCGCCGCCGCGCGTGGCCAGCACGGCGGTCAGCGCCGGGCCGGGGCCGGCCTGCACCTGCACGCCGCGCAGGCGCAGCACGTCGCGCGCCCGCGCTGGCACGCCCTGCAGCGCCAGCGAGCGCAGCGCCACGCCGCTGTCGGGCAGCTGAGCGGCCGGGTGCCCGCCCTGCCACTGGATCAGGGTGGGCAGCGCGCCGCCGCATTCCAGCCGGCCGTCCGCGCGCAGCAGGATCTGCCAGGCCAGGCGGCCCTGCGGCGTCTCGCGGCTGGCGCCGACCGGATCGCCGGGCTGGCAGCCCACGGTGATCAGGCCCCAGCGGTGCATGTCGAGCATCGTCGAGCGCGCCACGGCGTGGATCAGCCGCGGCGCGGCGGCCAGGCCGGCCTGCAGCGCCGGGTCGTCCAGGCCGAACCAGCGCGGCCGCGCGGGCGCGGGCGCCTCGGGGTCGATGGCGATGATCTCGAGGTAGGCGTCGGGCCAGGCCGCGGTGGCGATCTTCAGCAGCCGGTTGTGGGTGCCCATCAGCGCGTGGCGGCCGCCCGGGGCGGGGGTGACGCCGAGCGTGGCCTCGCACCAGGTGACGCCCTGCTCGAGCGAGGCCGCGGCCACCACCAGGTGATCGAGCAGGACGCTCAAGGCCGCGCCGGCGTCACAGCGCCACCCAGCCCTCGATGCAGCCGACCACGTCGCCGCCGATCCAGGCCTGGCCCTGGTCCTGCTCGACATGCACCCGCCCGGCGCGGCCCAGGGCCGCGCCCTGCGCGGCGACGTAGCGCGGCGGCGCGAGGCCGGCGCCGATCAGCCACTGCGCCAGGCCCGCGTTCAGGCTGCCGGTGACCGGGTCTTCGGGCACGCCCAGGCCGGGCACGAAGGCGCGCACCTCGAACTGCGTGTCCTGCCCCGGCGGCTGGGCGCCGACCACGCCCAGCTTCAGCTCGCCCAGCAAGGCGGGGTCGGGCCGCAGCGCCAGCACCTGCGCGGCCGAGCGCAGCATCACCGCGCACCAGCCGGGGCCGTTGTCGACCCACTGGTCGCGCAGCAGCTCGCCCTCGGGCAGGCCCAGCGCGGCCGCGATCTGCCGGCGCAGCGCCGGCGCCAGCGGCCCCGTGCGGCGCAGCGGCGGGGCCGCGAACGCCAGCCGCGCCCCCTGCCGCCGGATGCGCACCAGGCCGACGCCGCATTCCTGCACCACGCAGCCGGCCTCGCGCGGCACGCCGCCGGCGGCCAGCCAGGCATGGCAGCTGCCCAGCGTGGGGTGGCCGGCGAAGGGCAGCTCGCCGCCGGGGGTGTAGATGCGCACCCGGTAGTCGGCCGCCACGCCCGGGCCCGGCGGCAGCAGGAAGGTGGTCTCCGACAGGTTCGTCCAGCGCGCGAACGCGGCCATCGTGGCTTCGGACAGGTCCTCGGCCGCATGGACCACGGCCAGCGGGTTGCCCTTCAGCGGCACGGCGCTGAAGACGTCGAGCTGATGGAAGCGATGCGGCATGGGCGCCGCAGTCTATGCGAGGGCGCCGGCGCCCCAACGGCTGGACACAGATGAAACACCCGCGCCGGCGGCAGGCCGCCGCAGGACGGGTTCAATCGGCACCGGGCGGCGGGCCCTACGCACCGCGCCCCTGCCGTGCCGCCCCCGCTGTTCCACCCCACGCTGCCTGCCGACGCCACCGAGCTGATGCGCGTGAGCGAGTTCGAGCGCGAGCAGCCCGGCCGCGCCGAGACCGGGCCGGGCGAGTTCGACGCCGGCGCCACCCGGCTGAGCGCGCTGAACCCCTCGCTGCTGCAGGACCTCACGCGCGCCGCGCCCGGCGCCGGCGGCACGCTCGACCTGCTGGACGCGCTGGCCGCCGCGCTGCGCCACCGCCGCGCCCTGCGCCTGCACCTGCAGCTGGCCTACCAGGTGATCCCGCTGACGGTCCGGCCCGCGGAAGGCGAGCTGGACAGCCCGCTGCCGCTGCCGCGCTGGCTGGACCTGCCCCTGCCCGAGCTGCGCCTGCTGCGGGTCGAGCCGGCCCCGCCGCGCCCGGCGCCGGCCCCGACCACCGCCGGGCCGGCGGTCTACGCCGGGCCGCTGGCGCCGCTGCTGTGGGAGCTGGCCCTGCGCGGCGCGCGCGGCCGGCTGCTGCGCGAGATCGACGGCGTGGCGGCCTACCGCGTCGCCCCCGGCGCCGACCTGCGCGCGGTCGACTTGGCCGGCCTGCTGAGCGGCACCCTGGCCGACGCGGTGCAGGCGCTGCGCAGGCAGGCCCGGCCGCTGCGAGAGATCGCCGCCTGGCCCGGCTTCGACCGCGACCGCGCGGTGCGCCTGCTCAACGCGCTGTACCTGCAGGCCGCGCTGATGATCAGCCGCGCGCACCCGGCGGCCTTGCAGTAGCGGCCCGCGCGGCCAGCGCGAGGCGGGATCAGCCGCGCGCACCCGGCGGCCCTGCAGCAGCCGCCCCGCGCGGCCGGCGCGCACCCGGCGCTCGGCGGACGGTCACGGGGCGCCGAGCTGCTCCCAGCGCTCCAGCGCCGCCAGCAGCTCGGCCTCGATCGCTTCGTGGCGCGCCTACAGCGCCGCCGCGCGCTGCGGCGGGCCGGCATAGGTGGCGGGGTCGGCGAGCTGGGCCGTGATCGCGGCCTGCTCGGCCTCCAGCGCCTCGATGCGCGCCGGCAGGCCGTCGAGCTCGCGCTGCGCCTTGTAGCCGAGCTTGGCGCGCGGCGCCTCGGGCC
>JAGWMW010000102.1 GCA_028871575.1 Burkholderiales bacterium | reverse complement strand
GCACCGACGACAGCGCACCGCCGTAGCGGCCGAACGGGGTGCGCAGGGCGTCGCAGATGTAGGCGTGGTTCATGCGGACTCTCCGAGGGCGCGCCGGCGCAACCAGGGGCTGACCCGGTAGCGCTCGCCGCGGTAATGGGCATCGAGCCGGTCGATCAGGGCCGCGATCTCGGCCGCGGGCCAGCCGGCCAGCCATTCGAACGGACCGGCCGGCCAGGCCACGCCGAGCCGCATCGCCGCATCGGCGCCTGCGGGCGCGCACACGCCCTGCAGCACGGCATCGGCGGCTTCGTTGACCAGCATCGCCACCGTGCGCGCCACCAGCAGCCCCGGCACGTCGGCCAGCGGCAGCGGCGCATAGCCCAGGGCGGCCAGCCAGGCGCCGGCCTGCGAGCGCCAGGCCGGGCCGGCGCGCCCGGCCACGGCGTAGGCCAGCGCAGTGCCGGGCGGGGCCGGCTGCAGCAGCGGCCGGTCGAAGACCGCGATGTCGGCCAGGCCGCTGCCCGCGGCCAGCTCGGCCGCCGTGCGGCCGTCGGTGAGCCGCAGCTGGGCGCCGTCCACCGCCAGGCCGACCCAGTCGCTGCCGGTCTCGCGCGCCGGGCCCCAGCCCTGGGCCGCCAGCGCCTTCGTCGCCGCCTCGGCCAGCGCGTCGGCCAGCGGCCCGGCGCCATGCACGGTGACGGCCGCGGCGGCCGCCGGCGCCTCGTGCACCGCCACCGGCAGCGCCGGCGCGCCCTCGGCGGGGTGGCGGTAGAAGCCGCGCCCGCTCTTGCGCCCGAGCAGGCCGCCGTCGACCATCTCGCGTTGCACCAAACTCGGCTGGTAGCGCCGGTCGTGGAAATTGGCCTCGAACACCGACTGCGTGACGGCGAAATTGGTGTCGTGGCCGATCAGGTCCATCAGCTCGCAGGGCCCCATGCGAAAGCCGGCGCCGCGCAGGCCGGCATCGATCAAGGCCGGCGTGGCGGCCTGCTCGAGCAGCAGGGCCAGCGCCTCGGCGTAGTAGGGCCGCGCGATGCGGTTGACGATGAAGCCCGGGGTGCTGCGCGCATGCACCGGCGTCTTGCCCCAGGCCTGGGCGAGCTCGAACACCGCGGCCGCCACGGCGGGGTCGGTGTGCAGGCCCGACACCACCTCGACCAGCTTCATCAGCGGCACCGGATTGAAGAAGTGCATGCCGACCAGCCGCTGCGGCCGGGCCAGCTGCGCGGCCAGCGCCGTGACCGAGATCGACGAGGTGTTGGTGGCCAGCACGGCGTCGGCGCCCACCACGCCTTCGATCTGCGCCAGGAGCGCGCGCTTGGCCTCGAGGTCTTCGACGATGGCCTCGATCACCAGCCCGACGCCGCGGGCCTCGTCCAGCGCCGAGGCGGCGCTGATCCGCGCGAGCGCAGCCTGGGCGTCGGCCGCAGCGAGCCGGCCCTTGGCGACCAGCCCGTCCCAGGTTGCCGCCAGCTTCGCCCGGGCTTGCGCGGCCGCACCGGCGCGCGCGTCGAACAGCAGCACCGCGTGGCCGGCCTGCGCCGCCACCTGCGCGATGCCGCTGCCCATGAGGCCGGCGCCGACCACCAGCACCGGGGTGCCCTGCAGGCCGGCCATCAGTAGGTCTCCAGGTGCAGGCGCGCCTGGCGCCTGAGCGCGTCGGCCACGTGCTCCCAGTCCAGGCCGGCCTGCTGCGCCACGTCGCGCAGGGCCAGCAGCACGCCTTCCTCCATCGCCTTCAGGCCGCAGACGTAGAAGTAGGCGTCGGGGTCGACCAGCAGCGGGGCCAGGTCGGCGGCGCGTTCGCGCATCGCGTCCTGCACGTAGCGCTTGGGTGCGCCGGGCGTGCGGCTGAAGGCGAAGTGGATGTCGATGAAGTCGTGCGGCAGGTTCTGCAGCGGGCCGAAGTAGGGCAGCTCTTCCTTCGTGCGCGCGCCGAAGAACAGCAGCAGCTTGCCGCCTTCGAACTGGCCCGATGGACCCGGCCCCCAGGCTCCGGCTGCGCCTGCGCCACCCCCCGAAGGCGCGGCGCCGCCTCGGGACGGCCCGGCGGCGGCGCGCAGCCGGCGTCGCCATTCGGTCATGGCCCGCATCGGCGCGCTGCCGGTGCCGGTGCAGATCATCACGAGGTGGCTCCTCGGGTGGTTGGGCATCAGGAAGCTGGTGCCGAAGGGCCCGGTCACCTGCACGGTGTCGCCCACCTGCAGGTCGCAGAGATAGTTGCTGGCGACGCCGCGCACCGGCCGGCCCTGGGGGTCTTCCAGCACCCGCTTCACGGTCAGGCCCAGGTTGTTGTAGCCCGGCCGCTCGCCGTTGCGCGGGCTGGCGATGCTGTACTGGCGCGGGTGGTGCGCCCGGCCGTGCGCATCCCGGCCCGGCGGTACGATGCCGATGCTCTGGCCCTCGAGCACGGGCAGGGGCTGCGCGCCGAGGTCGAGCACGATGTGGTGGGTGTCGTACTGGCTGCCGACGGCGGTGACGCGCACGTTGCCGGCCACGGTGGCGGTGACGAATGGCTCGGGGCATTTCGGCCCGTAGAGGTTCGTGTAGGGGTGCGCCGCCGACCAGGGCGGCAGCGTGGCGCCCGGGTGGGGGCCGCCCAGGGCCGCCGGGCCGCTGCCGGCCGGCGCGCCCTCCGCGCCGATCGCAGCGGCCGGCAGCGAATCGGCGGCGGCGCCTTCGGCCGCGAGTTCGTCAGGGCTCAACTCGGCGGGCAGGCTGTCCCAGCCGAGCTGCTCGGCGGTGCTGTAGGCGCGCAGCAGCGGTACCCTGCGCCAGTTGTCGATGCTGCCCGTGGGGCAGGGCGGCACGCAGGCCAGGCACGCGTTGCACTTGCTCGCGTCGACGACGTAGTTGCGGTCGTCGTGGGTGATGGCGCCGACCGGGCAGGTGGCTTCGCAGGTGTTGCAGCGGATGCAGATCTCGGGGTCGATCAAGTGCTGCTTGATCACGCCGAGGTCGGTGGCCATGTCCATGATTGCGTGCCGGAGCTCCGGCCCGATTCTGGGGCCGACAGCGGCTCGGAGTCAGCCGAAGCGCACGTAGTCGAAATCCACCGGCTGGCGGTTGATGCCCATCACCGGCGGCGCGATCCAGTTGGCGAAGCGGCCCGGATCGGCGACGCGGCCCATCAGGCTGGCGACGTAGGCGCGGTCCTCGCGGCTGGGCAGCCAGTGAGCGACGTTCGCTGCCCATTCGCCATCGCTGACGACACGCCCCTCGGGCGAGACCTTCACGCCCGACAGCGCGCCGATGTTTCGGTGGAAGGCCTTGTGCGGCACGGTCAGGCGGTGCGGCAGGCCGGCCTTCTCGAGCACCTTGTTCCAGCGCCCGACGCCGGCCACGCTGTCCTTGATGAAGTCGTCGCGCAGCACCTCGTTCAGGGCGTTGAGCATCGGCACGTCCTTCTCCACCAGCTGGCCGCCGGCGGCTTCGAGCACCTTGTAGGTGCGGTCCTTCAGCAGGTGGTCGTCGTCGCGCTTGCCTTCCTCGTAGCGGCCCTTGATGCCGGTGCTGTAGAAGGTGGCGGCGTTGCTGCTCTGGTCGGCGCCGAAGAGGTCGATCGTGACGCTGTAGTGGAAGTTGAGGTAGCGCTGGATCGTCGGCAGGTCGATCACGCCGGCTGCGCGCAGCCGCGCCACGTCGTCGGACTTGAGCTCGTTCATCGCCTGCGCGGTGCGCTGGATGACGCGGCCCACGCCGCTTTCGCCCACGAACATGTGGTGCGCCTCTTCGGTCAGCATGAACTTGGTCGTGCGGGCCAGCGGGTCGAAGCTGCTCTCGGCCAGCGCGCAGAGCTGGAACTTGCCGTCGCGGTCGGTGAAGTAGGTGAACATGAAGAAGCTCAGCCAGTCGGGCGTGGCTTCGTTGAAGGCGCCGAGGATGCGCGGGTTGTTCTCGTCGCCGCTGCGTCGCTCGAGCAGGGCCTCGGCCTCCTCGCGCCCGTCGCGGCCGAAGTGCTTGTGCAGCAGGTAGACCATGGCCCAGAGGTGGCGGCCTTCCTCGACGTTGATCTGGAACAGGTTGCGCAGGTCGTACAGGCTGGGCGCCGTCAGGCCCAGGTGGCGCTGCTGCTCGACCGAGGCCGGCTCGGTGTCGCCCTGCGTCACGATGATGCGGCGCAGGTTGGCGCGGTGCTCGCCGGGCACGTCGGCCCAGGCCCGCTCGCCCTTGTGGTCGCCGAAATGGATGCTGCGGTTGGCGTCGCCCGGGTTCAGGAAGATGCCCCAGCGGTAGTCGCGCATCTTCACGTGGCCGAAGCTGGCCCAGCCCTGCGGGTCGACGCCGACGGCGGTGCGCAGGTAGACCTCGTGGTCGGTGGAGCCCTCGGGGCCGACGTCGTCCCACCAGCGGATGAAGTTGGGCTGCCACTGCTCGAGCGCGCGCTGCAGCGTGCGGTCCTCCGACAGGCCCACGTTGTTGGGGATCTTCTGGCTGTAGTCGATGACGCTCATTCGTTGCTCCTGGGACTGCGGTGGAATCTCAAACCCGGTGCCAGTCGAACCGGGCCCTCTCGCCCTTGCCGTAGACCTTCAGCGCCCCCTGGTCGCCGACGGCGTTGGGGCGCTGGAAGATCCAGTTCTGCCAGGCGGTGAGGCGGCCGAAGACGCGGGTGTGAAGGTTCTCGGGGCCGTTGAAGCGCAGGTTGGCTTCCAGGCCGGTGAGCGCGTCGGGGTTCATCGCCACGCGCTCTTCGACGGCGATGCGGATCTCGTCGGCCCAGTCGATGTCGTCGGGGTTGGCGGTGACGAGGCCGAGCGCGAATGCGGCGTCGGCGTCCAGCAGCGCGCCGAGCCTGGCGCGCGCCGCGTCCAGCGCCGCCGTCTCGCCGCCGTAGCGGCGGTGCAGGCGGCTGTGGCCGGTGATCATCGGGTAGAGCGCGAAGTTGGCGTCGCTGATCGCGATCTTCGGGCTGCGCGCCGCATCGTCGGGCAGCATCAGCTGATAGCTGCGATCGCAGGCCAGCGCCAGCTCGAGCAGGGTGCCGGCGAAGCACGAGCCCGGCTCGATCAGCGCGAACAGGCTGCGCGACGACACATCGAGCCGGCTGAAGGTGCGGCGCAGCAGGCCGATGGTCTCGCGCACCAGCCAGTGCTCGCGGTGCTGCATCAGCGTGGCGTCCAGCGCCAGCACGGCCGCCGCATCGCCCTGGGACTTGACGAGCCAGGTGCCGATGTCCGGCTCGTTGGTGCGCATCGACAGGATCGCGTCCTCGAGCTCGCGCGCCAGCGCCAGCGGGTACCAGGCCGCGCCCGCCGCTTCGATGGCGGCGATGTCGCCGGGCTGCACGCCGGCAGGGCCTTGCACGGTCCAGGTGGCGGTGCGCTGGGTGCGGTCGATCTCCACCACCACGCTCGGGTAGCGCAGCGCGTCGGGCTCGAGGCGTCGTTGCAGCGGCGCCAGCGCCACGCCTTTCGCGTCCGCGGGCCGGTCGCTCAGCGCGGCCAGTTCATGCGCCCGCTCCTGCACCTTCCGCGCGAACGCCGCCGGCTTGGCAATGTCGTCGACCAGGCGCCAGTCCTTCGCGCGCTGGCCGCGCACGCCTTCGACGCTGGTGCAGAAGATGTCGGCCCGGTCGTGCCGCACCTGGCGCTTGTCGGTCAGGCGGGTGAGGCCGCCGGTGCCCGGCAGCACGCCGAGCAGCGGCACCTCGGGCAGGCTGACGGCACTGCTGCGATCGTCGACCAGCAGGATCTCGTCGCAGGCCATCGCCAGCTCGTAGCCGCCGCCGGCGCAGGCGCCGTTGACGGCGGCGAGGAACTTCAGGCCGCTGTGGCGCGAGCTGTCCTCGAGGCCGTTGCGGGTCTCGTTGGTGAACTTGCAGAAGTTCACCTTCCAGGCATGGCTGCTGACGCCCAGCATGAAGATGTTGGCGCCCGAGCAGAAGACCTTGTCGCGGGCGCTGGTCAGCACCACGGTGCGCACCTCGGGGTGCTCGAAGCGGATGCGCTGCACGGCATCGTGCAGCTCGATGTCCACGCCCAGGTCGTAGCTGTTGAGCTTGAGCTTGTAGCCGGGGGCGATGCCGCCGTCCTCGTCGAAGCGGGCCGATAGCGTGGCCACCGGGCCCTCGAAGCGCAGCTGCCAGTGGCGGTATCGCGCCGGTTCGGTCTGGTAGTCGACGCGCGGCGGCGGCAGGTCCTGGGTCATGGCGGGGTCCTGATGGGATGCATGTTAGTGCGTCAGTCTCTGAAGCATGACACGCATGATATTGCATATTATTTCTGCGTCAACTGGCGTTTCGGGTTTCCGATGACGGCGTTTGCCTGGGTGTCGGGCTCGGACAAGCAATATCTTGCGTTAGCCTGCGGCCGAGTGCTCGGCGCCAGCCGCCGAGCCGCTCGCTTGGCTGTCGCGCGCCGACTCGCGGCCGGGCCCCAGATCACACCGACTCGGGAGACCAAGCCCCATGCGCTGGATGAAACTCGCCTTCCTGCTGGCCGCCAGTGCGCTGGCCCTGGCTGCCCAGGCGCAGACCGCGGCCCCGCTCAAGGTGGGCCTGATGCTGCCTTACACCGGCACCTTCGCGTCGCTGGGCACGGCCATCGAGAACGGCTTTCGGCTGTACGTGGCAGGGCAGGGCGGCCGCCTCTCGGGGCGCGCGATCGAATTCGTGAAGGTCGACGACGAGAGCGACCCCGCGCGGGCCACCGACAACGTCAACAAGCTGATCAAGCGCGACAACGTGGACGTGCTGGTGGGCACCGTGCACTCGGGCGTGGCGATGGCGATGGCCAAGGCGGCGAAGGAGAGCGGCACCCTGCTCATCGTGCCGAACGCCGGCGCCGACGCGGTCACCGGCGCCATGTGCGCGCCCAACATCTTCCGCTCGAGCTTCAGCAACTGGCAGCCCGGCTATGCGATGGGCGAGGTGATGGCCAAGAAGGGCTACAAGCAGGTGGTCACCATCACCTGGAAGTACGCCGCGGGCGACGAGAGCGTGCGCGGCTTCAAGGAGGCCTTCGAGCGGGGCGGTGGCAAGGTGGTCAAGGAACTCGCGCTGCCCTTCCCCGGCGTCGAGTTCCAGGCCCTGCTGACCGAGATCGCGGCCGCCCGCCCCGACGCCGTCTACACCTTCTTCGCCGGCGGCGGCGCGGTCAAGTTCGTCAAGGACTACGCCGCGGCGGGCCTGAAGGACAAGGTGCCGCTGTACGGCGCCGGCTTCCTGACCGACGGCACGCTCGAGGCGCAAGGGGCCGCCGCCCAGGGCCTGATGACGACCCTGCACTATGGCGACGGCCTGGACACGCCGCGCGACCAGGCCTTCCGCCTGGCCTATGCCAAGGCCTACAAGCTGCAGCCCGATGTGTACGCCGTGCAGGGCTGGGACGCGGCCCAGATGCTGGCCGTGGGCCTGGCCGCGGTGAAGGGCGACCTGTCGCGCAAGGCGCAGTTCGAGGCGGCGCTGGGTGCGGCCCGCATCGACAGCCCGCGAGGCCCGTTCACCCTGTCGAAGTCGCACAACCCGGTGCAGGACATCTACCTGCGCCAGGTGCAGGGCGGGCAGAACCGCGTCGTCGGCGTGGCCAGCAAGTCCCTGGCCGACCCCGGCCGCGGCTGCCGCCTCTGACGGCCCGCCGGGCCGGACCGGCCGTCCGCCGCCCGAGCCCGGCCGCATCGCCATGGACCTCGCGACCTTTCTCGTCCAGTGGCTGAACGCGCTGCAGTACGGCCTGCTGCTGTTCCTGGTGGCCAGCGGGCTGACGTTGATCTTCGGGATCATGGGCGTCATCAACTTGGCGCACGGCAGCTTCTACATGATCGGCGCCTACATGGCCTGGGCGCTGGCGCCCGGGGTCGCGGCGGGCGTCGGCGGCGGCTTCTTCGCCACGCTCGCGCTCGGCCTGGTGCTGGCCCTGGCGCTGGGCTGGGTGCTGGAGTGGGCCTTCTTCAGCTACCTCTACGAGCGGGACCACCTGCAGCAGGTGCTGATGACGTACGGCCTGATCTTCGTGTTCGAGGAACTGCGCAGCCTGCTCGTGGGCGACGAGGTGCACGGCGTGCAGCCGCCGGCCTGGCTGGCCGGCACGCTGCCGCTGGGCGAGCTGATGACGTACCCGGTCTACCGGCTCTTCGTCAGCGGGCTGTGCCTGCTGCTGGGCGGGGCCATGGCGCTGGTGTTCACGCGCACCCGGCTGGGCCTGGCGATCCGCGCCGGCAGCACCGGGCTGGCGCAACGCGAGATGGTGCAGTCGCTGGGGGTGGACATCCGCAAGCTCTACCGCGTGGTGTTCGCTGCCGGCGTGGCCCTGGCGGCGCTGGCCGGCATGGTCGCGGCGCCGGTGTCCTCGGTCTACCCGGGCATGGGCAGCCAGGTGCTGATCCTGTGCTTCGTGGTGGTGGTGATCGGGGGCATCGGCTCGATCCGCGGCGCGCTGCTGGCCTCGCTGCTGATCGGCGCGGTCGACACCTTCGGCAAGGTCTGGCTGCCTCAGGCCGCCGGCCTGTCGGTGTACCTGCTGATGGCGGCGATCCTGCTGTGCAAGCCGGCCGGCCTGTTCAGCGCCGGAGGCGGGCGCCGATGAGGGGCCGGCTTGCCTTCGGCGCGGCCTGGCTGGCCGCACTGGCGCTGGCGCCGCTGGGCCTGGGCGCCTTCGGCATCGACCTCGTCACCAAGACCATGGTGTTCGCGATCCTGGCGCTGAGCCTGGCCCTGCTCGTGGGCGGCACCGGCCTGGTGTGCTTCGGCCAGGCGGCCTTCTTCGGCATCGGCGCCTACGCGGCCGTGCTGCTGTCGCCCGCGGCCGGTGCCGCTTCGCTGCCGGGCCTGCTGCTGGCCTGCGTGGGCGCCGCGGCGCTGGCGGCGCTGGCGGTGGGCGCGCTGTCGCTGCGCACGCGGGGCATGTACTTCATCATGGTCACGCTGGCGTTCTCGCAGATGGCCTACTACGCAGTGCACGATACCGCGCTGGGTGGCGGTACCGACGGCATCTACCTGGCGGCGCGGCCGTCGCTGGGCGGCGGCCTCGAGCTCGACCGCCCGCTGGCGATGTACGCCTTCACGCTGGCCTGGCTGGCGCTGGTGGCGGCCGGCCTGGCGCAGCTGCAGCGCTCGCGCATCGGCCGTGCGCTGGCGGGCATCCGCGTCAACGAGCAGCGCATGCGGGCCCTGGGTTACTCGACCTACCCCTACAAATTGGTGGCCTTCGTGATCTCGGGCGCCGTCGCCGGCCTGGCCGGCTTCCTGTTCGCGGTGAAGGACGGCTACGTCAACCCCGAGCTGATGGGCTGGCAGCTCTCGGGCTCGGCGCTGATCATGGTGATCCTGGGCGGCGTGGGCCACTTGCGCGGGGCCCTGGTGGGCGCCTTCGCGCTCGCGCTGCTGCAGGAGTTCTTCAAGTCCGAGGCCGTCTTCGGCGAGTTCGCCAAGCACTGGCACCTGGGCCTGGGGCTGAGCATCATCGCCTGCGTCGCGCTGTTGCCACGGGGCCTGGTGGATCTGCCGCGGCGCTTGCGCCAGGGCTCTCGCCTGGGCTTGCTCCGGCGTCGGCGCCCACGCGGCGCCCCGCGGCCATGACCGCCCCCGAGGTGCTGCTGCGCGGCTGCGAGCTCAGCCGCCGATGGGCAGGCCTGGTGGCCGTCGACCGGGTCTCGATCGAGCTGCATCGGGGCTGCATCCATGCCGTCATCGGCACCAATGGCGCGGGCAAGAGCACCCTGGTCAACCTGCTGTCGGGCGAGCTCGCCGCCTCGGGCGGCCGGGTCGAGCTGCTCGGGCGCGACGTGACGTCTTGGCCTCAGCCGCGCCGAGCCCGCGCCGGCGTCGGCCGCAGCTACCAGCGCAGCACCCTGTTCCCGGGCTTCACGGTGCTCGAGAACTGCCGCCTGGCGGCCCAGGCGCGCCTGCAGCGGCCTTGGGACTGGCTGACGCCGGCGGCGCACTGCCAGGCCAGCCTGCGCGCGGCGCGCGCAGCTGCCTTGCGCGTGGGGCTCGACGACGCGCTGGACCAGGACGCCGGGCTGCTCGCGCACGGCCGCCAGCGCCAGCTCGAGCTCGCGATGTGCCTGGCCACGTCGCCCCGGGTGCTGTTGCTGGACGAGCCGCTGGCCGGCATGGGGGCCGAGGAGACCGAGCGCATGCTTGCCCTGCTGGCCGAACTTCGCCCCGGCCACGCCATCCTGCTGGTGGAGCACGACATGGACGCCGTTTTCCGGATCGCCGACCTCATCACGGTGATGGTCGACGGCGCCGTGATTGCCAGCGACGAGCCCGCCGCCGTTCGAGCCAGCCCGCTGGTGCAGGCGGCCTACCTCGGGCAGGGCTGAGGTGAGCTCGCCCGGCCCCGCCCTCCAGGCCCGCGGCGTGCAGGCCTGGTACGGCTCGAGCCATGTGCTGCAAGGCGTCGATCTCGAGATCGGGCGCGGGCGCACCGTGGGACTGCTGGGCCGCAACGGCATGGGCAAGACGACGCTGATCCGCACTTTGCTCGGCCACGTGGCGCAGAGGGAAGGGCAGATCGCCTTCTTCGGCCGCGACTGCTCGCGCGCCAGGCCACACGAGGTGGCCCGCGCCGGCGTGGCCTACGTGCCCGAAGGGCGGGGCATCTTCCCGAACCTCACGGTGCGCGAGCAGCTGCTGATGGCGGCGCGGCCGGCGCCTGCAGCCAGCCCCACCGCCGCCGGCTGGAGCCTGCCGCGCGTGCTGCAGGCCTTTCCGCGCCTGCGCCAGCGGCTCGATCACGCCGGCGCGCAGCTCTCGGGCGGCGAGCAGCAGATGCTGTCCATCGGTCGCGCGCTGATGACCCAGCCCGAGCTGATCGTGCTTGACGAGGCGACCGAGGGCCTGGCGCCGCTGATCGTGGCCGAGATCTGGCGCGTGATCGCCGAGATCCGCGCCACCGGCGTGGCGGCCCTGATCGTCGACCGCGACTGGCGCCGCGTGCTGGCCCACGCCGACGAGGCCCTGGTGCTGCAGAAAGGCCGCGCCGTCCTCCGGGGCCCCACGGCCCAGCTGGCCGCCGATCCCGCGCTGCCGGCCTGCCTGGGTGTGTGACGCCGCAGGCTATAATCGAGGGCTGTATTCCCCGATAGCTCAGTCGGTAGAGCGCCGGACTGTTAATCCGTAGGTCCCTGGTTCGAGCCCAGGTCGGGGAGCCAAGAAATGCAAGGGTCAGCAGGTTAGCGCCTGCTGACTTTTTTGCTTTCTGGGCTCGGCTGGTGCCAGTCTGGTGCCAGTTTTGAGGCCGATGGGCTGCCACCACTAGAACCCAGCTCGACTGTTGTCGTGACGCTGCGCCTGCAGCCCGCCGCGATCGACTACGCGCGAGAGCTAGGCCGCCATACAGGCGATCCGATCGCACCCTGGCGAGCGTGCAACGAACGCTTCCACGTCGCGCACGTGCGCAGCTGGGCTGGATGACCGGATCAAGAAAGCACAGGCGTCAACCGCTGGTGTCCACGGGTGACGCCTGTCTTGGCATTGGCAGATGGTCCCAAGTGGCCGCTGTCAGGCAGGTCCCTGGTGGTTCGCGAGGTCCTCGTCGAAGTCTTCGATGTCGTCGCTGCTCATGATCGGCCCAAGCAGTGAGTCGCGCCCAGGCGAGTAGCGGTAGCCCTCCGCCTTGAGCTTCAAGACTTCCTCTTCGCTCCAACCCTTCTTGACCATCTGCGCCACAACTTGGTCGTCGATGTCTACGGCGTCGAATTGGCCGATCACCGACGACATCTTCGAGATCGTCGACTGCGCTCCGTCGAGCGCCTTGCGCACAGCCTCCAATGGGTAGCC
>JAGWMW010000101.1 GCA_028871575.1 Burkholderiales bacterium | reverse complement strand
GCACCGGGCACTTCTACACGACGAGCAAGAACAAGAAGACCACGCCCGAGAAGCTCGAATTCCTGAAGTTCGACCCCAAGGCGCGCAAGCACGTGCTCTACAAGGAAGTGAAGCTGAAGTAGGCGCCGGCGCCGAGGCGCCGATCGCACCTGAAAAAACCCGCCTCTGGCGGGTTTATTTCGTTCCTGGGGCGGCCGCGAAGGGCGGGCGCCCGTCCTGCACCGGGCGCTCAGGCCCTCAGTGCACGACCTCGATCTCCGAGCGCTTGCCGCCCTTGTAGGTGTACAGGGTCAGCGCCCCGTGCTCGATGTCGCCGTTCGGGTCGAAGGAGATGTTGCCGGTGATGCCCTTGTAGTCGCGCGTCTTGGCCAGCACCGGCAGGTACTTGGCCGGGTCGGCGGAGCCGGCCTTGACCATGGCGGCCACCATCACGTTGACGGCGTCGTACACGTAGGGGGCGTAGATCTGCACCTCGGTGCCGAACTTCTTCTTGTACGCCGCCTTGAAGTCGTCCAGCGCCTTGCGGCCGGCCGGGTCCACGCCGCCCGCCTCGGCACAGATGACCTGGCCGTCGGCCATGCTGCCGGCGGCCAGCTCGGGCAGCCGGGCGGTGCAGATGCCGTCGCCGCCCATCAGCTTGGCCTTGATGCCGAGCTGCTTCATCTGGCGCAGCATCGGCCCGGCCTGCGCATCCATGCCACCGTAGAAGATGATGTCGGGGTTGGTGGCCTTGATGGCGGTCAGGATGGCCGTGAAGTCGGTGGCCTTGTCATTGGTGTACTGGCGCGCGACGACCTTGCCGCCCGAGGCTTCCAGGCCCTTGGCGAACTCGTCGGCCACGCCCTGGCCGTAGGCGCTGCGGTCGTCGATCACGGCCACCGCGCGGCCCTTGAGCTGGTTGTAGGCGTAGCGGCCCAGGGTGCCGCCGAGCTGCATGTCGTTGGCCACCACGCGGAACGTGGTCTTGTAGCCCTGGTGGGTGTACTTCGGGCTGGTCGAGGAGGGGCTGATCTGGGGGATGCCGGCGTCGCTGTAGATGCGCGAGGCCGGGATCGAGGTGCCCGAGTTCAGGTGCCCGATGACCCCGTTGACGCCCTCGTCGACCAGCTTCTGCGCCGCGGCGGTGCCCTGCTTCGGGTCGGCCGCGTCGTCCTCGGCCAGCAGCACGAACTTGGCCTTCTTGCCGCCGATCATCACGCCCTTGGCGTTGAGCTCGTCGATGGCCATGCGGGCGCCGTTCTCGTTGTCCTTGCCCAGGTCGGCCTGCGGGCCGCTGGTGGGCGCGACGTGGCCGATCTTGACCACCACCTCCTGTGCCAGCACGGGCCCGGCCAGCAGCAGCGCCGTGGCCGCGACGAGCAAATTCAGTTTGCGTTGCATCGGTAGTTCTCCGCAATGAAAAGCGGCCGCCAGGGCAGCCGGAAACACACTCATCAGCCGCGCACGATACCCCAAAGGGAGGGGCCGGGCCGGCTCAGCGCAGTTCGTCGACGGCGCGGCGCACGGCATCCTGCACCAGCGTGCGCAGCAGCGGGCCGAGTGCTTCGCGGGCGTCGCGGATCAGCCCTTCGGCCGCGCGCGCCAGCGCCGGGGCCAGGGCATCGGCCAGGCGCTGCTCGAACAGCGCATCGAGCTGCGGGGCCAGCGACTCCAGCACCTGCGCCACCAGGGCCGCCTCGTCGATCGCCGCCGGCGTGGCCGCCGCCAGCGCAGCGGCCGTGGGCGCATCCAGCGGCCAGGCGGTGCGCTCGACCGCCGGCTCGGGATCGTCGGGCGGTGGCCGCGCGGGCACGGCCGGCGGCAGCGCCGGCTCGCGCACCTCCACGACCTCGGTCAGCGTCGGCAGCCGCTCGAGGCTGGAGGGGCGCGCCTCAGCCGCGCGCGGTCGGGCCCACATGGTGGATCACGGGCAGGTCGGCGGCCCGGTAGGCGCGCCATCGGGCGCGGCCGCGCTCGATCTCGTCGGGGTCGGTGCCCACGATCTCGATCAGGCGCTGGAAGGCCGCGGGCTGCGAGGGCGCTTCGGCCCCGACGTTGACCAGCAGCGGCGGCGCGGCCGGCACCGCATCGGACTGCTCGGCGAGCCAGATCGGCGTGCGGGCGAGCAGCCCGGCGTCGGCCGCGGGCCAGCGCAGATGGGGCAGGAAGTCGCGCTCGTCCTGCACCCACAGGCCGCGGTCGACCGCCGCCAGCAAGGCCGGCGGGGCCGTCAGCAGCAGCTTGGCGCCGCTGCGGCAGGCCTTGCGCAGCAGCCGGCAGGCGTAGACGGCGCAGTCCTCGACGCCGGTGTGGAACTCGACCGCGGTCGTCGCCATGGCCGCCGCGTCCGGGCCCGGCCTAGCGCGCGTGCGACAGCACGAAGTTCACCAGCAGCGGCACCGGCCGGCCGGTGGCGCCCTTGGCCGCGCCCGAGCGCCAGGCAGTGCCGGCGATGTCGAGGTGCGCCCAGCGCAGCTTGGCCGTGAAGCGCTTGAGGAACATCGCGGCCGTGATGGCCCCGCCGGCGCGCGGGCCGACGTTGGCCATGTCGGCGTAATGGCTCTTCAGCGCCTCGTCGTATTCGTCGTCCAGCGGCATGCGCCAGGCCGGATCGAGCGCGGCCTCGCCCGCCTCCAGCAGCGCCCGCGCCAGCGCGTCGTCGGCGCTGAACAGGCCCGAGCGGTGATGGCCCAGCGCCACCACGCAGGCCCCGGTCAGGGTGGCGATGTCGACCACCGCGGCCGGCTTGAAGCGCTCGGCGTAGCTGAGCGCATCGCACAGGATCAGCCGGCCCTCGGCGTCGGTGTTGAGGATCTCGATCGTCTGCCCCGACAGGCTCGTGACCACGTCGCCGGGCTTGACGGCGCGGCCGCTGGGCATGTTCTCGCAGGCGGGGATGAGGCCGATCAGGTTGACCTTGGCCTTCAGCGCAGCCACCGCGTGCAGCGTGCCCAGCACGCTGGCGGCGCCGCCCATGTCGAACTTCATCTCGTCCATCTCGGCCGCCGGCTTGATGCTGATGCCGCCGGTGTCGAAGGTGATGCCCTTGCCCACGAGCACCAGCGGCGCCTCGGTCTTGGCTGCGCCGTTCCAGCGCGCGACGATGAACTTCAAGGGCTCGTCCGAGCCCTGCGCCACGGCCAGGAAGGCGCCCATGCCGAGCTTCTCGCAATCCTTGCGCTCGAGCACCTCGACCTTCAGGCCCTGCTCGCGTCCGAGCTTGCGCGCCTGCTCGGCCAGATAGGTGGGCGTGCAGTGGTTGGCCGGGCGGTTGGCGAGCTCGCGCGCCAGCCGCGTGCCGGCGCCGATGGCCTCGCCGCGGCGCAGGCCGGCGCCCAGCGCGCTGGCTTCGGCCTTGCCGCACAGCAGGCTGACGGTGGCCAGCCGGGCCGGCGGCGGGGCGCTGGGCTTGGTGGCGCTGTAGAGGTAGACCGACTCGGCCACGGCCTGCACCAGCGCTTCGGCCAGGGCCGGGGTCCAGGCCGCGCCGCCGGCCAGCGCCACCGCCAGCTGGCGCGCGCCGCCGCTCTTGACGTAGCCCAGGGCCAGGCCGATGGCGCGCCGCAGGCCCTTGGGCGTCGCCTCGGGCAGGCTCGCGAACAGCAAGCGCTGCGCCTTCACGCCCGCGGCCCGGTGGGCGTACAGCGTCTGGCCGGCCTTGAAGGCGAAGTCGCCGTCCTTGACCGCCGCCGCCAGCACCTCGGCCAGCGGCGCATCCAGCCCCTCGGGCGCCGCGGTGCCGGCCACCAGGATCAGCAGCGCGTCGGCCGCGATGCCGGCCAGGCCCGCCGGGCCGATCGCCTGGGTCTTGAAGTCCATAATTCCGCCTCGAGCAAAAGCAGAAGATGTTATTCGATTCGACTTTGCGCCGAGAGCTGGCGCGCGGCTTCGGCGCCACCCTGGTCGTGGTGCTGACCATCGTGCTGACGATGTTCCTGATCCGCACCGTGGGCCAGGCGGCCGACGGCGCGGTGGCGCCTCAGGACGTGGCGCTGCTGCTGGGCTACGTGGCGCTGGGCAACCTGCCCACGATGATGGCGATGTCGATGTTCGTGGCCATCGTCGTGACGCTGGGCCGGATGTACCGCGACAGCGAGATGGCGATCTGGTTCTCCAGCGGGGCCGGCATCTCGCGCTTCCTGCGCCCGGTGCTGCGCGTGGGCCTGCCGGTGGTGGCGCTGCTGGGCCTGCTGCTGCTCGTGGCCTGGCCCTGGGGCAACCGCAACAGCAACGAACTGCGGGCGCGCTACCAGCAGCGCTCCGACCTCTCGCGTGTGGCCCCGGGCGTCTTCCAGACCTCGGCCGACGGCCGGCGCGTGTTCTTCATCGAGCGCGAGAGCCCCGACGGCGTGCAGGCGCGCAACGTGTTCATCCTGGCCCAGCTGCCGCACGGCGAGGCCGTCACCTCGGCCCGCACCGGCCACCTCGAGACCGTGGGCCACGAGCGCTACCTGGTGCTCGACCGCGGCCAGCGCAACGAGGTCGATGCCGCCGACGGCGAGCGCACCCTGTCCAGCTTCGAGCGCTACCGCGTGCTGGCCAGCGACAACGCCGCCGCCTCGGCCGAATCCCAGCCGCCCAAGGCCACCGACACCCTGGTGCTGCTGCGCAGCGGCGCGCCGGCCGACCGGGCCGAGCTGACCTGGCGCTTCGGCCTGCTGCTGGGCTCGGCCAACCTGCTGCTGCTGGGCACCGGGCTGGCTGCGACGCATCCGCGCCGGGCCAGCAACTGGAACCTGGTCTTCGCGCTGCTGACCTTCCTCGTCTACTACAACCTCATCAACCTCTCGCAGGCCTGGGTGGCGAGCGGCCGCGTCTCGATGGGCGTGGCGCTGGCGGGCCTGCATGGCGGGGCCACGGCCTTTGCGCTGGGGCTGCTCTGGTGGCGCGACCACGGGGCGGTGATGCGCCGCCCCTGGGGCCGGCCGGCCCCGGCCCGCGGCGGCGCATGAAGACCGTCCGCCGGCTGCTCTACCGCGACATCGTGGCCTCGGTGGCCTTCGTCGCCGCGGCCTTCCTCTCGCTCTTCTTCTTCATCGACTTCGTCGACGCGCTGGACGGCGTGGGCCGCAATGGCCGCACCATCGGCGACGCGGTGCTGGCCACCCTGCTCGAGGTGCCGGGCCATTTCTACGAGCTGTTGCCGATCTCGGTGCTGATCGGCGCCATCTACGCGCTGGCGCGCATGGCGCAGTCCTCCGAGTACACGATCCTGCGCACCAGCGGCCTGGCGCCGACCCGGGCGCTGTCGCTGCTGGCCGTGCTGGGCGTGGGGTTCGGCCTGGTCACCTTCGTCACCGGCGACTTCGTCGCCCCGGCCTGCGAGCGCGAGAGCGTGCTGCTGCAGGCCCGCACCGGCGGCGGCCTGAAGTTCGACGGCTCGGGCGCCTGGCTGAAGGAAAAGCGCCGCACGCCCGAGGGCGAGCGCAACTACTCGGTGAACGTGGCCGGCGCCAGTGCCGGCGGCGAGCTGGTGGGCATCCGCATCTTCGGCTTCGACGCCGACGGCGGGCTGCGCCAGCGCATCCAGGCCGCCGAAGGCCATGTGGGCAGCGACGGCACCTGGACGCTGCGCGACGCCGAAGTCACCGACTGGCCGCGCCCCGACGACCCGGACCCCCGCGTGTCGGTGCGGCGGGTGCCCTCGCTGGCCTGGCCCAGCACGCTCACCGCCAGCGTCGTGGCGGCGGCCGTGCTGCCGCTGTCGACCATGTCCACCCTGGAGCTGTGGCGCTACAGCGCGCACCTGAGCGACCAGGAACAGGCCACCCAGCCCTACCGCATCCGCTTCTGGCGCAAGGCGCTGTACCCGCTGGCCTGCCTGGTGATGGTGGCGCTCGCCCTGCCCTTCGCCTACCTGCACGCGCGGGCCGGCAGCGTCAGCCTGAAGGTGTTCGGCGGCGTCATGCTGGGCATCAGCTTCGTGCTGCTGAACAACCTCTCGGGCCACATCGGCATGCTCCGCGGTTGGACACCCTGGGTCGCCGCGGCCACGCCCAGCCTGCTGTACCTGCTGATGTCGATGGGCGCCTTCGCCTGGCTCGTGCGCTACCGTTAGGCCATGACGACCCAGCGGCCCGAGGGCCTGATCCTGTTCGCCCACGGCGCGCGCGACCCGCGCTGGGCGGCCCCCTTCGAGGCCATCGCCGAGCGCGTGCGCGCGGCGCGACCGCAGGCGCTGGTGCGGCTGGCCTACCTCGAGCTGATGGCGCCCAGCCTGCCCGAGGCCGGGGCCGAGCTGGCGCGGCACTGCGCACGGGTGCAGGTGCTGCCCTTGTTCCTGGGTGCGGGGGGCCATGTGCGGCAGGACCTGCCGCGCCTGCTCGACGCCTTGCGTGCCGCCCACCCGGGCACGCCCTTCGAGCTGCATCCGCCGGTGGGCGAGCACGGGCCCGTGCTGGCGGCCATCGCCGCGGCCGCGGCGGCCACGCTGGGCGGGGCGGCATGAACCTGCACCAGTTCCGCTTCGTGCAGGAGGCGGTGCGCCGCAACCTCAACCTCACTGAGACGGCCAAGGCGCTGTTCACCTCGCAGCCCGGCATCAGCAAGGCCATCCTCGAGCTCGAGGAAGAGCTGGGCGTGGACATCTTCGCCCGCCACGGCAAGCGCCTGAAGCGCATCACGGAGCCGGGGCGGCAGGTGCTGGTCTCGATCGAGATCATCATGCGCGAGCTGGCCAACCTGCGCCGCATCGGCGACGAGTACTCGAAGCAGGATGCCGGCACGCTGTCCATCGCCACCACCCACACCCAGGCCCGCTACTTCCTGCCCGAGCCGGTGGCGCAGCTGCGACGGCGCCACCCCAAGGTGCAGGTGGTGCTGCACCAGGGCATGCCCGAGCAGGTGGCGCGCATGCTGCTGGACGACGTGGCCGAGATCGGCCTGGCGACCGAGGCGCTGGACCGCTACGACGAGCTCATCACCCTGCCCTGCCACGAATGGCAGCACGTGATGGTGGTGCCCGCGGCACACGCACTGGCCGCGGTCGAGCGCCCGACGCTGGAGCAGCTGGCAGCGCAGCCGCTGGTGCTGTACCAGCCCACGGTCACCGGCCGCACGCGCATCGACCAGGCCTTCGAGCGCGCCAGGCTCAAGCCGCTGGTGGCGCTCGAGGCCATCGACTCCGACGTCATCAAGACCTATGTGCGGCTGGGCCTGGGCGTGGGCATCGTCAGCGAGCTCGCGATGCGCACCGACCCGCTGCATGCCGAGCCCGCCGACCTGGTGGCCCGGCCGCTGGGCCACCTGTTCGGCAGCAACCTCACGCGCGTGGCCTTCAAGCGCGGCGCCTACCTGCGCCAGTTCGTCTATGCGTTCGCCGAGATGCTCTCGCCGCACCTCAGCATGGCCCTGGTGCAGCGCGCGATGAGCGGCCAGGGATCGGACTACGAGCTCTGAACCCGGCGCCCGCCGCCGCCCGACCTGGACAGCCCCCCAGCATGCAGCCCGACGCCTTAGCCACCCCCGCCCTGCCGAGCCGCCTGCCGAAGGTGGGCACCACCGTGTTCACCGTGATGTCGGCGCTGGCGCAGCAGACCGGGGCCGTCAACCTGGGCCAGGGCTTCCCCGACTTCGACCCCGACCCGGCCCTGCTCGCCCACGTGGCCGACGCCATGCGCGAGGGCCTGAACCAGTACCCGCCGATGGCCGGCGTGCCGGCCCTGCGCCAGCGCGTGGCCGACAAGATGCAGGCCCTCTATGGCCGCCGCTACGAGCCCGAGTCGGAGATCACCATCACCGCCGGCGCCACGCAGGCCATCCTGACCGCGGTGCTGTGCGGCGTGGGCCCGGGCGACGAGGTGATCGTGCTCGAGCCCTGCTACGACAGCTACGCGCCCGCCATCGAGCTGGCCGGCGGCGTCGTGGTGCGCGTGCCGCTGACGCCGGGACGCTTTCGCCCCGACTTCGACCGCATCGCCGCGGCCCTGACGCCGCGCACGCGGCTCGTCATGCTCAACAGCCCGCACAACCCCAGCGCGACGGTCTGGACGCGCGCCGAGATGCAGCGCCTGGCCGAGCTGCTGGCGCCGACACAGACCCTGCTGCTGTCGGACGAGGTCTACGAGCACATGGTCTACGACGGCGTCGACCATGTCAGCGCGGCCTCGGTGCCGGGGCTGGCCGCGCGCGCTTTCGTAGTCTCGAGCTTCGGCAAGACCTTCCACGTCACGGGCTGGAAGGTGGGCTACGTGGCGGCCCCGGCCGCGCTGAGTGCGGAGTTCCGCAAGGTGCACCAGTTCAACGTGTTCACCGTCAACACCCCGATGCAGCACGCGCTGGCGCGCTACCTGGCCGACCCGGGACCCTACCTGGGCCTGGGCCGGTTCTACGAGGCCAAGCGCGACCGCTTCCGCGCCGGCCTGGCGCGCACGCGGCTGCGGCCACTGGCCAGCGCCGGCAGCTACTTCCAGGTGGTGGACTACAGCGCCGTGAGCGCACTGCCCGAGGCCGGATTCTGCGAGTGGCTCACGCGCGAGATCGGCGTGGCGGCGATCCCGCTGTCGGCCTTCTACGAAGGCGGGTTCGAGCAGGGTCTGGTGCGCCTGTGCTTTGCCAAGCGCGACGAGACCCTGGATGCGGCGCTGGCCCGGCTGCAGCGCCTGTAGCCGGCCGCACGGGCGCCGCGAGCGATCGCGGCCCAGCTGTACTTCCTTCCCGCCAGCGCGCGCACCGGCCTTGCCGCGTCGGGGCCGCTGCTCGCTCCTATATACTCATGGGCTGGCCCAGGCGCGTAGCTCAGCTGGTTAGAGCACCACCTTGACATGGTGGGGGTCGTTGGTTCGAGTCCAATCGCGCCTACCAATCTTCGGCCTCGCGAAGATCGGCCGTTCAGAGGGCGCATCGTCGCCCGCCCCAGTTCCGCGAAGGCTCGCTGCAGCCACCGGCCCCAGTCGCCGCATCCGCCTCGCCGCCCTCAACGGCGAACGCCGCGCCAAGCGGCGTAGGCGGCCACCAGCGACAGCGCCGCGCAGCCCAGGATCACGCTCGCATAGCTGCCCTGCCGGTCGAACACCCGGCCGGCCGCCCAGGGCCCGGCCACGTTGCCGAGCGCCGCGCCGGTGTACAGCACGCCGATGGTCGACGACACGGCGCGCGCACCGTACAGGTCCATGCACATCGCGGGCATCAGCGAGACGATGCCGCCGTAGCTCAGGCCCATCCACAAGGCAAACGCGGCCAGCGCCGGGTAGCTGGCCGCGCCCCACCACAGCAGCATCGACGCGCCGAGCGAGGCCTGCATCAGCACCAGCGTCAGCGGCCGGCCGACGCGGTCGGCCACCGCGCCGATCGCGAAGCGCCCGGTCAGGCTGCCGATGCCGATCAGGCCGACCAGCCCGACGGCCTGCGCGGCCGGGACGCCGATGTCGCGTGCCGCGGCCGACAGGTGCGCGAACGGAATGAACATCGCCGGCGCGGCGCAGACGCACATCAGGTACAGCCAACGGAACGATCGGCTGCGCACCGCCTGGCCCAGCGCAAGCCCCTGCACCGTGCCGTCGGCCCGGCGCGCCGCGGCCGGCGCCGGCCGCAGCAGCAGCGTGGCGCTCGCGCCCAGCAGCAGCACGCCCGCGGCCAGGGCCCACATCGCGCCGCGCCACTGCCACTGCCGGATCGCCGCTGCAGCCAAGAGCGGCACGACGAAGGTGCCGGCGCCGATGCCAGCGCTGGCGATGCCTGCGGCCAGGCCGCGGCGGCGGATGAACCAAGGCTGCACGCAGCCGATCGCGGGCGTGTACACCAACGCGATGCCCACCCCCAGCCCGATGCCGTAGGTCAGCGTCAGCTGCGTCATCGAGGTCGCCATGCTGCCCAGGCCCAGCGCTGCGGCGATGCACGCCATGCCAGCGCCGGTGACGCGCCGCGGGCCGTAGCGGTCCGAGAGCATGCCGCCGAAGGCGCCGAGGACGAAGTAGAGCAGGCCCGACAGGCCGAACACCAGCGACACGTCGGCGCGCGACGCCGCGAAGGCCGTGGTGAAGGACTCGAAGAACGCGGCGAACGAATACGCGACCCCGAAGATCACCGCCAGTGCAGTAAAGCTTGCCCAGACGACGATCCAGCCGTAGCGGGGCTCCTGCTCGTCCAGGTGCGTCGGGTTCACCGCTTCGATGCTATCGTGACGCGAGATGGCCTTCGCGGCGCCATCGGGTTGCGCCAGCATGCGCTCGCGAGGCCGGCCGCAGGGCCCCTGCCCGGACGGAGAACCCTCATGCCTACGGTCGCCCCCAGCCCCATCAGGGCCCCGATCGGCAGAGGCAGCGCCAGGCCGAATCCGGGCCTGGCGTCCCTGGTCGGCGTCGGCACGGGTGGCTTGATGAGCCGGGAGGCCGAACCGAAGGGCGCGGTCGGCCGAACATCGAGCAGCACAAGCCTGCGTTCGTGCGGACGCACGCCGGGTGGGCGTCGACCGCGACGCAGCGCTGCGGCACGAAGGCCAGGCCCCGAGCATCGTGCCGGCACGCCCACGGAACCCGGCCATGACCGCACCGATCGACCTTCGCTCCGACACCGTGACCCGTCCCACGCCGGCGATGCGCGCCGCGATGGCGGCTGCGCCCGTCGGCGACGACCAGTACGGCGAGGACCCGACGACGAACCGGCTGCAGTCGCGCCTGGCCGAGCTGCTGGGCAAGGAGGCGGCCATCTGGCTGCCCACGGGCACGATGGCCAACCAGGTGGCCCTGCGCGTGCTGACCCGCCCCGGCGACGAAGTGATCGCGGCGCGCGAGTCGCACGCGGCCTGGCACGAGGCCGGTGGCGGCGCGGCCAACGCGGGCGTGCAGATCCACGAGATCGGGCAGCAGGGCAGGTTCACCGCCCAGCAGATGCTGGACGCGATCAAGCCGCGCAACTTCGCGATCTTTCCGGCCACCACGCTGGTCGAGGTGGAGAACACGCACAACCGTGCCGGCGGCGTGGTCGTGCCGCAGGACGAGGTGCTGCGCATCTGCACGGCGGCGCGCGAGCACGGCCTGGCGAGCTTCCTGGATGGCGCGCGGCTGTGGAACGCAAGCGTGGCCAGCGGCCGCGCGCCGGCGGAACTCGCGGCACCCTTCGATCTGGTCGCGGTGGCTTTCTCCAAGGGCCTGGGCGCACCCGGCGGCTCGCTGCTGGCCGGGTCGAAGTCGATGATCCAGTCGGCGCACCGGCATCGCCAGCGCCTGGGCGGAGCCATGCGGCAGAACGGCATCTACGCGGCCGCGGCCTTGCACGGCCTGGACCACCATCTGCAGCGGCTGGGCGAGGACCACGCCAACGCACGCACCTTCGCCGAGCGCCTCGTGGCCGGCGCGCCCGTGGCGCTGGACCTGGCCACGGTGCAGACCAACATCATCGTCTTCCACCTGCCGCCCGCCCTGGCGATCGACGCCCCGACCCTGGCCGCGAGGGCACGCGAACGCGGCGTGCTGCTGAACGCGTTCGCATCGCGCACCTTGCGCGCCGTGACGCACCTGGACGTGACCCCGGCGCAGTGTGCACAAGCAGCGCAGGCGCTCGTGGCTTTGCTGGGCGGCTGAGCGCCGGCTCCACTTGAGCCCGATATTTCGGACACGAATCGGGCCCGCAGCAGCTTGAAAGACGAAGGGGTTGGCGACTTGCATCGCCAACCCCTTGACCTTTTTTGGCTCCCCGACCTGGGCTCGAACCAGGGACCTACGGATTAACAGTCGAACCGGACGGGTTCAAGGAAGTGGCGTAAGTTGTTGTCGTTGTTAATGAATTTGGCGTTCTGGAGACGCGCGTTTTGAGCCGAAAA
>JAGWMW010000100.1 GCA_028871575.1 Burkholderiales bacterium | reverse complement strand
CGGCGCCTGCGGCCGCGCGCCCCCGGGCCAGGCCCACGGCCAGCGCCAGCAGCCCGGCATCGAGCGCGGCTGCGCGCCAGCCGGCGTGCCCCAGGGCCTCGTCGCGCAATCCGCGGGCCGCCCCCAGCACGGCGGCGGCCTCGGGCCCGAGCGCGGCGCCCTGCAGCCGCAGCACCGCCGCCGCCAGGCCCGGATGGGGCTGCAGCAGCGCGGCCAGCCGGGGCTCGGCCAGCGTGAACACCATGCCCTCGATCGACGGCGAAAAGCGGAACCCGTGCGCCGCCAGCGCCGGCACCGTGATCGCCGCCGGCCCCTGAAGCCGCTGCACGGCGCCGTCGAGCCAGGCCTCGGCGCGGCCGCGCTCGACCACCAGCAGCTGGAACAGGGCCTCGTGCCGGTGCGGCCGGATCTCCCAGCCGTGCAGGCGGCTGCGCTCGGCGATCGACTCACAGTGCAGCGGATCGGGGGCGCCGCCGGCCAGCGGCTCGCCGTACAGCGCGTAGGCCGGCAGGGGGGCGGGCCGGGGGCGAGGCATGTTCGAATTGTTCAAGCTTTGGCCGCTTGCGTGCAAGCGCCACGGCCGGGCACCCGGCCCCGCCGCGCCGCCGGCGCGGCAACATCCGCATTGCGCAGCCCGCGCCGCCCGCCCCGCAAGCCGCCCATGCGTACCCAAGTCGCCATCGTCGGTGCCGGCCCCGCCGGATTGCTGCTGGGCGCGCTGCTGCACCGCGCCGGCGTGGCCAACGTGATCGTCGAGCAGCGCAGCGCCGACTACGTGCTGGGCCGCATCCGCGCCGGCGTGCTCGAGCAGGTCACGGTCGATCTGCTGCACGAGGCCGGCGTGGCGTCGCGCCTGCAGGCCGAGGGCCTGCCGCACGATGGCTTCGAGCTGTCCTTCGGTGCCGAGCGGCTGCGCATCGACCTGCGCGCGCTCACGGGCAGGCGCGTGACGGTCTACGGCCAGACCGAGGTCACGCGTGACCTGATGGCGCACCGCGCCGCGGCCGGCCTGGCCACCGTCTACGAAGCCGAGCAGGTGCAGCCGCAGGGCTGGGACGGCGACCGGCCTCGGCTCACCTGGCGCCAGGGCGGCGCCGAGCAGCGGCTCGACGCCGACTTCATCGCCGGCTGCGACGGCTTCCACGGCGTGTGCCGCGCGACGCTGCCCGCGGCTGCCCTGCGCACGTTCGAAAAGGTCTACCCCTTCGGCTGGCTCGGCGTGCTGGCCGACACCCCGCCGGTGAACCACGAGCTGATCTACGGCCGCAGCGAGCGCGGCTTCACGCTGGCCAGCATGCGCAGCGCCACGCGCAGCCGCTACTACCTGCAATGCCCGCTCGACGACCGGCCGGAAGCCTGGAGCGACGAGGCCTTCTGGGCCGAGCTCGCGCGCCGGCTGCCGCCCGACGCCGCGGCGCAGCTCGTCACTGGCGCATCGATCGAGAAGAGCATCGCCCCGCTGCGCAGCTTCGTGGCCGAGCCGATGCGCTTCGGCCGCCTGTTCCTGGCCGGCGACGCGGCGCACATCGTGCCGCCCACCGGCGCCAAGGGCCTGAACCTGGCCGCCGCCGACGTGGGCCTGCTGGCGCGCGCCCTGGCCGAGCACTACGGCGGCAGCGACGCGGGCATCGATCACTACTCGGCGCGCGCGCTGGCCCGGGTCTGGAAGGCCGAGCGCTTCTCCTGGTGGTTCACCTCGCTGATGCACCGCTTTCCCGACACCGGCGAGTTCGGCGCGCGCCTGCAGCGCGCCGAGTTCGACTACCTCTGCGGCTCGACCGCGGCGCAGACGGCGCTGGCCGAGAACTACGTGGGCCTGCCGCTGGGCGCGTGAGGTGCGGCGGCGGCGCGAACTAGACTGCGGCGACTCGCAGCAGCAGGGGCCGTCCCGTGATCCTCGAAATCGCCGACATCCGCATCGCGCCCGGCCGGCAGGCCGAATTCGAGGCCGCCCTCCAGCGCGGGCTGGACGAGGTGGCCGTCCGCGCCCGGGGGTTCCGCGGCGCCAAGGTCAACCGCGGCGTGGAGAGCCCCGAGCGCTACGTGCTGCAGATCTTCTGGGCCACGCTGGAAGACCACACCGTGGGCTTCCGCCAGGGGCCGCTGTTCGCCCAGTGGCGCGCCCTCGTCGGGCCGTTCTTCGCCGCGCCGCCGGTGGTGGAGCATTTCGAGCTCGTGACCCAGGTCCAGGCCGGCCCGGCGCCGTGAGCCGCGAGCAGGCGCTCGACCGCGCCCGCGCCGAGCTGGACGGCGGCGCCTTCGAGCGCGACCTCGCCCGCCGGGTGGCGATGCGCACCGACAGCCAGGACCCGGCCGCCGGCCCGCGGCTGCACGCCTACCTGGCCGAGGAAATCGGCCCGGCGCTGGCAGCGCTGGGCTTTGAGTGGCGCGTGCACGCCAACCCCGAGCCCGCGGCCGGCCCGCTGCTCGTGGCCCACCGTCACGAGGGCGACAGCCTGCCCACGGTGCTGGCCTACGGCCACGGCGACGTGATCCGCGGCCAGGATGCGGCATGGACGCGCGGCCAGGGCCCGTGGGTGCTGGCAAGGGAAGGCGAGCGCCTGTACGGCCGCGGCACCGCCGACAACAAGGGGCAGCACAGCATCAACCTGGCCGCGCTGGCGGCGGTGCTGCAGCAGCGCCGGGCCGAAGGGCGCGGGCTGGGCTTCAACCTCACCTGGCTGTTCGAGACGGGCGAGGAGACCGGCTCGCCCGGGCTGGCGGCCTTCTGCGCCGCGCAGCGCCGGGCGCTGGCGGCCGACGTGCTGATCGCCAGCGACGGCCCGCGCCTGGCGCGCGAGCGGCCCACCGTCTTCCTGGGCTCGCGCGGGGTGGCCAATTTCGATCTGACGCTGACGCTGCGCGAGGGCGCCCACCACTCGGGCAACTGGGGCGGGCTGCTGCGCAACCCGGGCACGGTGCTGGCCAGCGCCATCGCCAGCCTGGTGGACGCGCGCGGCGTGATCCGCGTGCCGGCGCTGCGCCCGCCCCCGATCCCGGCCAGCGTGCGGGCGGCGCTGCAGGGCCTGGCCTTCGGCACCGACCCGGGCGACCCGGCCATCGATGCCGGCTGGGGCGAGCCCGGGCTGACGCCGGGCGAGCGCGTGATCGGCTGGAACGCGCTCGAAGTGCTGGCCTTTCGCACCGGCAACCCCGAGCACCCGGTCAACGCGATCCCGCCCACGGCGCGGGCCACGTTGCAGCTGCGCTTCGTCGTCGGCACCGAGGTGGCCGGCCTGCGCGCCGCGGTGCAGGCGCACCTGGCAGCGCACGGCTGCGGCGACGTCGACGTGGGCGAGCCCACGGTGATGGCGGCCACCCGGCTCGACCCCGACGATGCCTGGGTGCGCTACACGCTGGACGCCATCACGCGCAGCACCGGGGCGGCGCCGGCGCTGCTGCCCAACCTGGGCGGTTCGCTGCCCAACGACGTGTTTGCCGATGGCCTGGGCCTGCCCACGGTCTGGGTGCCGCACAGCTATCCGGGCTGCCACCAGCACGCCCCCGACGAGCACCTGCTGCTGCCGGTGGCGCGCGAGGCGCTGGCGCTGATGGCCGGCCTGTACTGGGACCTGGGCGAGCCGGCGGCGGCGGCCCTGCCGCGCCGCGCCCGGCCGGTTTGAACCTTTGGCGCCGGCGCCGATCATTCCCACCCACACCCCATGCTGCGCACCCTGCACGACCTGTTCGACTCGCTGCTGTCGCCCGCCCACGAAACGCCGGCCGAGGCGGCTGCCCGGCTGCGCCTGGCCACCGCCGTGCTGCTGGTGGAGGTCATGCGCGAACACCCTGGCATCGCGGCGCCCGAGCGCGGCGCCGTGCTGTCGGCGCTGCAGCGCGAGTTCGCGCTGCCCGAGCCCGAGGCCCGCGCGCTGCTGGCCCAGGCGACGGCGGCCTCGGGCCAGGCGATCGACTTCCAGACCTACACCGCGGTACTCAACGAGCGCCTGGACGAGGCGCAGAAGCTGCGCGTGATCGAGGCCATGTGGCAGGTGGCCTATGCCGACGGCGCGCTCGACGCCTACGAGAACCACGTGCTGTGGCGCATCGCCGACCTGCTGTACCTGCCCCACGGCGGCTACATCGCGGCCAAGATGCGCGCCCGCGACGCCGCCGGCAGGTCGAGCGTGACCAGGGTGCCCTGGCCGGGGGCGCTGCGCACGGCCACCGTGCCGCGGTGCAGCTCGGCGATGCGCTTGACGATCGCCAGCCCCAGGCCGCGGCCCTCGTCGCTGGTGGCCGGGGCCACGCTCTGGCGGCTCTGGTAGAGGCGGTCGAACAGGTGCGGCAGGTCGGCCGCCGGGATGCCGGCGCCCTGGTCGGCGACCGTCACCTGCACCCGTTCGCCCTGCCGCCGGGCGCCCAGCGTGACGGCCGCGCCCGCGGGCGTGAACTTGAGCGCGTTGTCCAGCAGGTTGGCCAGCGCGCGCTCGAAGAGCTCGACATCGATCTCGGCGATCGGTGCGGCGGTGCCTTGCGGCCCCGTCGGCGGCGCCGCGCCCCGGGGCTCGACGCGCAGCGCCACGCCCTGGGGCTCGACGCGCAGCGCCACGCCCTGGGGCTCGACGCGCAGCGCCACGCCCTGGCGCGTGGCGCGCTCGGCAAAGCGCAGCGCGATGTCGTCCAGCACCTCGGCCAGGTCCAGGCGCATCGGGTGGAGCCGGAATGTCGGCTCGTCCAGCAGCGCCAGGTCGCCCAGCGCGCGCACCATGGCTGCGGCGTTGCGCGTGTTGCGCAGCGCCACCTCGAGCAGGCGGCGCTCGTCGTCGCGGCCGGCCGGGCCGGCCCAGCGCTGCTCCAGCGTCTCCAGGCAGGCCACGGTGGCGGTGAGCGGGCTGCGCAGGTCGTGCGACAGGTTGGACACGCTCTCGCGCCTGAAGCGATCCAGCCGGCGCAGCTCGTCCCACTGCTGCCGCAGCGTGGCCAGCAGGGCCTGGAAGCCGCGGCGCAGGCGGCCGAACTCGTCGTCGCGGCCGGCGTCGCGGCGGGGCACGGCCTCCGGTGCGGCGAGCGCGCCGGCGCTGTCGAAGCCCTCCCGCGCAGCCGCCGCCACGGCGTCGCTGAGGCTGCGCAGCGGCCGCGTGACGGTGCCGATGATCCAGACCGCCAGGGCCGTGGCCAGCGCGATCACGGCCAGCACCGAGGCCAGGGCCGGCGAGACGAAGCTGCCGGCCAGCAGCGCCAGCCGCGAGCGCGGCAGGCCGGGCGGGCGGCAGACGAGGTACAGGTAGCCCGCCGCCCGTGCCGAGGGGCGGATCTCGGCCGGCTGCAGCGCACGCGCCGCCACGACGGCGCCGGTGGCCATCGATTCCGGGTCGTCGCCCATCACGTAGGCCGCCTGCCGCGGGTCGCCGCGCGCGGCCGCCTGCACCGCCTGCTGCACCGGCCGCAGCGCCACCTTGAAGCCCGGGGGCAGGGGCTTGGGGCCGGTCGAGGCCAGCACCCGGCCGTCGGGGCCCAGCAGGTAGAGCTGGCTGTCGGGCTCGTAGAGCAGCAGGCTGCGCAGGAAGGCGGTGAACTCCTCGGGGTGGCGTTCGCGCTGCTCGAGCAGGTCGTCGTGCATTGCCACGACCCGGCCCAGGAAGGCATTGCCCTGCACCCAGCTGCTCTGGTGGTCGAAGCGCTCGAAGGCCACGGCCACGGTGACGATCACGCCGATGGCGCTGGCCAGCCCCGTGAGCAGGATCGTCAGCGCGATGCGCAGGCGCACCGTCACGGCGAACGGGGCCGGCTGGCCTCTCGGGCCGAGGCGGGCACGACGAGCCCGGGGACGGGCAAGGCTGCGGAGCCGGGTCTCCCGGTCCGCAGCCCGCCCCCTCGGGGGGCCGCGAGCGCAGCGAGCTTGGGGGCCCGGTTCACGGCGGAGCCGGGTCTCCCGGTCCGCAGCCCGCCCCCTCGGGGGGCCGCGAGCGCAGCGAGCTTGGGGGCGCGTTTCATGGCGGATCGCGCATCTTGTAGCCGGCGCCGCGCACGGTGAGGATGTAGCGCGGCTGCATCGGGTCCTGCTCGAGCTTGGCGCGCAGGCGGTTGATGTGGGTCGTGACCGTGTGCTCGTAGCCGTCGTGCGTGTAGCCCCAGACGGCGTCGAGCAGCTGGGCGCGCGAGAACACGCGCCCCGGGTGGGTGGCGAAGTGCAGCAGCAGCTCGAACTCCAGCGCCGTGAACTCCAGCGCCAGCCCGCCCACCCGCGCCTCGCGCCGGCCGGGCGAAATCTCGAGCTCGCCGTTGCGCACCAGGCCGGCGCCGGCCGGCGCGCTGTGCGCCGCGCGCAGCAGCTCGGCGCGGCGCAGCAGCGCCTTCACCCGCGCCAGCAGCTCGGCCATCGAGAACGGCTTGGTCAGGTAGTCGTCGGCGCCCAGCTCCAGGCCGAGCACGCGGTCGAGCTCGGTGCTCTTGGCGGTGAGCATCAGGATCGGCGTGGCGCGGCCGCGCGCGCGCAGGGCCTTGCACACCTCCAGCCCGTCCAGCCCCGGCAGCATCAGGTCGAGCAGCAGCAGGTCGCTGGCCTGCTCGGCCTGGCTGGCCAGCGCGGCCGGGCCGTCGGCCACCGCGGTCACCGCATAGCCGGCCTGCCGAAGGTTCAGTGCGATCAGCTCGCGGATGTCGGCCTGGTCTTCGGCAACGAGGATGTGGCTGGGCATGGGGCGAGGTCGGTGCGGCCGGCCGCTTCTTACCGGCTGCCGGCACGAAGCGGCGATGCCGATGTGACCGGGCTGTGATCTTCGGTGAGGGCCGCGCGAGGCCCGCTGCGCAAAGTGTAGCCACCCACCCCGCACGAAGGCCCGCCATGCTCACCGCCCCCTCAGTCACCCCCGCCGCCCTCGCCGTCCCCGCCACCGGCGCCACCCGCGCCGCCCTCGCCACCCGCGCCGCCATCCCGGCTGAGCGCGTGCCCGGCGCCAGCCTGCCGGACCGCAGCAGCCCGCCCGCCCTGCCCGGGTCGCCCCCACCGCCCGTGGGCTGGGCCGAGCTGACCGCCCACCGCGGCTACCTCGTGGCCTTTGCGCGTCGCCGGCTGCTCGACCCGGCGCTGGCCGAAGACCTGGTGCACGACGTGTTCGAGGCCGTGGTCACCGGGCGCGCCGCCTTCGCCGGGCGCTCGGCGCTGCGCAGCTGGCTGGTGGCCATCCTCAAGCACAAGATCGTCGACCTGGTGCGCGAGCGCTCGGGCCACGACAGCCTGGACTGCGGCGGCAGCGGCAGCGACGACGAGGGCGGCGTCCCGGCCCTGCAACTCGAGTGCCCGCAGCCCCGGCCCGACGAGGTGGCCGAGCAGCGCCAGCGGCTGCGCCGCACGCTGCAGCGCATCGGCGAGCTGCCCCGGACGCTGCGCGAGGCGGTGCAGCTGCGGCTGCTGGCCGACGGCGACACCGACGAGGTCTGCCGCCGGCTGGCGATCAGCGAGGCCAACCTGTTCGTGCGCCTGCACCGCGCGCGGCGCGTGCTGGCATCCTGAGCGCGCCCGGGGCGGGCTTCACGCAGCCGGCGCCGGCCCCGGCCCCAGCCCGACCGGCGCCGGCGCCGTCATCAGGATCTTGCTGAACAGCGGCTGGTAGTCCTGCGTGGCCTCGTGGCCGGTCAGCGGGTCGAGGTTGGCGGCGAAGGCGGTGTCCAGCACCTGCCAGTCGGCCGGCTCCAGGCAGCGGCGCGCCGCCGGCAGGATCTCGGCTTCTTCCAGCGCCATGTGCTCGAGGTAGAAGCGGGTGTAGGCCTCGAGCTGGCGCTCGAAGTCGGCCCGGCGCGGCTCGCCCAGCACCTCGTAGGCCAGCATCGCGTGCTCGAGCCGGCGGATCGCGCGCTCGCCGTCGGCGTGGTCGCGCGTCAGCCGCTCGAGCACCGGGGCCAGCTCGGGGCAGCGCGCGGCCACCCGGGGAAACAGCAGCGCCTGCTCCTTGGGGTGGTGCAGCCGCTCGGGGAACTCGTCGATGTAGAGCAGCATCGCCCGCAGCACGTCGAAATCGGGCCGGCGCCGCTCGCGCCGCGCCTGCATCAGCAGCAGCCCGATCGACTGCAGCATCGCCGACAGGGCGCGGTGCTCTTCGCTCACCACTTCCAGGCAGAGATGTCGCATGCGGCCAGCATCGCCGCGCCACGCCGCGCCGGGTTGACGCAGATCAAGCCGGGTGCGGCCGCGTCGGGCGCCGCGGCACGCCTCCTAGAATCGATGCCCCAGCGGCCCTGCCCGCGCCGCCTGCCGCGGCGCCGACCCCATGTCCAGCCCCCACACCGACCCCTCCCTGATGGCCAACGCCATCCGCGCGCTGGCGATGGACGCCGTGCAGCAGGCCAACAGCGGCCACCCCGGCGCGCCGATGGGCATGGCCGAGATGGCGGTGGCGCTGTGGGGCGGCGCGCTCAAGCACAACCCGGCCGACCCGCACTGGGCCGACCGCGACCGCTTCGTGCTGAGCAACGGCCATGCGTCGATGCTGCTGTACGCGCTGCTGCACCTCACCGGCTACGACTTGGCCGTGAGCGAGCTGCGCCACTTCCGCCAGCTGCACAGCAAGACCCCCGGCCACCCCGAGGTGGACCTGACGCCGGGCGTGGAGACCACCACCGGCCCGCTCGGCCAGGGCCTGGCCAATGCGGTGGGCATGGCGCTGGCCGAGAAGCTGCTGGCGGCCGAGTTCAACCGCCCGGGCCATGCGATCGTCGACCACCGCACCTGGGTCTTCATGGGCGACGGCTGCCTGATGGAGGGCATCAGCCACGAGGCCTGCGCGCTGGCCGGGGCCTGGAAGCTGGGCAAGCTGGTGGCCTTCTACGACGACAACGGCATCAGCATCGACGGCCCGGTCAAGCCCTGGTACGTCGACGAGGTGGGCCTGCGCTTCGCCGGCTACGGCTGGGACGTGATCGGCCCGCTCGACGGCCACGACGTGGCCGCGGTGCAGGCCGCGATCGCGCAGGCCCGCGGCTCCGCCGCCAAGCCCACGCTGATCATCTGCCAGACCACCATCGGCCGCGGCTCGCCCAACCGCGCCGGCAGCGCCAAGGCCCACGGCGAGGCGCTGGGCGCCGAGGAGATCGCGCTCACCCGGGCGGCACTCGCCTGGCCGCACGAGCCCTTCGTGCTGCCCGAGGCCGCCTACGCGGCCTGGGATGCGCGCGAGGCCGGCGCCGCCGCCCAGGCGCGCTGGGCCGAGGCCTGGGCCGCCTACAAGGCCGAGCACCCGGCGCTGGCGGCCGAGTTCGCCCGCCGCATGGCCGGCGAGCTGCCGGCCGACTTCGCCGCCACCGCCGTGGCCGCGATCGAGGACGCCGACCAGAAGGCCGAGACGGTGGCCACTCGCAAGGCCAGCCAGAACACGCTGGAGCGCTACACGCGGGCGCTGCCCGAGCTGCTGGGCGGCAGTGCCGACCTCACCGGCTCCAACCTCACCAACACCAGCTCGACGCCGCCGCTGCGCTTCGGCGCCGACGGCGCGCCCAACGGCGGGCGCCACATCAACTACGGCGTGCGCGAGTTCGGCATGGCCGCGGTGATGAACGGCATCGCGCTGCATGGCGGCTACATCCCCTACGGCGGCACCTTCCTGACCTTCAGCGACTACAGCCGCAACGCGATCCGGATGGCGGCGCTGATGCGCCGGCGCGTGATCCACGTCTTCACGCACGACAGCATCGGCCTGGGCGAGGACGGGCCCACGCACCAGAGCGTGGAGCACGCGGCCAGCCTGCGTCTGATCCCGAACCTGGACGTCTGGCGCCCGGCCGACGGCGCCGAGACCGCGGTGGCCTGGACGATGGCGCTGGGCAATGCCGGCCGCCCGAGCGCGCTGCTGCTGTCGCGCCAGAACCTGCCCTACGGCCCGAAGCCGGCGCTGGACGGCATCGCCAAGGGCGCCTACGTGCTGGCCGAGCCGGCCGAGGTGGGGCTGAAGAAGCGGGCGCAGGCCGTGATCATCGCCACCGGCAGCGAGGTGCACCTGGCGCTGCAGGCCCAGACCGAGCTGGCGCGCCGCGGCATCGCGGTGCGCGTGGTCAGCATGCCCAGCACCACCGTCTTCGACCGCCAGGACACGGCCTACAAGACCGCCGTGCTGCCGCCGAGGCTGCCGCGCATCGCGGTCGAGGCCGGCGTCACCGACGGCTGGTGGAAGTACGGCTGCGCCGCCGTGGTGGGCATCGACCGCTACGGCGAGAGCGCGCCCGCGCCGGCGCTGTTCAGGCATTTCCATTTCACCGTCGACAACCTCGTGGACACGGTGCGCCAGGTCCTGTCCCCGACAACCCGCAAGGAGTGATCGCATGAGCCTCAAGATCGGCATCAACGGCTTCGGCCGCATCGGGCGCATGGTGTTCCGCGCCGCAGTGCAGAACTTCCCCGGCATCGAGATCGTCGGCATCAACGACCTGCTCGAGCCCGATTACCTGGCCTACATGCTGCAGTACGACAGCGTGCACGGCCGCTTCAAGGGCGAGATCGCCGTCGAGGGCAGCACCCTGGTCGTCAACGGCCGCAAGATCCGCCTCACCGCGCACAAGGACCCGGCGCTGCTGGCCTGGGGCGACATCGGCGCCGAGGTCGTGGTCGAGTCCACCGGCCTGTTCCTGACGAAGGAGACCTGCCAGAAGCACCTCGACGCCGGCGCGAAGAAGGTGATCCAGAGCGCGCCCAGCAAGGACGACACGCCGATGTTCGTCTATGGCGTCAACGACAGGAGCTACGCCGGCCAGGCCATCATCAGCAACGCCAGCTGCACCACCAACTGCCTGGCCCCGGTGGCCAAGGTGCTGCACGACAGCTTCGGCATCCGGCGCGGCCTGATGACGACGGTGCACGCGACCACGGCGACGCAGAAGACGGTGGACGGCCCGAGCAACAAGGACTGGCGCGGCGGCCGCGGCATCCTGGAGAACATCATCCCCAGCAGCACCGGCGCGGCCAAGGCGGTGGGCGTGGTGATCCCCGAGCTGAACAAGAAGCTCACCGGCATGAGCTTCCGCGTGCCCACCAGCGACGTGAGCGTGATCGACCTCACGGCCGAGCTGGTGCGGGAAGCGAGCTGGGACGACATCTGCCACGCCATGAAGGCCGCGGCCGCCGGACCGATGAAGGGCGTGCTCGGCTACACCGAGGACAAGGTGGTCTCGACCGACTTCCGCGGCGAGGCCATGACCAGCGTCTTCGACGCCGACGCCGGCATCGCGCTGGACCGGACCTTCGTCAAGGTCGTGGCCTGGTACGACAACGAGTGGGGCTACTCGAACAAGGTGCTGGAGATGGCGCAGGTGATCGGCCGCTGAGCGCGCCGGCCCACCAGCTGCGGCCCGGCGCCGCGGGTGCGGCATTTGGACACCGACGCCGTGCCGACGATCGGCTAGGCTCGCGCGCATGCCATCTGCTGTGCCCCTGCCTGCCGTCCCCGCCCTGCCGGTCCGGGCGGGCCCCTGGGTGCCGGGGCTGATGGGCGCGGCCCTGGTGTCGGCCCTGGGCCCGCTGGGCGGCTGCAGCGCCGGGTCGGCCGCAGCGGTGGCCGCGGCCGACCCGGCCCCCACGCCGCCGGCCTGCCGCGCGCTGCTGCGCACCGCGTCCGACTGGCCGGCGCTGCCGCCGCTGGCCGCCGAGGTGGCGCGGCGCAGCGCGCTGCCGGTGCAGTCGCTGGCCGCGATCACCCCGCGCCTGTTTGCGCTCACGCTGCAGGCCGCCGACCCCGCGGCCTGCAGCGCCGCCCTGGCCCGGCTGGGCGCCGACCCGGGCTTCGCGCTCGGCGTCGACCCCGACCGCCACCGCACCCGGCCGGCCGCCCCGGCCGCCTCCACTTCCCAGTGAGCCCGCCATGCGCCACCGCCTTGCCGCCCTGCTGACCCT
>JAGWMW010000099.1 GCA_028871575.1 Burkholderiales bacterium | reverse complement strand
CCCCCAGGGGGGCGCCGCCAGTGGCCCGGCAGAGCCGGCTCCACGGCGTCCGCTGGGTAGCCAGGGCGCGAGGCCGACATGGTCAGTTTCTCGGACATCGAAGCCGCCGCCGTGCGGCTGGCCGGCCATGTGCTGGCCACGCCCTGCCTGGAAAGCCGCACGCTGTCGCAGATCCTGGGCGCGCAAGTCTTTCTCAAGTTCGAGAACCTGCAGTTCACGGCCTCGTTCAAGGAGCGCGGAGCGCTGAACAAGCTGGCCGCGCTGGTGGCCTCGGGGGTGCCGGTACAGGGCGTGGTGGCGGCCTCGGCCGGCAACCACGCGCAGGGCGTGGCCCACCATGCGCAGCGCCTGGGCCTGCGCGCGGTGATCGTGATGCCCTCGATCACGCCCTCGGTGAAGATCGAGCGCACGCGCGGCTTCGGCGCCGAGGTGGTGCTGCACGGCGAGAGCTTCGACCAGGCGCGGGAGCACGCGCTGCGCCTGGCCGAGCAGCAGGGCCTGGTCTTCATCCACGCCTTCGACGACCCGCTGGTGATCGCCGGCCAGGGCACGATCGGCCTGGAGATGCTGCAGGCGCAGCCCGGCCTGGACACGCTCGTCATCGCCGTCGGCGGCGGCGGCCTGATCGCGGGCATCGCCACCGCGGCGCGCGCACTCAAGCCCGGCATCGAGGTGATCGGCGTGCAGACCTCGCGCTTCCCCGGCATGGTCAACGCGATCAAGGGCACGTCGCACCCGCAGGGGGCGGGCACGATCGCCGAGGGCATCGCGGTCGGCCGGCCGGGCGAGATCACGCAGGCGATCATCCGCACGCAGGTCGACGACCTGGTGCTGGTCGACGAGGGCGACATCGAGCAGGCCATCGTGATGCTGCTCGAGATCGAGAAGACCCTGGTCGAAGGCGCCGGCGCGGCCGGCCTGGCGGCGCTGCTGAAGGACCCGGCGCGCTTTGCCGGTCGCCAGGTGGGCCTGGTGCTGTGCGGCGGCAACATCGACCCGCTGCTGCTGGCCGCCATCCTCGAGCGCGGCATGGTGCGCGCCGGCCGGCTGGCCCGCATCCGCGTGGCCGCGCGCGATGCGCCCGGCATCCTGGCGCGCATCACGGCCCTGGTGGCCGATGCCGGCGCCAACATCGACGAGGTGCACCACCAGCGCGCCTTCTCGACCCTGTCGGTGCAGAGCGTGGAGATCGAGCTCGTGCTGCAGACGCGCAACCCTGCTCACGTGCAGGAGGTGCTGGCGCGCCTGAACGCGGCCGGGTTCGAGAGCCGGGCTTACTGACGGCCCTCAGGGCCGGGCCGCGCCCGGCCTGCGCCCTCCGCGGGGGTTCTCGAGCAAAGGCGGCCAAGGCACCCGGGCTCCCGAGCCTGGCCCTGGGGCCGCGCAGGACTCCGGCGGGCGATCAGGTGGCGGGCCCGAACACCGCCGCGGCGTGCAGGCCCAGGCCCTGGGCCACGCTCGCGTAGCGGTCCCCGCGCACCACGGCCGCGGCCGGAAAGCAGGCCGCGATCCGCTGCACCAGCGGCACCAGGCCGGTGGAGCCGCCGGTGAAGTACAGCGTGTCGATGCGGCTTGGGGCCACGCCGGCGCGGCGGGCGGTTTCGCGCGCCGCGCCGACGATGCGGTCGAGGTCGGCTTCGAGCGCCCGGGCGGCCTCGGGCTCGGCCAGCCGCGCCTGCAGCCCGTGCTCCAGCGCGGCCAGGTCGATCTCGGCCCGGCCGTGCATCGCGACGTCGATCTTGGCCTGCTCGGCCGCCGCTGCGAGGGCGTGGCCCAGCCGCAGCTCCAGCGTCGCCAGCAGCCTCGCGTGGTGGCGCGGGTCGGCGTACCAGGCCTTCATGCCGCGCAGCTCGGCCAGCCGTGCCGGGGCATAGACGGTGTTGATCAGGTGCCAGGTGGCGAGGTCGAAGTAGATCGCGCTCGGCACCTCGGGCGGCGGCTCGCGCGCAATCTCGCCGGCCCTTGCCGGGCGCCGCGCGCCGTAGCCCAGCAGCGGCAGGATGGCGGCGAGCTCGACCCGGCGGTCGAAGTCGGTGCCGGCCAGGTGCACGCCGTGGTTGCCCAGGATGTCGTCGCGCCGGTCGATGCGGCCGCGCCGCGCCGGGCCCACGCGCACGAGCGAGAAGTCGGAGGTGCCGCCGCCGATGTCGGCCACCAGCACCCGTTCCTCGCGAGCGGCCCGGCTCTCGTGGTCCAGCGCCGCGGCGATGGGCTCGTACTGGAAGTGCAGCTCGCGAAAGCCCACCTGCCGCGCCGCCGCCTCCAGCGCGGCCTGGGCCTGCGCGTCGCGCACCGGGTCGTCGTCGACGAAGAACACCGGCCGGCCCAGCACCGCGCGCGAGAGCGTCGCGCCCGCCGCGGCCTCGGCCTGCTGCTTGAGGCGGCGCAGGTAGCCGGCCACGACGTCGGCGTAGCGCACGGCACGGCCGCCGCCGATGTCGGTGCGCTGCTGCAGCAGCGACGAACCCAGCAGGCTCTTCATCGAGCGCATCAGGCGGCCCTCGCTGCCGTCGACGTAGGCCGCGATGGCCGCGCGGCCGTACAGGCGCTCGGCCTCGGGCTGCGGCGGCGGCGTGTCGGCGCGGTAGAAGACCGCGGTCGGCATCGTGGCCTGGCCCGGCTCGAGCTCGACCAGGCGCACACCGGCGCCCGGGCCGGCCCCGGCCCGGGGCAGGGCCACGGCCGAGTTCGAGGTGCCGAAGTCGATGGCCACGAAGCCGGCGCGGCCCGGTTCGTCGGAGCGGGGGTCTGGCTGCACGCTGCGGCACCGCCGCCGGCGGCGCTCGAAAAGGGCTCGCAGTGTAGCCAGCCCTCGGCAGGAGCCCGGCGGCCCCGTGAACTGGGGCACGCATCCGCGGGCCTGCGGGCAGGCAGGAACTGCCACCGCGCGTGACACTCGTAACCAGGCAACACCGAAAGCACGCCATGTCCAAGCGCCTGCCCCTCGTCCGTTGGCTTTCGGCTGCGCGCATCGACCGCCGTGCGCCCCAGGACGACCCGGCCGACATGGGCACCGCCTTCGGGCTCGAGATGAGCCTGGCCGAGCCCGCCGCCCCCGATGCGGCGGCGGCCCCCGCGGCGCCGGCGCGCACCCGCTGGCTGCGCCGCGCCTTCCCGGGGCGGGCCGCGCCGCGCACGGCCTGACTGCGCAGTAGCCGGCGCGACCGGCCGGTCGCAAACCGGGGCCGGCCGCTTACACTTCGGGCATGACCCGTTTGTCGTTTCGCGAGCAGGTGCTGCGCGTGCGCGAGGACGCGATCGTCGATGCCGTCAACCGGCTGCTGGCCGAGAAGGGCTTCGACCTGATGACGGTCGACGAGGTGGCCGCCGAGGTGGGCATCGCCAAGGCCAGCCTGTACAAGCACTTTCCGTCCAAGGAAGCCCTGGCCGCCGCGGCCATGGTGCGGCTGCTGCAGCGTGCGCTGGCGCAGGTGGAGCAGCAGCAGGCGCGCGCCGGCGTCGCGGCCATCGAGCGCCTGGCGGCCATCGTGCGCTGGGCCCTGACCCTGCAGCTGGCCGGCGAGATGCCCACCCTGCCGTCGCAGAACTCGAGCCTGCGCGCGGAGCTGCTGGCCAGCAAGGACTACCTCGAGCTGCTGCTGCGCCTGAGCGAGGCGCTGGGGGCGTGGATCGTGCAGGCGCAGGCCGACGGCGACATCGCCGCCGCGCTGCCGCCCGAAGTGGTGCTGTACACGGTCTATGCGCGCGCCTGCGACCCCGTGCCGGCCTTCCTGAAGGCCGGCGGCAATCACAGCGACGAGCAGATCGTCGACTGGATGCTGGCGCTGTGCCTGGACGGCCTGCGCGGGGCGGTCAGACCACGATCGTGAGCCGCGGGTCGTGCCCGCGCGGCTCGCCCTTGGCGGCCAGGCCCAGCGCGTTGCACACCACGCGCGTCGGCGCGCGGCCGGGCCGCGCCACGGCGTAGGCCGCCTGGCAGTGCAGGTGGCCGTGCAGCCAGACGTCGGCGCGCGGGATCAGGTCGTCGTCGGCATTGCAGAAGCTGGCCGTGCCCGGCTGGGCGCCGAAGCGCGGATCGGCACTGCGCAGGCTGGGCGCGAAATGGGTCACCACCAGCGTCTTGTCCCAGCGTTGGCGAGGCGCTTGCGCCAGCTCGGCGTCGAGCCAGGCGCGGCACGACAGCGCCTCGTCGCGCACCGCGGCGGCATCGAAGGGGCGCCCGCCCCGGGTCGTGGCCATCAGGCGCATGAAGTACTCGGCCGCCCGCATCGCGCGGGGCCGGCCGGCGGCGCCGAACAGATCGAAGTCGCTCCAGCGCGCGCTGCCCACCACGCGCACGCGGGCGCCGTCGGCGGCGACGAAGATGCGGCTCTCGCGCTCGAGGAAGGCCAGGCCCAGGCGGACGCACAGCGCCCGCAGCCCGGCCAGCGCGGCGTCGAAGTCTCGGCCGTCGAACTCGTGGTTGCCGGCCACCACCAGCACCGGCACCGGCCAGCCGGCGAAGCGCTCGTAGCCGGCCCAGGTGCTGTCGATGTCGCCGGCCAGCACCAGCAGCTCGGCGCCGGGGGCCGGCCGCGGGTCGTAGGCCTCGGTCTCGAGGTGCAGGTCGGACAGCAGCTGTACCTTCACGGCGCCGCCTCGGCCGCCCCGTCCGGCGTGGCCAGCCATTCGATGCGCGAGGCGTGCGGGTGGCAGCGCGCCAGCAGCCGGTCGGTGCCGTCGGGCCAGAGCCGGCAGCGCAGCGCCGTCATGCCGTCGCTGGCGCGCGGCTCCAGGCGCAGCCAGGCCAGCGGGGCGTCGGTGCGGGCGCGCTCGGCAGCCAGCGCGTCGTGGGCGGCCGCGTCGAGGGCCAGCCAGCGGCGGCTGCGTTCGAGCACCCGGGCGGTGAACGGTGCCGTCGGGCGGCACCAGGCCGCCTGCCAGTCGAAGGCCTCGAGCAGCGGCGTGCCGGCCACCGCCGGGTCAGCCTGCCGCCAGGCGCTGGGCGAACCGCGCCTTGGCGGCGGGCAGCGCCGGCGGCAGGTGGTGGGCCAGGGTGTCGAACAGCGCGTCGTGCAGCGCCAGCTCTTGCTGCCAGGCGGCGCGGTCGATGCCGATCACGCTGTCGAACTGCTCGCGCGTGAAGGCCAGGCCGTCCCAGCGCAGGTCTTCATAGCGCGGGCTGACGCCGAAGACATGGTCGACGCCGCCGGCGCGGCCCTCGATGCGGCCGATCATCCACTCGAGCACGCGCATGTTCTCGCCGTAGCCCGGCCACACGAACCGGCCGTCGGCCCCCTTGCGGAACCAGTTGACGCAGAAGATCTTCGGCAGCCTGGCGCCGGCCGCGGCCAGACGCTCGCCCAGGTCGAGCCAGTGCTGGAAGTAGTCGGCCATGTTGTAGCCCACGAAGGGCAGCATCGCGAACGGGTCGCGCCGCACGCTGCCGTTGCCGCCGGCCATCGCGGCCGTGGTCTCGCTGCCCATGGTGGCGGCCATGTAGACGCCCTCGACCCAGTTGCGGGCCTCGGTCGCCAGCGGCACCGTGGTGCTGCGCCGGCCGCCGAAGACGAAGGCATCGAGGGGCACGCCGGCCGGGTTGTCCCAGTCGGCGTCGAGCACCGGGTTGTGGGTGGCGGCCACCGTGAATCGCGAGTTGGGGTGCGCGGCCTTGGCGCCGGTGGCCTGCGCGAGGGCCGGCGTCCAGTCGCGGCCCTGCCAGTCGATCAGGTGCGCCGGCGGGGTGTCGGTCAGGCCTTCCCACCAGACGTCGCCGTCGTCGGTGAGCGCCACGTTGGTGAAGACGGTGTCGCGCTGCAGCGAGGCCAGGCAGTTCGGGTTGGTGTGCGCGTTGGTGCCGGGGGCGACGCCGAAGTAGCCGGCCTCGGGGTTGATGGCCACCAGGCGCCCGTCGACCCGCGGCTTGATCCAGGCGATGTCGTCGCCGATGGTGGTGACCTTCCAGCCCTCGAACCCGGCCGGCGGCACCAGCATGCTGAAGTTGGTCTTGCCGCAGGCGCTGGGGAAGGCGGCGGCGACGTGGTACTTGCGGCCCTCGGGCGAGGTCAGGCCCAGGATCAGCATGTGCTCGGCCAGCCAGCCCTGCTCGCGGCCCATGGTGCTGGCGATGCGCAGCGCGAAGCACTTCTTGCCCAGCAGCGCGTTGCCGCCGTAGCCCGAGCCGTAGCTCCAGATCTCGCGCGACTCGGGGTAGTGCACGATGTACTTGGTGGGGTTGCAGGGCCAGGCCACGTCGCGCTGGCCGGGCTGCAGTGGCGCGCCCACGGTGTGCACGCAGGGCACGAAGTCGCCGTCGGCGCCCAGCACCTCGAGCGCGCCGCGGCCCATGCGCGTCATCGTGCGCATGCTCAGCGCCACGTAGGGGCTGTCGGTGAGCTCGACGCCGATGTGGGCGATGGGCGAGCCCAGCGGCCCCATCGAGAACGGCACCACGTACATCGTGCGGCCGCGCATGCTGCCGCGGAACAGCGCCTGCTCGCCGGTCTGCAGCCGCTCGCGCATCTGCGCCGGCGCCATCCAGTGGTTGGTGGGGCCGGCGTCTTCCTGCCGCTGGCTGCAGATGAAGGTGCGGTCTTCGACCCGGGCCACGTCGCCGGGGTCGCTGCGGGCCAGGAAGCTGCCCGGGCGCAGCGCCGGGTTGAGCGGGATCAGCGTGCCGGCCGCCACCAGCTGCGCGCACAGGCGCCGGTACTCGGCCTCGCTGCCGTCGCACCAGCAGACCTCGGCCGCCTCGGTGAGGGCGGCGATCTCGGCCACCCACTCGACGAGGCGGGCGTGGTGGACATGGGCGGGCGTGTTCAGGCGCAGGCCCTCGAGCACGGGTCGGTTCATGGCGTCTCCGATGGGATGATGTGAAAAACGGGTTTCGGCGAGCCGCCGCTGCGCGCGGGCTCTGGGGGCTCCCGAGCTCGCCGAACACCGCTGGGGCGACGATTGTCGGATCAATGTAATCACCTCGTAACCACCGGCCCGGAGGGCGCCATGCGGATTCGGTATGACCTAATGCACGCCTTCCCGGCCGCCGATCCGGGGCCTGCGATGAGGCCAGAGGCATGAGGGTGCTGAGCGTCAACCGCGGCCGGGCGCAGCCGCTGGCCATCGACGGCCGCCGCGTGCTCACGGCCATTGCCAAGCAGCCCGTGGCCGGGCCGGTGGCGGTGCAGGCGCTGGGTCTGGAGGCCGACGAGCAGGCCGACCTGTCGGTGCATGGCGGCCCGAGCAAGGCCGTCTACGCCTACCCGCAGGCGCACTACGCCTTCTGGCAGACGGTGCGGGCCCAGGCTGGCGTGGCCGCGCCGGGGGCCGCGCTGGCCGGCGGCGCCATGGGCGAGAACCTGACCGTCGAGGGCATGGTGGAGGCCGAGCTCTGGGTGGGCGACCGCTGGCACCTGCCGGGCTGCGTGCTGGTGGTGACCGAGCCGCGGCAGCCCTGCTTCAAGTTCAACGCCGCGATGGGCTTCAAGCAGGCGGCGCGGCTGATGATGCAGTCGGGCTACTGCGGCAGCTACCTGGCCGTGTGGGTGCCGGGGTCGGTGCAGGCGGGGGACGCGATCGTGGTCGAGCCCGGCCCGCGCGAGGTGGGGATCGCAGAGCTGTTTCGCAGCCGGGCGCGGGGCTGAGCACGGCCGGCCCCGGCGGCGCCACCCGGCGGCGGGCCCGACTACGTATCTTCACCGGGCCGAAAAACGCGCCACGCGGATGCTGCGCAGCATATGAGCGGTTGCCCCCACGGCCTTGCGCCCAGGGCCCCCTCAGCCGCCGCCGATGCACCCACCCAGGCCACCCGCGGGCGACGGGCCCTTGCCCGCCCCGCTGATCGTCCACTACCACATCTTCAAGAACGCCGGCACCAGCGTCGACGAGGCGCTGCACCGCTGCTTCGGCCCGGCCTGGCGCACCTTCGAGGGCGCCCATGCGCACGACGTGAAGACGGCCGACGAGGTGCGCGCTTTCCTGGCCGCGAACCCGGGCGTGCGGGCCTTGTCCACGCACCTGGGCCGGCCGCCGCTGCCGCACGCGCGCAGCTACCCGATCGTCTTCCTGCGCCACCCGATCCTGCGCGCCCGCTCGGTGTTCGAGTTCCTGCGGCGCGACCCCACGCGCCCCGGCCCGAAGGATTCGCTGCCGGCCTTCGTGGAGTGGGCGCTGGACAGCCCGGATGGCGCGGTGATCCGCGACTACCAGGTCGTGCACCTGTCGTCGGCGTCGTTCACCCGGCCGTCGATCCTGCAGGCGCGGGCCGACGAGCGCCACCTCGAAGAGGCCAAAGAGTTGCTGGGCGACTGGGGCATGGTCGGAATCGTCGAGGAGTACGAGCGTTCGCTCGAACGATTCCAGCGCCGTTACGGCTCTCAGGTGCCGGGGCTGCAGCTGCGTCCCTACTGGATGAACTCGACGACCAGCATCGGGCCCAGGCCGACGCATGCGCGCCTCGAAGAAGTTCGCGCCCTGCTGGGCGAGACACTGCTGGCGGCATTGACCCAAGCCAATCGGCTGGATCTGGCGCTCTACACCTACGCACGGCGGCTTGCGGCGAACGCCGAAGACCTGTCGATCGAAGCCTTGCGTCCCGCCGCCGCACCGCAGCGGGTCTGAGCCTCGTCAGGCCGGCCGGCCCTCGATCTGCGCCTGGAGCGACAGCGCCCAGCGGGTCCGTTCCTGGGCCGATGCTGCTTCCAGGTAGCAGCGGGCACCTTCCAGTCCGATCGTGTACATCAGTTCGCCAAAGCCGTTGTCCTTGAGCTTGCTGAGGTTGTCCGGGTGCGGGCTCCAGAGCCGGTTCAGCAGCCCGTCGACGCCTTCCTCGGACCGGGGCTCGGCGAACTCGGCCAGGAAGGCCCAATGCCGGCCGGGCAGCGCTGTCACGGTGAACCCGTGGGCCGAGAAGAGGCGACGCAGCGCCGGCACGGAATAGGACACGATGTGTCCACGGCCCATCGGGTCGAGATAGGCGCCGTCCTCGGTCTTGACGTAGTCGGGTTGGCCGGAATTGAAGTAGTAGAGGGCGCCCGGACTGGACACCGTGGCCAGCTGCTCGATCAGGCGGGAGAGCTGTTCGGGCCGCAGGTGTTCGATGACCTCGATGCAGAGACCGGCGTCGAACTTGACCGGCGTCGACGTCACGTCCCCGACGTAGAAGTTGGGGTGCGCGGTGCGCATGCCCTGCGGGGGCGGGAACATCTCGACCGCATAGAACATGCTCGCGAACCGGGGCATGACCTGCGAGACGGCGTCGAGGAAAAACCCGGGCCCCGAGCCGATGTCCAGAAAGTGCCGGATCGGTGTTCGGGCATACAAGAAGACCTCCGCGCAGCGCACGATCGATGCGCCGAACGACCTCGCTCGCGCCGCGCCCAGCTCGTCGGCCCAGTAGCGGTGGTCGTACCGAACGGCGCGCGCCTCCTGGGCTTCGATGGCGTCGAAGTCGGCAAAGAGCGAACCGCAGTCGCCGCATTCGAAGTACCGGATCGCGTCGACGAGGCGAAAGACCGTGACCTGCGCCCCGTCGCCCCGGCAGACCGGGCAGGCGGGCATTGCAGCGCGATCGGCGATCGGTGAGTTCATTCGTTCCTCGGGACCGCAGGCGGCCTGGCCGCGTCCGATCAGGCGCCGGAAGGGGCGGGCGAAGGGTGCCGGTATCCTATGACAATGACCTCGTCCGGCAGGCGACCAGCGGGCGCGGGTCAGCGCGGCCCCTGGCCGCCATTCCGTTGCCCACAACTGCCCCTGCCTGCCTAGAGGCCGCGACCGCCCCATGACCACGCCTTCGCAACCGCCCGGCGACATGCGCGCCGTCATCAAGCGCCTGCTCGCCTACGCCGGCCGCCACAAGCAGGGCTACCTCACCTCGATCGTGTTCTTCGTCGCCGCCTCGGCGCTCGAGCCGGCGCTGCCGGCGCTGCTGGGCTACGTGCTCAACGAGGGCTTCGTGAAGGCGCCGAGCTTTCCGCTGTGGACGGTGCCGGTGGTGCTGATCCTGATCTTCTTCGGCCGCGGCCTGTTCGGCTTCCTGGCGCAGTACACGATGACGTGGTCGACCTCGCGCACGATCGTCGACCTGCGGATGGACCTGGTGCGCGCGCTGCTGCGCGCCGACGCCCACCTCTACCACGAGGTCACGCCCGGGGTGGCGGTGACGAAGATCATCAACGACCCGCAGAACGCGACCACGCAGCTCGGCGGCGCGGTCACCGCGGTGCTGCGCGACGGCACCTACACGCTGTCGATGCTGGGCTACCTGTTCTACGTGAACTGGCAGCTGTCGCTGCTGCTGATCGTCAGCCTGCCGGCGCTGGCCTGGGCCGTGCGCCAGGTGCACCGACGGGCGCTGCGCGTCAGCGGCGCGCTCTACGGCTCGCAGCTGCGCCTGGTCTCGGCCATCGACGACATCGCGCGCGCCTGGCGCGTGGTGCGCACCTTCGACGCCGGCGATTTCGAGCTCGGCCGCTTCGGGGTCGAGGCGCGCGGCCACCAGAAGCTGACCGTGAAGACCGCGGCGGCCAGCTCGCTGATGTCGCCGATCTCGCAGCTCATCGCCAGCCTGGGCATCGCGGCCATCCTGACCTCGGCGCTGGTGCAGGCGCACGCCAACGCCACGCGGGTGGGCGACTTCGTGGCCTTCATCACCGGCGCGCTGATGCTGGTCTCGCGCATCAAGAGCCTGACCGACCTGTCGCAGCCCGTCATCGGCGGCCTGATCGCCTCGCGCGCCTGCTTCATGCTGATGGACTCGCCGCCCGAGCCCGACCGCGGCCGCATCGAGCTCGACGCCTGCCGCGGGCACATCCGCCTGCGCGGCATCTCGGTGCGCTACGGGGGTTCGGACCGCGACGCGCTCACGGGCCTGGACCTGGAGCTGCAGCCCGGCACCACGATTGCGCTGGTCGGCGCCTCGGGGGCGGGCAAGTCGACCGTGGTCAACCTGCTGCTGGGCTTCGTCCACCCGAGCGAAGGGCTGGCCACGCTGGACGGCCTGCCGCTGCAGGACATCCGCAAGGCCTCGCTGCGGCGGCAGTTCGCCGTGGTCTCGCAGGACATCGTGCTGTTCGACGGCAGCATCGCCGACAACGTGGTCTACGCCAAGCCGCACGACGCGCAGCGGGTGGAAGACTGCCTGCGCGCGGCGCAACTGTGGGACTTCGTGTGCACCCTGCCCGAGCGCGAGCGCACGCTCATCGGCGCCAACGGCAGCCGCCTGTCGGGCGGGCAGCGGCAGCGCCTGGCCATCGCGCGCGCGCTGTACAAGCAGGCGCCGATCTGCATCTTCGACGAGGCCACCTCGTCGCTGGACACCGAGTCCGAGCGCGCGGTGCAGTCGGCCATCGAGAACTGGCACGGCAGCAAGACCCTGATCCTGATCGCCCACCGCCTGAGCACGGTGCGCAACGCCGACCGCATCTACGTGCTGGCCGACGGGCGCGTGATCGAGGAGGGCGCGCCGGCCGAGCTGCTGCGCCGCGCCGGGCCCTACGCCGGCATGGTGCAGGCGCAGTCCGCGGCCGCCTGAGGGGCCGGGGCTGCCAGCGGCAGCGACGCGCGCATCGAGCCGCGCGAGTAGTGCCGGCGGACGAAATCGGTGCCGCGCTCGCGCGCGAGCTGCCAGGCCGCGTCGTCGCGCAGCAGCCGCCGCGTCTGGGCGGCAAAGGCCTCGGCGGTGTCGGCCGCGGGGCTGGCCACGGACAGGGCTTCGAGGCCCTGGTAGCCGACCGAGGTGGTGACGAGCGGGCAGCCGTGGGCGTAGGCCTCGACGACCTTGCTCTTGACCCCGGCGCCGAACCGCATGGGCGCCACCACCAGGCGCGCCGAGGCGTAGTGGCGGGCCAGCTCGGCCTCGGTCACGTAGCCGGTCACGCGCACGTTCGGGCCGGCCAGTGCCTGCACCTCGGGGCT
>JAGWMW010000289.1 GCA_028871575.1 Burkholderiales bacterium | reverse complement strand
CGCGCGCGAGCTCGGCATCGACCCGGCCGAGCTGCGCCGCCGCAACTTCATCAAGAGCTTCCCCTACGCCACGCCGGTGGGCCTGACCTACGACACCGGCGACTACGAGGCGACGATGAAGCGCGCCATCGAGCTCGCCGACGTGGCCGGCTTCGAGGCCCGGCGCAAGGCCAGCGAGGCCCGGGGCCTCAAGCGCGGCCTGGGCTACAGCGCCTACATCGAGGCCTGCGGCATCGCGCCGTCCAGCGTGGCCGGCGCCCTGGGCGCGCGCGCCGGCCTGTTCGAGGCCGGCGAGGTGCGCGTGCACCCCACCGGCAAGGTCACCGTCTTCACCGGCAGCCACAGCCACGGCCAGGGCCACGAGACCACGTTCGCGCAGGTCGTGGCCGACAAGCTGGGCATCCCGCTGGACGACGTGACGATCGAGCACGGCGACACCGGCAAGATCCTGTTCGGCATGGGCACCTACGGCAGCCGCTCGCTGGCCGTGGGCGGCACCGCCATCGTCAAGGCGCTGGACAAGGTGATCGCCAAGGGCAAGAAGATCGCCGCCCACCTGATGGAGGCGGCCGACACCGACGTCGTGTTCGAGAACGGCGTGTTCAAGGTCGAGGGCACCGACAAGAGCGTGCCCTTCGCCAGCGTCAGCCTCACCGCCTACGTGCCGCACAACTTCCCGCACGACAAGCTCGAGCCGGGCCTCAACGAGAACGCCTTCTACGACCCGAGCAACTTCACCTACCCCGCCGGCACCTACATCTGCGAGGTCGAGGTCGACCCCGCCACCGGGGTCGTCAAGGTCGAGCGCTTCACCGCCTGCGACGACTTCGGCAACGTCATCAACCCGATGATCGTCGAGGGCCAGGTGCACGGCGGCCTGGCGCAGGGCATCGGCCAGGCCCTGCGCGAGGACTGCGTCTACGATCCCGAAAGCGGCCAGTTGCTCACCGGCAGCTACATGGACTATGCGATGCCGCGCGCCGACGACTTTCCCCCGTTCACGGTCGAGACCGTCAAGGGCACGCCCTGCACCCACAACCCGCTGGGCGTGAAGGGCTGCGGCGAGGCCGGGGCCATCGGAAGCCCGCCGGCCCTGATCAACGCCGTCTGCCACGCCCTGGGCGTGAAGGACATGCCGATGCCCGCCTCGCCGCACAACGTGTGGAAGGCCCTGCAGGCCGCCAAGCACTGACCGCGCCCCGTACTCAAAGGATCCCACCCATGCAAGCATTCACCTACGCCAACCCGGGCACGGTCGCCGACGCTGCGCGCGCTGCGATGCAGGAAGACGCCAAGCTGATGGCCGGCGGCCAGACCCTGCTGCAGTCGATGAAGCTGGGGCTGATCGCGCCCTCGGCCGTGATCGACCTGACCGGCATCGCCGAGCTCAAGGGCATCACCGTCGCCGGCGGCAAGGTCACCCTCGGCGCCGGCACCACGCACGCCGCGGTGGCGGCCTCCAAGGAAGTGCGGCAGGCCATCCCGGCCCTGGCCGAGCTGGCCGGCCACATCGGCGACCGCCAGGTGCGCAACCGCGGCACGATCGGCGGCAGCCTGGCCAACAACGACCCGGCCGCCTGCTACCCGGCGGCCGTGCTCGGCCTCGGGGCCACGGTGCAGACCAACAAGCGCTCGCTGAGTGCCGAGCAGTTCTTCCAGGGCCTGTACACCACCGCGCTGGAAGACGGCGAGATCATCACCGCGGTGAGCTTCCCCATCCCCGAGAAGGCCGGCTGGCAGAAGTTCAAGCAGCCGGCCTCGCGCTTCTCGCTCGTCGGCGTGTTCGTCAGCAAGGGGCCGGCCGGCGTGCGCGTGGCGGTCACCGGGGCGGGCGCGAACGGCGTGTTCCGCGCCGGCACGCTCGAGGCCAAGCTGGCCGCGAACTGGTCGGCCGCCGCGCTGGCCGGCGCCACGGTGCCGGCCGACGATCTCAACAGCGACCTGCATGGCTCGGCCGAGTACCGCGCCGCGCTGATCCCGGTTCTGGCGGCGCGCGCGGTCGGCTGACCGCGCGCGACCCCTCGACAGGCCCAGAAAAAGCAAGGTCCCGGTCGGGACCCTGGGCCGCGCCTTCGCGAAGACGAAGTTCACGACAACCCACTGGAGACGAAACGATGACGAAGCACAAGGCAAGACCCCTG
>JAGWMW010000098.1 GCA_028871575.1 Burkholderiales bacterium | reverse complement strand
CCAGCTGAACATGAAGCAGAAGAAGGCCGCCACGCCCACCCCCGACTTGATCAGCGGCAGGAAGATGCGCACGAAGAAGCGCGGGAACGAGTAGCCGTCGATGTAGGCGGTCTCGTCGATCTCGCGCGGGATGCCGCTCATGAAGCCTTCCAGGATCCACACCGCCAGCGGCACGTTGAACACCAGGTGCGCCAGCGCCACCGCGATGTGGGTGTCCATCAGGCCGAGCGTGGAGTACAGCTGGAAGAAGGGCAGCAGGAACACCGCCGGCGGCGTCATCCGGTTGGTCAGCAGCCAGAAGAACACATGCTTGTCGCCCAGGAAGCTGTAGCGCGAGAAGGCATAGGCCGCAGGCAGGGCCACCGCCAGCGACATCACCGTGTTCTGCGCGACGTAGATCAGGCTGTTGATGTAGCCCGAGTACCACGAGGGGTCGGTGAAGATCACCCGGTAGTTGTGCCAGGTGAAGTGGCGCGGCCACAGCGAGAAGGCCGACAGGATGTCCTCGTTGGTCTTGAAGGACATCGTGACCATCCAGTAGATGGGCAGCAGCGCGAACACGAGGTAGGCGGCGAGGAACACCGCGCGCCAGGACAGGGCCGGCCTAGCCATGCTCGACCCCCTCGCCGCGGCCCGTGCCCAGGCGCTGCATCCCGTTGTAGAGGATGAAGCACAGCAGCAGGATGATCAGGAAGTAGATGAGCGAGAACGCCGCGGCCGGGCCGACGTCGAACTGGCCCACGGCCTTGGTGGTGAGGTACTGGCTGAGGAAGGTGGTGGCGTTGCCCGGGCCGCCGCCGGTGAGCACGAAGGGCTCGGTGTAGATCATGAAGCTGTCCATGAAGCGCAGCAGCACCGCGATCATCAGCACGCCGCGCATCTTGGGCAGCTGGATGTAGCGGAAGACGGCCCAGGCGCTGGCGCCGTCGATGCGCGCGGCCTGGTAGTAGGCGTCGGGGATGCTGCGCAGGCCGGCGTAGCCCAGCAGCGCCACCAGGGGCGTCCAGTGCCAGACATCCATCGCCAGCACGGTGAGCCAGGCGTCCAGCGGCTTGCCGGCGTAGTTGTAGTCGAAGCCCAGGGCCGACAGCGTGTAGCCGAGCAGGCCGATGTCGGTGCGGCCGTAGATCTGCCAGATCGTGCCCACCACGTTCCACGGGATCAGCAGCGACAGCGCCACCAGCACCAGCACCGCGCTGGCGCGCCAGCCCTGGGCCGGCATCGACAGCGCCAGCGCGATGCCCAGCGGAATCTCCACGGCTAGCACCGACAGCGAGTAGACGATCTGGCGCCACAGCGCGGCGTGCAGCTCCTCGTCCTGCAGCGTCTGCGCGAACCAGTCGGTGCCGACGAAGACGTGGCGCGTCGGGCTGATGATGTCCTGCACCGAGTAGTTGACCACCGTCATCAGCGGCAGCACCGCCGAGAAGGCCACGCAGAGCACGACCGGCAGCACCAGCCACCAGGCCTTCTGGTTCACCGGCTTGTTCACAGCAGCACCTCGTCGCGGTAGAAGCAGGTGTGGGGCCCCAGCACCTGCAGCCAGACGTCCTCGCCCGGCGCCGGCGCTGCCAGCGCGGCTTCGAGTCGGGCCTTCACCGCGCTGTCGCCCAGCCGCGCGGTGAGCAGGGTGTGGGTGCCGATGTCCTGCACCTGCTGCGCGCGGGCCGGCAGGGCCCCGGGCGCGCCGGCGGCCGCCAGCGCCAGGTACTCGGGCCGGATGCCCAGTTTCAGCGGCCCCGGCGGCAGCTCCTGGCCGGGCGGCAGCGCCAGCCGCCGGCCGGCCGCGTGGATCTGCCGCCCGTCGCTGTCCACGGGCAGGAAGTTCATGCCCGGCGAGCCGATGAAGTGGCCGACGAAGGTGTGCGCCGGGCGCTCGAACAGGGCCTCGGCGCTGCCGATCTGGACCGCGCGGCCGCGCGTCATCACCACCACCTCGTCGGCGAAGGTCAGGGCCTCGACCTGGTCGTGCGTGACGTAGATCAGCGTCAGCTTCAGCTCGTGGTGGATCTGCTTGAGCTTGCGCCGCAGCTGCCACTTCAGGTGCGGGTCGATCACGGTCAGCGGCTCGTCGAACAGCACCGCGGCCACGTCGGGCCGCACCAGGCCGCGGCCGAGCGAGATCTTCTGCTTGGCATCGGCGGCCAGGTGGGCGGCGCGCTGGTCGAGCTGGCCGCTGAGCTCGAGCATCTCGGCGATCTGGCCCACGCGCTGGCGGATCTGCGCCGCCGGCACCCGGCGGTTGCGCAGCGGGAAGGCCAGGTTCTGGGCCACGGTCATCGTGTCGTAGATGACCGGGAACTGGAACACCTGCGCGATGTTGCGCTGCTGCGGGCTGGCGCGGGTGACGTCCAGGCCGTCGAAGCTCACGCGGCCCTGCGACGGGGCGATCAGGCCCGAGACGATGTTCAGCAGCGTCGTCTTGCCGCAGCCCGAGGGGCCGAGCAGGGCGTAGGCGCCGCCGTCCTCGAAGCGCAGCTTCAGTGGCAGCAGCGCGTAGTCGGCGTCGGCCTTCGGGTCGGCCCGGTAGGCGTGCGCGAGGTCGAGGTCGATGCGGGCCATGGCAGGGGCGCTCAGGCGGCGCGGCGGTAGGGCGGCGCCAGGCACAGCGCGCCGGCGGCGTCGAAGACGTAGGCCTGGCACGGATCGAGGTGCAGGGTGATCCCGGCGCCGAGCTCGAAGGCGTGCACGCCGCCGAGCTGGGCGATGAGCTCGCCGACGGCGCTGGCCACGTGGACGAAGGTGTCCGAGCCCGAGATCTCGGCCAGCTCGACCCGGCCGGGCAGGGCCAGGGCGCCGGGCCGCGCCTGCACGCGAAGCGCCGCCGCGCGCACGCCCACCGTCAGGCCGGCGCCGGCCGCGGCCGGCAGGGCGACCGCCAGCAGCGGGCCGCCGCGCAGCCGCACGCCGCCCGCCACCGCGTCGGCGGGCAGCAGGTTCATCGGCGGGTCGCTGAACGCGCGCGCCACGCGCAGCGAGCGCGGGGCGTGGAAGACCTCGGCCGTGGGCCCGTACTGCAGCAGCTCGCCGGCATCGAGCACGGCGGTCCAGCCGCCCAGCAGCAGCGCCTCGCCGGGCTCGGTGGTGGCGTAGACCACGGTCGAGTCGCCGGCGGCGAAGAGCTGCGTGAGCTCGTCGCGCAGCTCCTCGCGCAGCTTGTAGTCGAGGTTGACCAGCGGCTCGTCCAGCAGCATCAGCGGCGCGCCCTTGGCCAGCGCGCGCGCCAGCGCCACGCGCTGCTGCTGGCCGCCCGAGAGCTCGGCGGGCAGCCGATCGAGGAAGGGGTCGATGTGGAGCTTGGCGGCGAGCTCGCGCACGCGCGCGTCGATCCCGGCTTCGCGCCGCAGCTTCAGGGGCGAGGCGATGTTGTCGTACACCGACATCGACGGGTAGTTGATGAACTGCTGGTAGACCATCGCCACATTGCGCTCGCGCACGCCCACGCCGGTGACGTCGTGCCCGTCCACCCTCACGCGGCCGGCGCTGGGCTTGTCGAGCCCGGCCATCAGGCGCATCAGGCTGGTCTTGCCGGCCTGCGTGGCGCCCAGCAGCACCGTCACCGCGCCCGGCCGCAGCGCCAGGTCCAGGCCGTACAGCCAGGGCTGCCCGGCCACCGTCTGTGCCACGGCCTCGAGCTTCAGCTCCATGTGGCCTCCCGTGCCGCGGGGGCGGCCGCAGCCCGCGCCGCCATCCATTCGGCCACCTGGCGCGCGTGCGCGGGCAGGCCGTTGAGGCCCAGCTTGGAGCGGCGCCAGAGCACGTCGTCGGCCTGCTGCGCCCACTCCTCGCGCTGCAGGTAGCGCAGCTCGGCCTCGTGCAGGCCGGGGGCGATGACCGGCCCCAGGTCGGCCAGCCGCGTGGCGCCGCCCAGCACGCGGTCGATGCGGCTGCCGTAGGCGCGCGCCAGCCGCCAGGCCAGCGGCTGCGGCAGCCAGGCGTGGCGCAGGCCCAGGGCAGTCACGAAGCGGGCGAAATCGGTGTCCGGGCGCTGCGGCGGCCCGATCCAGGCCGACAGGTCGCCGCCGGGCAGCCGAGCGTCGGCGGTCCAGCCCGGGCCGCCCTTGCCGAGCAGCCGGGCGAGGGTGTCGCCGGCCTCCTCGGCCAGCTTGCGGAACGTGGTGATCTTGCCGCCCCAGACGCTGAGCAGCGGGGCGCCGCCGTCGGTGCGGGTCTCCAGCAGGTAGTCGCGCGTGACCGCCGAAGGGTCGCCGCTGTCGTCGTCCAGCAGCGGGCGCACGCCGCTGTAGTGCCACACCACGTCGGTGCTGCGCACCGGCCGGCGCAGGTAGCGGCTGGCCTGCTCGCAGAGGTAGGCGATCTCCTCGGGCGTGGCGCGCGCCTGGCCGGGGGCGCCCCGGAATTCGACGTCGGTCGTGCCGATGAGCGTGTAGCGCTGCTCGTACGGGATGGCGAAGATGATCCGCTTGTCGGGGTTCTGGAAGAGGTAGGCGTGGTCGTGCTCGAAGCAGCGCGGCACCACGATGTGGCTGCCCTGGACCAGGCGCAGGCTGCGCGCCGTCGGCGCCGGGCCGGCCGGGGTCTGCACCACCTGCCGCAGGAAGGACTCGGCCCAGGGCCCGGCCGCGTTGACGAGGGCGCGCGCGCGCACCGTCCGGGTGGCGCCGTGCTCGGCGCGCAGTTCGGCCTGCCAGTGGCTGCCCGCGCGACGCGCCTGCACGCAGCGCGTGCGGGTGCACACCTCGGCACCCCGGTCGCGCGCGTCCAGTGCGTTGAGCACCACCAGCCGCGCGTCGTCGACCCAGCCGTCGGAATAGACGAAGGCGCGACGGAACCGCGGCTGCAGCGGCGCGCCGGCCGGGTGGCGCGCCAGCGCCACCGTGCGCGAGGCCGGCAGCACCTCGCGCCGCGCCAGGTGGTCGTAGAGGAAGAGCCCGGCACGGATCATCCAGGCCGGCCGCATCGACGGGTCGTGCGGCATCACGAAGCGCAGCGGCCACATGATGTGCGGGGCGCTGCGCAAGAGCCGCTCGCGTTCCTGCAGCGACTTGCGCACGAGCGCGAACTCGCGGTGCTCGAGGTAGCGCAGCCCGCCGTGGATCAGCTTGGTGGAGGCCGAGGAGGTGTGCGCTGCCAGATCGTCCTGCTCCACCAGCAGCACCGCCAGGCCGCGCCCGGCGAGGTCGCGGGCGATGCCGGCCCCGTTGATGCCGCCGCCCACCACCAGCACGTCATGAGGAGTCGCGTCCACGCAGAACTTCTTTGCACTTCCTTCGTTTGCGTTCGATTCTTGTTCGCTTGAGTTCGCTTGCACTCCTTAATTTCCCTAGGAGGCCCCAGATTCTTTTCGTTTAGCCTTGCCGGCCATGGAGCCGAATCCGCGCCAGGCCGAGCTGCTGGAGGAGGTCCAGCGCCAGGGATCGGCCTCGGTCGATGCCCTGGCCGAGCGTTTCGGGGTCACGCTGCAGACGGTGCGCCGCGACGTGAAGCTGCTGGCCGAGGCCGGCCTGCTGGCCCGCTTCCACGGCGGCGTGCGGCTGCCGCGGTCGACGACCGAGAACATCGCCTACCGCCAGCGCCAGCAGCTGAACCTGGCGGCCAAGCAGGCCATCGCGCGCGAGATCGCGCGCGCCGTGCCGGCCGGCTGCTCGCTGATCCTGAACATCGGCACCACCACCGAGGCGGTGGCGCGCGAGCTGCTGCAGCACAAGGGCCTGCGCGTGATCACGAACAACCTCAACGTGGCCGCGATCCTGTCGGACAACCCCGACTGCGAGCTCATCGTCGCCGGCGGCGTGGTGCGCTCGCGCGACCGCGGCATCGTGGGCGAGGCCACGGTCGACTTCATCCGCCAGTTCCGCGTCGACATCGGGCTCATCGGCATCTCGGGCATCGAGGCCGACGGCAGCCTGCGCGACTTCGACTTCCGCGAGGTCAAGGTCACGCGCGCCATCATCGAGAATTCGCGCGAGGTCTGGCTCGCCGCCGACCACAGCAAGTTCAACCGCCCCGCGATGGTCGAGGTGGCGCAGGTGGGCCAAGTCGACCGCCTCTACACCGACCTGCCCCCGCCGCCGCCCTTCGCGGCCCTGTTCACCGAGGCCGGCGTGCAGTGCACGGTGGCTGCCGCCGCATCATGAGCCCCGCCCGGCCGCCCGAAGGGGCTCGCGCCGCCGTGCGCGGCACGGAGGGTTCCTGATGAGCCGATTCATCCTCGCCCTGGACCAGGGCACCTCGAGTTCGCGCAGCATCGTGTTCGACCGCGACGGCCGCGTCGTGGCGCAGGCGCAGCGCGAGTTCCGCCAGCTCTATCCGCAGCCCGGCTGGGTCGAGCACGACCCCGAGGAGATCTGGGCCAGCCAGCTGGCGACCGCGCAGCAGGCGCTGGCCGAGGCCGGGCTGCAGGCCGCCGACATCGCGGCCATCGGCATCACCAACCAGCGCGAGACCACGCTGGTGTGGGACCGGCGCACCGGCCAGCCGATCCACAACGCCATCGTCTGGCAGGACCGGCGCGGCGAGCCGCTGTGCGCGCAGCTGCGCGCCCAGGGCCTGGACGGGCCGATCCGCCGCAGCACCGGCCTCGTGGTCGACGCCTACTTCTCGGCCACCAAGCTGCGCTGGATCCTCGACCACGTCAGCGGCGCGCACGTCGCCGCCGCCCGCGGCGAGCTGGCCTTCGGCACCGTCGACAGCTGGCTGCTATGGAAGCTGACCGAGGGCCGCGTGCACGCCACCGACGTCAGCAACGCCTCGCGCACGATGCTGTTCGACATCCGCCACAACGTCTGGGACCACGAGCTGCTGAAGGCCCTGCACGTGCCCGACAGCCTGCTGCCGCAGGTGCACCCGTCCAGCCACCGATACGCCGAGACCACGCTGCTGGGCGGGGCGATCCCGATCGCGGGCATCGCCGGCGACCAGCAGGCCGCGCTGTTCGGGCAGGCCTGCTTCAGCCCCGGCCTGGCCAAGAACACCTACGGCACCGGCTGCTTCATGCTGATGCACACCGGCGCGCAGTTCGGCACCGCCGGCGCCGGCCTGCTCACCACGGCCGCGGCGCAGACCGGGGCCGGGCCCGAGTACGCGGTGGAGGGCAGCGTCTTCATCGGCGGGGCGGTGGTGCAGTGGCTGCGCGACGGCCTGCAGGCGATCCGCGCCAGCGGCGAGGTGCAGGCCCTGGCCGAGAGCGTGCCCGACGCCGGCGGCGTGGTCGTGGTGCCGGCCTTCACCGGCCTGGGCGCGCCCTACTGGGACGCGCAGGCGCGCGGGGCCATCGTCGGCCTCACGCGCGGCAGCACGGTGGCGCACATCGCGCGCGCCGCGCTGGAGAGCATCGCGTTCCAGAGCGCCGCGCTGCTGCAGGCGATGGCGGGCGAGGGCCACGGTGCCGCCGTGCACGAGCTGCGCGTGGATGGCGGCGCCAGCGTCAACGACCTGCTGATGCAGTTCCAGGCCGACCTGCTGGGCATTCCGGTGGTGCGCCCGCGCGTGACCGAGACCACGGCGCTGGGCGCGGCCTACCTGGCGGGCCTGGCCGTGGGCCTGTGGCCCGACCGCGCCGCGCTGGCCGCGCAGTGGCAGGTGGAGCGGCGATTCCACCCCACGCTGTCGCGGCCGCAGGCCGCCGAGCGCATGGCGGCCTGGGACCACGCGGTGCGCCAGGCCTGCGCGCGCTGAAGCGTCCGCGGGCCCGCCGCGCCTGCGCTACTTGACGGCGAAGTCGGCCAGCGTCTTGCCTTCGGCCAGCGCGTCGCGCAGCCATTGCGGGCGCTTGCCGCGGCCGCCCCAGGTGCCGCCGGCGCCGTTGCTGAACTTGATGTCGCGCACCGGCTTGGCCGCGGCCTTGCCGCCGCGTCGCTTCTTCGCAGGCGCCGCGGCCCGGGCCGCGCGGCCGGGCTTGCCGTCGAGCCCCAGGTCGGCTGCCGTCAGGCCGTAGACGGCGATCGCATCGCGGATGCGGCCGACCACGCCCTCGATCTCCTTGCGGCGCGCCTTTTCGGCATCCTGTTTGAGCACCTCGATCTGCTTGACGATTTGCGCGTAGGTCTTGGTCATGAGTTCCAATCGGAAAGTGACTCCCCGGGCTTTTGGGCGATGCCGCAGCCGGCATCGGCGTTTGGCGTCTTCGAACCGGCCTAATGCAGCCTGCGCGCCAATTCGGGCCGAATTATGCCCGCGTGCCGGGGCCGATTCGGGTATCGAGAAGAAAATCTGCACCACCCTAATTCCGAGCATCCACGGCCGGGGCATCGGCTAATTCGGCAGCCGACGGCGCCACGGGCCCGTCGCGGCTTTCGTCCCCGTCGTGCCAGGCCCGCGGGTCGACTCCGTAATAGCGTGCCAGTTCCGCATACAGGGCCGCGTGGCGCTGAGCCAGCGCCTGCGGCTGCTCGAAGAAGTGTTCGCTGACGACGGCGAAGAATTCGGCCGGGCTGGTGGCGGCATAGGCATCGATCAATCCCGTTTCTCCGCGCGCCAGCCGCGCGCGCAGCGCCGCGAATTCGGCGCCCAGCACGGCGGCCCAGCGGGCGTAATGCTCACGACCGCCGAGCCAGGGCGCGCCATTGGCGCGGCCGCGCTCCTGATCGAGCTGGTGCGCGAATTCGTGGATCACCACGTTGCGCCCGTCGCCGGGGTCGGCGGCGCCGGCCCGCACGTCGAGCCAGGACAGCAGCACCCGGCCCTGCTGCCACGATTCGCCGGCCAGCGCGCGGCGGCTCTCGTGCGTGAGGCCGCTGCCGTCCTGGCTTGCCCGCTCGACCACGAAGGGGCCCGGGTACACGAGCACCTGGCGCAGCTCGGCGAAGCGACCGGCCTGCGGGTGTAGCAGGAGTAGCGCGGCCTGCGCCGCGATCAGCACGCGCATCTCGTCGTCGACGACCAGGCCGGCGCAGCCGATGAAGGGCTTCTCGGCGATCAGCCACTGCGCCCGCTGGCGCAAGCGCCGCTGCAGCTCGGGCGGCAGCCGTGCGTACAGCGGCATGCGCCGGTGCAGGATCGCGCGCCAGGCGGCCGGGAACGGCCGGCGCTGCACCCGGCGCCAGCGCCAGCGCGCCAGCAGGCCCGGCCCGACCAGCCAGGCCGCGACGGCCAGGGCCAGCGACGTCAGGAAGGCCAGCGGCCCGAGGATGCCCACGCGCGGATCTGCGAGCCGCCGGGCCCGTTTTCAATGCCGCGCCGCCGGCCGGCGCAGGCCGGCGCAGGCCGGCTCAGGCTCGCTCACGCCAATTCAGGCCGGTTCAGGCCGGTTCAGGCCCGCTCCTTCAGCGGCAGGGCCAGGCGCTCCTGCCAATGCCGGGTCAGCGGCGTGGCCGGCTTGGCCATGAGCCGCTCGTTGACCAGGGCGCGGCCGAGCGCGCGGTGGTGGCCCAGCGCGGCCGCGGCCAGCAGGGTCTGGTCGACGAGGTCGCGCTGGGCCTGGCTGCCGCCCAGGCGCTGCGCCGGCCCGCGCAGCGGGTAGATCAGCTCGGCCGCGCCGTCGGCGTCGCCATGGGCGTAGGCGAGCAGGCCGCGCATCAACGGCAGGCCGACCTCGCGCGCAACGGCGTGGCTGTCGCGCCGCGTGTCCGGCGCGGCCAGCGCACGGCGCGCGCATCGCGCCAGCCAGGCCTCGGCGCGCGGCAACGCCTGCGCAGCCAGCATCGCCAGCAACCGGTGCAGGTCGTTGAAGGCCGAGTGCCCGGCCTCGGCCTCCTCGGGGGCCCAGTCGGCCAGCAGCGCGGCGCTGCGCGCGGCCACGTCCTCGCCCAGCAGGTGCAGCCGCCACAGCAGCGAGGCCGCGTCCAGCCGGTGCAGCCCCAGCGCCAGGGCGCTGCCGCTCAGGTGGCTGTCCAGCAGGCGCAGCGCCCCCGCCGTGTCCAGCGCCTCCAGGCGGAACAGGCCCTGGTGCCACCACAGGTGCGGTGCCAGGCCATTGCCCTCGGCCCAGTCCTCGCGCTGCTGGCGCAGCCAGGCCGCGCCTTCCTCGAAGCGGCCCTGCATCTCCATCACTTGCGCCACCGCATGGGTGGCCCAGGGCGTGCGCGCGTCCAGCGCCAGCGCGCGCCGGCCCACCTCCTCGGCCTGCGGCCGCAGGTTGCACTCCTGGAGCCCGAAGGCGTAGAGCGCCAGCACCTGCGGGAACAGCGGGTCGGCCTCGTCCCATTGCGGCAGGGCGCGCGCCGGGCGCTGGCGCAGGCCGGCGGCATCGCCGCGGTGGAAGTCCCACTGCTGCGCCCATTGCAGCGCCAGGGCGTCGCGCGGGTGCTCCAGCAGCAGCTCGTCCCAGACCCGGCAGGCGGCCTGCCAGCGCCCATCGGCCAGGTGCTGCAAGGCGGCCAGATGGGCGCGCTCGCGGGCCGGGGCCCGCCCGGCCAGCGCTTGCGCGGCGGCCAGGTGCGCCGCCGCCTCGGGCCCGCAGGCGGCCTCGGTCAGGCCGAGCAGGCAGCCGGCCTTCATGGCATGCGGCAAGGCCCAGCCCGGGTCGGCCGCGATCGCCTCGTCGAGGTCGGCCCGCGGGTCGCCGTAGAACGTCATCAGCCGCCACAGGGCCTGCTCGGCCGCCGCGTGCGCGGCGCGCGAGGCGCTGGCGCTCGGGTTGCCGCGCGCATCGGGGTGGGCCATGGCGCGCAATGTAGCGCGCACCGCGGCGGGCGTTCGCGCGCCAACGTCGCTCTGCGGCTGTGCTCGAACCCCGCGAGAGCCGGGCTGGGCGCAGACCGGCCCTGGGGGCGGTCAGAACCGTGCGTGCACGATGCCGCCGCCGGCGAGCTGGCATTCGCCCTCGCCGCCGCCGGACATGCCGCGGGCAGGCGCCATCAGGTGCAGCCGGCAGCGCAGGTGGCGGCCTGCCGGATCGACCAGGTTGGCCACCACCTTGCCGGTGTAGCGGGTGATGAACTGCTGCACGCCGAAGGGCCCGTCGTCGCCGTAGCCCCAGTAGTCCCAGCCACCCCAGGCCTCGTGCCAGCCGTCCCACAGCGGCATCAGCTCGCGGCGGTCGATCTGCTGCGTGATCTGGAAGAAGCGCCCCTTGTAGGTGGCGTCGGGCAGCGCGACCTGCATCTGGCCGTCGATGCCGCCGTCGGTGCTGGTCCACTTCAGCTGCACCGGGGCCATGCCGCCGTGGGCGAGCTTCATGTCGCCGCCGCCGGTGCCCATCGTCGTGCAGGCACCCAGCAGCAGCAGGGAGGCGGCCGCCGCAGCGGCCAGGGGAAGGCGAATCATCGAAGGCATGTGTGGCTCCTCGGCGCCGGCGGGTGAACGGGAAGGGCGGGGCCGCAGGGCCGGCGTCTCGCCCCGGGGCCGGCCCTGCGCGGCAGGTGCCGCGGCGGTCTGAGCGTCAGGATCCGTGGGCCGGCGGCGGCGCCAGCTTCACCGGGCGGGCGGCCGTGTGCACGCCCACCGCGCGGCCCAGGGCGTCCAGGCCCTGGCCCAGGGTGTCGAAGCCGCGGGCCACTTCGTCGCGGGCCCAGGTGCCGCCTCGGGCCAGCTTGTCGCCGACCGCGTGCGCATCCGCGCTGGCGGCCGACTTGGCCTGGCCGCCGGCCCAGTCGCCGGCGCTGTCGAGATGGGCGGCGGCCGCCTGCAGGTCGCGCCCGCTGTCGCGGTAGGCCTGGCGCGACCAGGCCTCGGCCGCCTGCTCGCGCTGTGCCAGCGCCAGCGCATGGTCGGCGCGGGCGTAGGCGTGGTCCAGCACCCGGGCCGACTGCTGCGTGCCCCGGTCCAGGGCCTGCGCGCTGTGCTCGAGGCCGGCGCGGGCGGCGTCCAGCGCCTGCCTGACGTCAGCGCCGGCGTGGGCCGAGGCCTGCGCCAGCACGGCCTCGGCGCGGCGCAGCGCCGAGGCCGCGCCATGGTCGTCGTGGCGGGCGATGGCCTGCCGCGCGGCGTTGAAGTCGGCGTCGGTGCCGGGGTCGGGCGCGGCCGTGCCGGCGCCGGCGCTCGCCGCGGCCGGCGGCGCGGGAGCTGGGGCGGCGTTGG
>JAGWMW010000097.1 GCA_028871575.1 Burkholderiales bacterium | reverse complement strand
CGAGCGCGTGCTGCGCAACTGGGTCAGCAACGCCATCCGCTACACCGACGACGGCGGCGTGCTCGTGGCCTGCCGGGCGCACGCGGGCCGGCTGCGGCTGCAGGTCTGGGACAGCGGCATCGGCATCGCCGAGGCCAGCCTGCCGCGCATCTGGGACGAGTTCTACCAGGTGCAGGGCAACCGGCCGCTGCAGGCCCACCACCGCAAGGGCCTGGGCCTGGGGCTGGCCATCGTCAAGCGCCTGGCCGATCTGATGGGCGCTCCGGTGGCGGTGCGCTCCAGGCTGGGCCGGGGCACCGTGTTCGAACTCGAACTGCCGGTGGGCCGGGCCCCGCGCAGCGCCCCCGAGGCCGGGCCCGGCGGCAGCGCCCGGGCGCCGCTGGGCCTGACGCTGCAGGGCCGGCTGATCCTGGTGGTCGAGGACGAGGCCGCCGTGCGCGAGGGCCTGGTCGTGCTGCTGCAGGCCTGGGGCGCGGCCGTACGGGCCTTCGACACGGTCGAGGCGGTGGAGGCCTGGCTGGCCGTCCCCGGGCCGGCGCCGGCGGACGCGCCGCCCGACCTGCTGTTGGTCGACTACCGGCTGCCGCAGGGCCGCACCGGCATCGAGGCCCTGGCGTCGCTGCGCCGGCGCTGGCCGGCGCGCCGGCTGCCGGCCATCGTCGTCACCGGCAGCACGATGGGCGGGCACGAGGCCGAGGCCGAGACCCACGACTACCACCTGCTCATCAAGCCGGTGCTGCCCAACAAGCTGCGCGCGATGATCGCCTTCAAGCTCGGCGTGCGCTGAGGTCGCCGCCCGCCCGCCCGGCCATCCGCCCGCCCATCCGCCCGCCCGGCCAGGCGCCGGTGGCTTCAGCCGCGCCGGGCGTCGGCCGGCAGCGCGATCCCGTGCGAATCGAGCACCCGGGCCACGCTGCCGCGCGAGACCGGCTTGGCCAGCGTGGCATCGCAGCCCGCGAGCTCGGCCCGCACCCGGTCCAGCGGCCGCAGCGCGGCCGACACCAGCACCAGCAAGGCCTCGGCCTGGGCGTGCAGGTGCCGGCAGAGCTCGATGCCGCTGCCGCCGTCGCTGCCGTCCAGCGGCACGTCGACGAAGGCCACCGCGAACGGCCGGGCCTGCGACAGGGCCCAGGCCCGGGCCGCGTCCTCGGCCACGGCGACGTCGAAGCCGAAGGCGCGCAGCAGGTTGCACAGCGGCTCGCGAGCCTGGCGGTCGGGGTCGAGCACCAGCACCTCGGCCGGGCCCGGGGGCAGGTCGCGCTGCAGGGCGCGACGCACCTCGGCCCGGCGTGCCGCCTTCGGCGCCAGCTCGGCCGGGCCGGGCCTCGAGCGCGGCGGCTGCGCCGCAGTCGGCCCGCGCGCGGCCTCCCAGGGCGGCAGGGACGGCAAGGGCGACGGGGGCGGCAGGGGCGGCTGCACATCGCGCAGGGTCAGCGGCGCCGGGTGCGTTTGCGGCTGGGGCCGCTCCGTGGCTTCAGGGGCTTCGGCGGGCGCGCCGTCGAGCGTCGGCCATTGCAGGTCGTCCAGCCACAGGGCCCCGGTGGTCGCAGCCGCCGGCGAGGGGCCGGCACGAGGCGCCGGGGGTTCCCAGTCTCGCAGCGCGATGCCGCAGTGGCTGCAGCGCAGGCGCGAGGGCGGGTTGGCACTGCGGCAGGCCGGGCACGACAGGTCGGACAGCATGGCCCGGCCATTGTGGGCGGCACCGCGGCCGCCGGGGGCCCGGCGCCTCCCTAGCCTTGGGGAAAAGTACCCGGCAGCAGGATGCTGCGGTCCACGGCCTCGAGCCGGGTGTGGCCGCAGAAGGCCATCGTGACGTCGAGCTCCTTGTGGATGATCTGCAGCGCCCGCGTCACGCCGGCCTGGCCCATCGCGCCCAGGCCGTAGACCATGGCGCGGCCGATCATGGTGCCGCGGGCGCCCAGGGCCCAGGCCTTGAGCACGTCCTGGCCGCTGCGGATGCCGCCGTCCATCCAGACCTCGAGCCTGGAGCCCACCTCGGCCACGATGGCCGGCAGCGCCTGGATGCTGCTCGGGGCGCCATCGAGCTGGCGCCCGCCGTGGTTGCTGACGACCAGCGCGTCGGCACCGCTGGCGGCGGCCAGCCGGGCGTCTTCGGCGTCCATGATGCCCTTCAGGATGAACTTGCCGCCCCAGCGCTCCCGCACCCAGGCCACGTCGTCCCAGGACAGCCGGGGGTCGAACTGCTCGTTGGTCCAGGCCGCCAGCGAGCTCATGTCGCTGACGCCCTTCACATGGCCCACCAGGTTGCCGAAGCTGCGCCGGCGCGTGCCCGCCATGCCCAGGCACCAGCGCGGCTTGGTCAGCAGGTTGAGCAGGTTGCGCAGCGTCGGCCGCGGCGGCGCGGTCAGGCCGTTCTTCAGGTCCTTGTGGCGCTGCCCGATCACCTGCAGGTCCAGCGTCAGCACCAGCGCGCTGCAGCCGGCGGCGCGGGCGCGCTCGATCATGCGCGCCATCGCGTCGCGGTCGCGCATCATGTAGAGCTGGAACCAGAACGGTGAGCCCACCTGCTGGGCGATGTCTTCCATCGAGCAGATGCTCATCGTCGACAGCGTGAACGGCACGCCGAAGGCGTGCGCGGCGCGCGCCGCGAGGATCTCGCCGTCGGCATGCTGCATGCCGGTCAGGCCCACGGGCGCGATGGCCACCGGCATCTTCACGTCGATGCCCACCATCCGGGTGGCCGTGCTGCGGTTCTCCATGTTCACGGCCACGCGCTGGCGCAGCTTGATGGCAGCGAAGTCGGCCTCGTTGGCGCGGTAGGTGCCCTCGGTCCAACTGCCGGAGTCGGCGTAGTCGTAGAACATCCGCGGCACGCGCCGCCGCGCCAGCAGGCGCAGGTCTTCGACGTTCGTGATCACGGTCATGGGGCCCGGTCTCCTCGGCGCCGGATGGTAGCCGGCCGGCAGCGGCGGGCCTTGACGCCGCGCAGGCCGGTGCCGACCGCGGCCGGGGCCTCGCGCCCTACAGCCGCACCAGCGAGCCCGCCCGCACCCCGAGCAGGCGCAGCCGCCGGCTCAGGTCGACGCGCTTGAGGCAGCGGCCGGCGGCGGCCCGGATCGCGGCCGCGTCGGCCACCGCCGCCGGCAGCGTGAGATCGCGCGTGACGGTCCTGAAGTCGTCGAAGCGCAGCTTGATCCCGATGGTGCGGCCGGCATAGCCCCGGCGCTGCAGGTCGGTGGCCACCTGCTCGGCCAGCGTGGTGAAGATGCGCGTCAGCTCGGCGCGGTCGCGCACGGCGTGCAGGTCGCGCTCGAAGGTGGTCTCGCGGCTCATCGACACCGGCTCGCCGTGGGTGACGACGGGCCGGTCGTCGATGCCGTGCGCGGCCTCGTGCAGCCAGCGCCCGTAGGCGCGGCCGAAGTGCTCGACGAGCCGGGCACGCTCCTGCGCGGCCAGCTCGCCGATCGTCCCGATGCCCAATGCGGCGAGCCGGGCGCCGGCCTTCGGGCCGATGCCGTTGAGCCGCCGCACCGGCAGCGGCCAGATGCGCACGGGCAGGTCGGCCTCGGTGAGCACGGTCAGGCCGTCGGGCTTGTCGAGCTCGCTGGCCAGCTTGGCCAGCAGCTTGTTGGGCGTGACGCCGATCGAGCAACTCAGGCCGGTGGCGCGGCGCACGGTGTTGCGGATCTCCTGCGCCAGCGCGCGCACGCCGCCGGTGGCGTCGTGGCCGACGCTGTCCTGCGCGCCGGGCACCTCGCTCAGGTCGATGTAGATCTCGTCGATGCCGCGGTCCTCGATCCGCGGCGCGACCTCGGCCACCGCGGCCTTGAACAGGCGCGAATGGTGGCGGTAGGCGTCGAAGTCGGTCGGCAGCAGCACGGCCTGCGGCGCCCGCTGCGCGGCCTTCATCAGGCCCATGCCCGAATGCACGCCGTAGTCGCGTGCGGCATAGGTGGCGGTGGTGACCACGCCGCGGCCGGTGTAGCCGGCCAGCGTGGCGAACTGCCACGTGCCGTCGGGCCGCTGCGTGGGCTGGTGGCGCCGGCCGCCGCCGATGACCACCGGCTGGCCCGCGAGCTCGGGGTAGCGCAGCAGCTCCACCGACGCATAGAAGGCATCCATGTCGAGATGGGCGATCCAGCGGCGCGCGGTCATGGCCCGGAAAGCCTACACTGGTCCACCGCCCGAGTAGCCGTCGCCCAGGAGGCCTGCGATGACCGGATCCCCTGCCCAGCGACCCCTGGCCGCCGCCACGCTGGCGCTGCTGGTGGCCGTGGCCGCGATGGCCCTGTTCCTGCCCCCGCTGGCGGCGCGCACGCTGGCCAGCGGACTGCGCACCACGGGCGCGGCGGCGGTGCTGGTGCTGGCCGCCCTGCTGCATTGGGTGAGCCTGGGCGTGGCGGCGCGGCGTCTGGAGCGGCCGCTGGGCTTCTGGGTGGGCCTGTCGGTGCTGCTGTTCCCGATCGGCAGCGCCGCGGCGCTGCTGCTGATGGGCCGCGGCGACGACGCCCGCGCGCTGCCGGCCCCGGCGCCCGGTCGCGGCTGAGTTGCCGAGACCCGGTCTGCGGCCTGAGGGGGCGATTCGCGCCTGAGGTGGCGAGTCGCGCCCGAAGTGCCGATCGGCGGCCTGGGGCTTCGGGCCGCGCGATCCGCGCTGCGGGTCAGGCGTCGCCCAGGCGGGCGCGGTGGCGCTCGATCTGGGCCCGCACCTGCGCCGGGGCGGTGCCGCCCAGGCTGTCGCGCGCGGCCAGCGAGCCGCGCAGCGTGAGCACCTCGGCCACGTCGGCCCCGATCAGCGGCTGCAGCGCCTGCAGCTCGGCCAGCGGCAGCGCCGCCAGGTCGACGCCGCGCCCGATCGCCAGCTTCACTGCCCGGGCCACGGCTTCGTGGGCGTCGCGGAAGGGCAGCCCTTTTCTGACGAGGTAGTCGGCCAGGTCGGTGGCGGTGGCATAGCCGGCCAGCGCGGCGCGCTCCATCGCCTGGGCCCGCACCCGGATGCCGCCCACCATCTCGGCCATGATGCGCAGCGTCGCGCCCAGGGTGTCGACGGTGTCGAACAGAGGCTCCTTGTCTTCCTGGTTGTCCTTGTTGTAGGCCAGCGGCTGGCCCTTCATCAGCGTGATCAGCCCCATCAGGTGGCCCACCACGCGCCCGCTCTTGCCGCGGGCCAGCTCGGCCACGTCGGGGTTGCGCTTCTGCGGCATGATCGAGCTGCCGGTGCAGTAGCGGTCGGCGAGGTCGATGAAGCCGAAGTTCTGGTTCATCCAGAGCACGATCTCCTCGGCCAGCCGCGACACGTGCACCATGCAGATGGCCGCGAAGGCGGCGAACTCGAGCGCGAAGTCGCGGTCGCTCACCGCGTCCAGGCTGTTCTGGCACAGGCCCTCGAAGCCGAGCGTGCGCGCCACCCGCTCGCGGTCCAGCGGGTAGCCGGTGCCGGCCAGCGCCGCGGCACCCAGGGGCAGGCGGTTGACGCGGCGGCGCAGCTCGGCCAGCCGCTCGGCGTCGCGGGCGTACATCTCCACGTAGGCCAGCAGGTGATGCGCGAAGCTCACCGGCTGCGCCACCTGCAGGTGGGTGTAGCCGGGCATCACGGTGTCGGCATGCCCGGCCGCCAGGTCGACCAGCGCGCGCTGCATCGCCAGCAGCAGCGCGGCGATGCCGTCGATCTCCTCGCGCAGCCACAGCCGCAGGTCGGTGGCGACCTGGTCGTTGCGGCTGCGCCCGGTGTGCAGCTTCTTTCCCGCGTCGCCCACCAGCGCCGTCAGCCGCGCCTCGATGTTGAGGTGCACGTCTTCAAGCGCCAGTTGCCACTCGAATTGCCCGGCCTCGATCTCCTGCCCGATCTGCGCCAGCCCGCGCTGGATGTCGGCCAGGTCCTGGGCCGTGATCACGCCCTGCGCGGCCAGCATCTCGGCATGGGCCAGGCTGCCGGCGATGTCGGCGCGCCAAAGGCGCCGGTCGAAGCCGACGCTGGCGGTGTAGCGCTGCACCAGCGCGCTCATCGGTTCGCTGAACAGGCCCGACCAGGCCTCGTGCTTGCGGGCCAGCGGGTCGGCCGGTCGGTCCGGCGGAGGGGCTTGCGTCATGCGGGGGGCGGCGGGCGGCCTGGGGCAGGGGTGTCCGTATTATCCGGGCCGAGATGAGCCGCCCCGAGCCGCCGGACCCCGCTGCACCGGCCGACCTCGCGTCCACGCTGAGCCGGCCCGCCAGCCTGTGGCCCGAGACGACGCGGCCCGTGCCGCTGGCCAGCACCGGCTTCGCGGCCAGCCGCTTCGACCCGCTGGCCGAGGAGCGTGCGCGCCTGCAGGCGCAGGCGGCCGCGGCGTTCGATGTCTGCCATCCGGCGCTGGCGCTGCGCGCGGTGCTGCTGGTGCAGGCCGTGCTGATGATCGTGGCGCTGGGCAGCGGCGGCAGCCTGGAACAATGGGCCGGGCACCAGGCGGCGCTGGCCTTCATCGGCGCGGCCGGCACGCTGCTGTGGCTGGTCTCGGTGTGCGCGCTGCAGCGGCCGTTGCGCCGGGCCGAGGCGGCGCGGCGCAGCGGGGCGGTGCTGTTGCTGGGCGCCGCCGCCGCCTGGCTCGGCTGGCTGCCCTTGGTCTGGGCCGGCCTGGATGGCGCGGGCGGCGCCGGCGGCGACCTGCGCCGGGCCGCCGCGGTGGCGCTGGCCGGAGCCGCGTTCGCCGCGCTGCTGTGGGCCTGGCTCGAGCTGCGCGCGCGCATCTGGCACCCGGCCAACGCCAGCGCGCGGCTGGCCGAGCTGCAGTCGCGCATCCGGCCGCACTTCCTGTTCAACGCGCTGAACACCGCGCTGGCCCTGGTGCGGGTCGACCCCGAGCGGGCCGAGAACGTGCTCGAGGACCTGGCGCAGCTGTTCCGCGTCGCGCTGGCGGAGGTGGGCTCGGCCGTGACGCTGGACGAGGAGATCGAGCTCGCGCGGCGCTACCTGGCCATCGAGCAGGTGCGCTTCGGCGCCCGGCTGTCGGTGCAGTGGCAGATCGAGCCGGGGGTCGGCGGTGCGCGCGTGCCGCCGCTGGTGCTGCAGCCCCTGGTCGAGAACGCGGTGCGCCACGGCATCGAGCCGGCCGCCGCGGGCGGGCGCGTGATCGTGCGCGTGCAACGCCTGCGCGGGCAGGCCGTGGTCGTCGTCAGCAACACCCTGGGCGCCGGCGACGACGCGCCGGGCAACCCCGGCCACGGCATGGCACTGCACAACGTGCGCGAACGCCTGCGCCTGCTGCACGACGTGGCGGCGCAGTGCGACGCCTGGCGCGAGGGCGCGATGTTCCACGCCCGGCTGGTGGTGCCGGCGCCGTGAGGCCGCATTGAGGCTGGCCCTGGTCGACGACGAGCCGCTGGCGCGCCAGCGCCTGCGCGCGCTGCTGCAGGCGCTGCCCGAGCTGCACGCGCAGGTGCTGGTCGAGGCCGGCGATGCCGACGAGGCGCTGGCGCTGCTGCGCGCCACGCCGGTGGACGCCGTGCTGCTGGACATCCGGATGCCCGGCCCCGGCCCCAACGCCGGCCTGGCGCTGGCGCGGGCCCTGCGCCGCCTGAGCGAGCCGCCGGCGCTGATCTTCGTGACGGCGCATGCCGAGCACGCCGTGCGCGCCTTCGACCTCGAGGCCACCGACTACCTGACCAAGCCGGTGCGGCGCGAGCGGCTGCTGGCCGCCCTGCTGCGCGTGGCCCCGCCCCTGCGCGAGCCGGCGCCGCCGGCGCCCGAGCCGGTGCTGCTGGTGCGCGACCGCGGCCGCCTGCTGCGCCTGCCGCTGGCCGAGGTGCTGTACCTGAAGGCCGAGCTGAAGTACGTGACGCTGCGCACCGCCCTGCACGCGCACCTGCTGGACGATTCGCTGTCGGTCCTGGCCCGCCGGGTCGGCCCGGGCTTCATCCGCGTGCACCGCAACGCGCTCGTCGCGCAGCGGGCGATCCGGGCGCTGGAGCGGCGCGATCGCGCGACTGCGGGCGACGCCGCCGGGGCCGCCGGGGCCCGCATGGCCCTCCGCGAGGGCGACGGCGAGGGCGAGGGCTGGGCCGTGCGCGTGGCCCCGCTGGACGAGTGGCTCGCGGTCTCGCGCCGCCAGCTGGCCGAGGTGAGGGCGGCGCTGTCGCGGCGCTGAGCCGCCCCCCGGCGTTCGGCGAGGCGGCCGCGCTCAGCCGGTGTTGCGCAGCCCCGCGGCGATGCCGTTGATCGACAGGTGGATGCCGCGCTGCAGGCGGTCGACCCCGGGCTGGCCGTCGCGGCGCTGGCGATAGCGGCGCAGCAGCTCGACCTGCAGGTGGTTCAGCGGATCGAGGTAGGGGAAGCGGTGCGCGATCGATCGCGCCAGGGCCGGGTTGGACTGAAGCCGCTCGGTCTCGCCGGTGACGAGGGCCAGCGCGTCGTGGGTGCGCTGCCATTCGGCGCGCAGGGCGGCGAAGATGCGCCGCGCCGCCTTGGGGTCCTCGACCAGGTCGACGTAGCGCGCGGCGATGCGCAGGTCGCTCTTGGCCAGCACCATGTCCAGGTTCGACAGCAGGGTGCGGAAGAACGGCCACTGCCGGTGCATGCGCTGCAGCAGTTCGACCCGCGCGTCGCGGTCGGCGCCGCTGCCCAGGAAGGCCTCGATCGCGGTGCCGAAGCCGCACCAGCCGGGCAGGGCCATGCGGCACTGGCCCCAGCTGAAGCTCCAGGGGATGGCGCGCAGGTCCTCGATCGCGCGCGTGGCCTTGCGGCTGGCCGGGCGCGAGCCCAGGTTGAGCTCGGCGATCTCGCGGATGGGCGTGGCGGCGAAGAAGTACTCGGTGAAGCCCGGCGTCTCGTAGACCAGCCGGCGGTAGGCGCGGAAGCTGGCCTCGCTGATCGCGGCCGCGGCCTCGAGGAAGGACTTCGGCGCCGTCTTGGTGGGCGTCAGCAGCGTGGCCTCGAGCGTGGCCGCGACCAGGGTCTCGAGGTTGCGGCGGCCGATGTCGGGGTGCGCGTACTTGCTGGCGATGACCTCGCCCTGCTCGGTCAGGCGGATCTGCCCGTTCACCGTGCCCGGGGGCTGGGCCAGGATCGCCTGGTAGCTGGGCCCGCCGCCGCGGCCCACGGTGCCGCCGCGGCCGTGGAACAGGCGCAGCGTGATCGGGTGCTCGCGCCCGAGCTCGGCGAACAGCGCCACCAGCGCCGTCTCGGCGCGGTAGAGCTCCCAGTTGCTGGTGAAGAAGCCGCCGTCCTTGTTGCTGTCGCTGTAGCCCAACATCACGTCCTGCTCGGCGCCGCTGCGCACGACCAGCGCGCGCACGCCGGGCAGGGCGTAGAACTCGCGCATGATGGGCTCGCTGCGGCGCAGGTCGGCGATGGTCTCGAACAGCGGCACCGTGATCAGCGCCGCGCGGGCGGCGTCGGCGCCCTCGGCCGCGTCCAGCGTGCCGGTGAGCAGCCCGCATTCCTTCTGCAGCAGCAGCACCTCGAGCAGGTCGGACACCTCCTCGGTGTGCGAGATGATGTAGTGGCGAATGGCCTCGCGGCCGTAGCGCGCCAGCGCCAGCCGCGCGGTCTCGAAGATCGCCAGTTCGCCCTGCGCCAGCGCGGAGTAGACGGCGCCGTGCACGCGCAGCGGGCGGGCGTCGTTCAGCAGCGCCAGCAGGCAGCGCCGCCGCGCCGCCTCGTCCAGCGCGGCGTAGTCGGGCTCGATGCGGGCGCGCTGCAGCAGCTCGGCCACCACCGCCTCGTGCTGGTCCGAGCTCTGCCGCAGGTCGAGCGTGGCCAGGTGGAAGCCGAACACCTGCACCGCGCGCATCAGCGGCGCCAGGCGCGGCCCGACCAGGGCCTGCGCGTGGTGCGCGTGCAGCGAGCGCTCGATCACGCGCAGGTCGCGCAGGAACTCGGCGGCGTCGGCATACGGGTCCTGCGGCGCCACCGCATGGCGCAGCGCCTCGGTGCCGGTGAGCTGCTGCAGCGTCGCGGCCAGCCGGGCGTACAGGCCGATCAGCGCGCGCCGGTAGGGCTCGTCGCTGCGGTGCTCGTTCTGGTCGGGCGAGCGGGCGGCCAGCGCCGCCATCTCGGGCGTCACCGGGGCCAGCGCGGCCGACAGCGAGAGCTCGCTGCCGAGCGCGTGCACCTCGGTCAGGTAGTGCCGCAGTGCCACCTCGGACTGGCGCGACAGCGCATGGCGCAGCGTGCCCGCGGTGACGTTGGGGTTGCCGTCGCGGTCGCCGCCAATCCAGTGGCCCATGCGCAGGAAGGGCGCCACCGGGTGCCCGGGCAGGGCGCGCTCGATCTCGCGGTACAGGCGCGGGATCTCGCGCAGGAAGGTGGCCGGGTAGTAGCTGAGCGCGTTCTCGACCTCGTCGGCCACCGTCAGCCGCGCGGTGCGGATCATCCGCGTCTGCCACAGCTGAGTCACGCGGGCGCGCATCAGCGCCTCGTTGTCGGCGCGCTGCTCGGCGCCGGGGCGCTCGTCGCGCTCGCCCAGCAGCGCGGCGATGGCGCGCTCGGCATCCAGGATGCTCTTGCGCTGCACTTCTGTCGGGTGCGCCGTGAGCACGGGCGAGATGTAGGCGTCGGCCAGCATCGCGGCGATGTCGGCGGCGCGGTGGTCGGCCCGCTGCAGCCGCTCGAAGGCCACCGCCAGCGAGCCTTCCTGGTGGCGGCCTTCGCGCTCGTGCACGGCGCGCCGGCGCACGTGGTGGCGGTCCTCGGCGATGTTGGCCAGGTGGCTGAAGTAGCTGAAGGCGCGGATCACGGTCACGGTCTGGTCGGCCGAGAGGTTCTTCAGCAGCCGGTCGAGCACGCGGCCGGCGCTGGCATCGGCCTTGAGCCGGTACGCCACCGAGAGCTGGCGGATGCGCTCGATGAGGTCGAAGGCGGCCGCGCCTTCCTGCTCGCGGATCACGTCGCCCAGGATGCGGCCGAGTAACCGGATATCTTCGACCAGCGGGCGGTTCTTCACGGCGGCATCGTTTTCGGCCGCGCCAGGCCTGGATTTGGTGCGTGGCTGGGTGGTGGCGCGGGCGGTGGTGGTGCGTGGCATGGGGTCTCCGGGCGGTGTAACCAGGTTACCGATTGTCGGCGAGCGGGCAAGCCCGGCCGCGCGCAAGCCGCGTGCCCGCTGCTGGCTATGATCCGGCCGATGGACGAGCCCACCGTCATCGCCACCCGCGAGAGCCGCCTGGCCCTGTGGCAGGCCGAGCATGTGCGCGACGCGCTGGTGGCGCACTTCGGGCTGCGCGTGGAGCTGCTGGGCATGACCACGCGGGGCGACCAGATCCTGGACCGCAGCCTGTCCAAGGTCGGCGGCAAGGGGCTGTTCGTGAAAGAGCTCGAGGCCGCGCTGGAGGACGGCCGCGCCCAGCTCGCCGTGCATTCGCTGAAGGACGTGCCGATGGACCTGCCGGGCGGCTTCGTGCTGGCCGCGGTGTGGGAGCGCGAGGACCCGCGCGACGCCCTGGTGTCCAACCGCTACGCGAGCCTGGACGCGCTGCCGCAGGGCGCGGTCGTCGGCACCTCCAGCCTGCGCCGGGTGGTGCAGCTGCTGGCGCTGCGGCCCGACCTGCGCATCGAGCCGCTGCGCGGCAACCTCGACACCCGGCTGCGCAAGCTCGACGAGGGCGGCTTCGACGCCATCGTGCTGGCCGCGGCCGGGCTGCTGCGGCTCGGGCTCGCCGCGCGCATCCGCGCCCGGCTCGACCCGCTGCAGATGATCCCGGCCGCCGGCCAGGGCGCGCTGGGCCTGGAGGTGCGCGAGGACGCGCAGGCCCTGCGGGCGCTGCTGGCGCAGACCCGCCACGAGCCCACCTGGCTGGCCACGCAGGCCGAGCGCGCCGTCTCCCGTGCGCTGGGCGGCAGCTGCAGCCTGCCGCTGGCCGCGCATGCGACCTGGCAGGGCGGGCGGCTGCACCTCGACGCCGCGCTGGGCGATGCCGTCGAGCCGCGGCGGCCCGTGCTGCGCGCGCGGCTGGACGCGGCCGTCGCCGACGAGGCGGCCGCGCGCGCGCTGGGC
>JAGWMW010000096.1 GCA_028871575.1 Burkholderiales bacterium | reverse complement strand
CGCCGCTGCCCGAGGCGCCGCTGCATGTGCTGGGCGCCAACGTGCTGCCGATGGAACTGCTGGTCGTCGTCGGTGCGGTGGCGATGATGCTGGCGGTCGAGGTCTTCAACCGCCGCACGATCTACGGCAAGGCGGTCGTCGCGACCTTCAACGACCGCGACGCGGCCAAGCTGATGGGCATCAACACCGGGCTCGTGATCACGTTCTCGTATGCGCTGTCGTCGATGTCGGCCGCCTTCGCCGGCGTGCTGATCGCGCCGCTCACGCTGACCGGCGCGACGATGGGCGCGGTGCTCGGGCTCAAGGCCTTCGCCGTCGCCATCATCGGCGGTCTGACGAGCGGCATGGGCATCATCCTCGGCGGCATCATCCTCGGCGTGGCCGAGACGACGACCGGTTTCTACATCTCGACCGGCTACAAGGACGTGCCCGGCCTCGTGCTGCTGCTGATCGTGCTCGCGATCAAGCCCGCCGGCCTGTTCGGCAAGACGGCGATCAAGAAGGTATGAAGCGCCCCGCGGTACTCCTGGGCGCCATCGCGGTCGCCGTCGTCGCGGGCTTGCCGCTCGCGTTCGACAATCCGTACTACCTGCACCTGGTCCAGACGATCATGATCTACGCGATCCTGCTCTTCGGCCTGGACATCGTCGTCGGCTACACGGGCCAGGTCTCGCTCGGCCATGCCGGGCTGTTCGGCATCGGCTCCTACGCCGCCGGCGTGCTCGTGATGAAGCTGACGGCGCCGCTGTGGATCACGCTGCCGGGTGCGATCCTCGTCACGGCCGGCTTCGGCGCCCTGCTCGCGCTGCCGGCGCTGCGCGTCACCGGCCCCTACCTGGCGATGGTGACCTTGGCCTTCGGGACCATCATCGGGATCCTCATCAACGAGATGGATTTCCTCACCAACGGGCCGATGGGCATCACGCTCGACAGGCCCAAGCTGTTCGGCCTCCAGCTCGACGACCGCAGCTTCTACTGGCTCGTGCTGGCGCTGCTCGTGCTGTCGCTGGTCGTCGTGCACCGCATCCTGCGCTCGCACCTCGGGCGCGCCTTCGAGGCGCTGCGCGGCAGCCCGGTGGCGTCGGACTGCATGGGCGTGAGCGTCTACCGCTACAAGGTCTACGCCTTCGTCATCAGCGCCGGCATGGCGGGACTGGCGGGCGCGCTCTACGCCTATTCCGAGCAGTACATCAGCCCCAACACCTACACCTTCGACCTCACGGTGCTGTTCCTGCTCGCCATCATCATGGGCGGGCGCAAGACCCGCGTCGGAGCGATCGTCGGCGCCACCGTCATCGTGCTGCTGCCCAAGCTGCTCGACGATGTCGACCAGTTCCGCGAGGTGGCGGTGACGATCGCCGTGCTCGTCGCCGCCGGCGCCGCGGTCGGCATCGCGCGCGGCCGCACGAACGCCCGTGCGGCGGCGATACCGGTGCTCGGCAGCGCCGCGCTGGCCGGGGTCTCGTTCCTGCTCCATTCGATGACCGACTGGCGGCTGACGATCTTCGGCCTCATCATGCTGTTCGTCGTCTACTACCTGCAGGACGGCATCGTCGGCTTCGTGCGCCAGGCGCTGAACCTGCGCCCGCGCGGCGCCGCCTTCGACGAGGCCGACGTCGGCGCGATGCGCGGCGACGCGGTCTCGACCGCCGCCGCGACCGACGCCGGCACCGTGCTGCTCAGCGCGACGCGCATCGTGATGCGCTTCGGCGGCCTGAAGGCGCTCAACGATGTCGAGCTGCGCGTGGCGCGCGGCACCGTGCACGGGCTCATAGGCCCGAACGGATCGGGCAAGAGCACGATGATGAACGTGCTCACCGGCATCTACCAGCCGACCTCGGGCGCGATCGAGTTCGCGGGCCGCGCCGTCGTCGGCCACAGCTCGTCGGACATCGCGCTGTCGGGCATCGCGCGCACGTTCCAGAACGTGCAGCTGTTCGGCGAGATGACGGCGCTGCAGAACGTGATGGTCGGCCTGCACCACAGCTTCCGCGCGAACATCGTCGACGTCGCGCTGCACAGCCGGCGCTATGCGCGCGAGGACCGCGCCGCGACCGCGCGCGCGCTGGCGCTGCTGCAGTTCGTCGGCCTCGCCGACCTCGCGCACGAGGAGGCGCGCAACCTGCCCTACGGCAAGCAGCGCCTGCTCGAGATCGCGCGCGCGCTCGCGCTCGACCCGCAGCTGCTGCTGCTCGACGAGCCGGCGGCCGGCCTGACGGCGCCCGACATCAAGGAGCTGATCGCGATCATCGCCAAGATCCGCGACCATGGCATCACGCTGATCCTGATCGAGCATCACATGGACGTCGTGATGTCGGTCTGCGACCGCGTCTCGGTGCTCGACTTCGGCCAGAAGATCGCCGAGGGCCTGCCGGCCGAGGTCAGGGCCGATCCCAAGGTCATCGAGGCCTACCTCGGCGGCCAGGCGAGCTGAGGGCCGGACATGCTGAAGATCCAGAACCTGCATGCCGGCTACGGCAAGGTCGAGGTGCTGCAGGGCATCTCGATGGAGGTCCGGCGCGGCCAGGTCGTGACGCTGATCGGCTCCAACGGCGCCGGCAAGACGACGACGATGCGCGCCGTCTCCGGGATGATCAAGCCCAGCGCGGGCGAGATCACGCTCGGCGGCCAGCGCATCGACGGCCGCGAGTCGTACCACATCGCGCGCCTGGGCCTGGCGCATTCGCCGGAGGGCCGGCGCGTGTTCGCGACCATGACCGTGACCGACAACCTGCGCCTGGGCGCCTTCCCGCGCTACACCGGCGCGCGTCCGAAGGGCAACATCGAGGCCGACCTGCAGCGCGCGATGGACCTGTTCCCGCGCCTGAAGGAGCGCCGCCTGCAGCTCGCCGGCACGCTCTCGGGCGGCGAGCAGCAGATGCTGGCGATGGCGCGCGCCGTGATGCTCAACCCCGAGGTGGTGCTGCTGGACGAGCCCTCGATGGGCCTGGCGCCGATCCTGGTGGAAGAGGTCTTCCGCATCATCGGCCGGCTGAAGGCGCAGGGCGTGACGATGCTGCTGGTCGAGCAGTTCGCCGCCGCCGCGCTGGCCGTGGCCGACTACGGCTACGTGCTCGAGAACGGCCGCATCTCGCTGCACGGGCCGGCCGCGCGGCTGCGCGACGACCCGGCCGTGAAGGCCGCCTACCTGGGCGGCGGGCACTGACTCACTTCAGCGCCTGGTGGCTGACGCGCTCGAAGAAGTCGTAGATGCCGGCATCGCCCATCGAGCGGGCGTCGGCCAGCTCGCCGCCCCGGGTGGCGTAGAGCACCCGGCCCTCGGGCGAGACCACGGCCACGGCCGGGATGCCCTTTTTCAGCGGCACGCCGTAGCGCTCGGCCAGGGCCACGTTGTGGTCGAAGCGGCCGACGTCGACCTTGACGACGCGGAAGTCGCGCGCCACCAGCGGCGCGCTGGCGCCGGTGTGCAGCGCGAGGTCGAGCACGCGGCAGTCGGGGCACCAGTTGGCGCCGAAGACGATCAGCACAGGCACCTTCGCCCGCGCCGCGTCGGCCAGCGCCTGCTGGATGTCGCGCGGCGCGTCGGCCTGCGGGTCGTAGGCCCCGGCGGCCCGGGCCGCCGGGGCGGCGCCGAGGCCCGCCAGGGCGACCAGGCCCATCAGGGCCGCCCGGGCGGTCAGGGTGCGGCGACGCAAAGTGGCCGGCATCGGGAGTCCTCCAGAGTTCGAAACGTAAGGGTCGGTGCCGAGGCGGGCGCTCAGCGGCCGCGCAGGAACAGCGCGTCCAGCTCCTTCAGCGTCACCTGGCGCCAGGTCGGGCGCCCATGGTTGCACGTGTCGGCCCGGTCGGTGGCCTCCATCTCGCGCAGCAGGGCATTCATTTCCTCGACCGTGAGCCGCCGGTGCGCGCGCACCGCGCCGTGGCAGGCCATCGTGGCCAGCAGGTCGTCGCGCGCGCGCTGCACGGCGCGGCTGGCCCCGCCGCCGTCGGGGTGCGCCAGCTCGGCCAGCACCGAGCGCGCGAGCTCGGCCAGGTCGGCGTCGGGCAGCGCCGCCGGCCGGCTGCGCAGCACCAGCGTGGCGCTGCCCAGCACGCCCAGGTCCAGCCCCAGGGCCTGCAGCGTGGCCTGCTCGGCCTCGGCCGTGGCGATCTCGACCGGCGTGGCGGCCAGGGTCTGCGGGATCAGCAGCGGCTGCGCGGGCAAGCGGGACCCGGCCGCGGCCGAGCGCTTGAGCCGCTCATACACGATGCGCTCGTGCGCGGCGTGCATGTCGACCACGACCAGCCCCTGCGCGTTCTCGGCCAGCACGTAGACGCCGCCGACCTGGGCCAGGGCACGGCCCAGCGGCCAGGCCGGGGCCGCCTCGGCGGGATCGGCGGGATCGGCGGGATCGGCGGGATCGGCGGGATCGGCGGGATCGGCGGGATCGGCGGAGTCGGCAGGTCCGGCCGGCGCCGGCCCGCGCCAGGGCGGCAGCGGCTCGCGCGCCAGCGGCGGCGCGTCGGCCAGGGCCAGGGCCGGCTGCCAGCGGGGCATCGCCAAGGCGGCGGCCGGCGGCGGCGTGGCCGGCCGCCCGGTCGCGGGCCCAGGGGCGGCCGCCGCGTCTCCGGCGGTGGGCGCTAAGGTCGCGGCGCCCAGGCCGGCCAGCGCGCGCGTGGGCGCCAGCGCGTCCTCGACCGCATGGCGCAGCGCCTGGTGCACGGCCCGCCCGTCGCGAAAGCGCACCTCGACCTTGGCCGGGTGCACGTTCACGTCGACCCCATCGGGCGCGATGTGCAGGAACAGCGCGTAGGCCGGCTGGCGGCTGCCATGGAGCTGGTCCTCGTAGGCCGAGCGCACAGCATGCGCCAGCAGCCGGTCGCGCACGTGGCGGCCGTTGACGAACAGGTACTGCAGGTCGGCGCGGGCCCGCGCCGCCTCGGGCCGGCCCACCCGCCCCGCCAGGGCCAGCGGCCCGCGCGCGGCCTGCAGCGGGCTGCTCGCGGCCACGAACTCGGGGCCCAGCACCTCGGCCCAGCGCACGGCCGCGGCTGCGGGCCGCCACTGCGCGAGCAGCCGAGCCTCGTGCCAGACTGTGAAGCCGACCTCGGGCCGCGCCAGCGCGTGGCGGCGCACGACCTCCAGCGCATGCGCCAGCTCGGTGGCGTCGGTCTTGAGGAACTTGCGCCGGGCCGGCGTGCTGAAGAACAGCTCCTGCACCTCGACCGTGGTGCCCACCGCGCGGGCCGCGGGCGCGATCTCGCCATCCTGCGCGTCCAGGCGCCAGGCGTGCGGCGCGTCCTCGGTGCGCGTGACCAGCGTGACCGCCGCCACCGAGGCGATGGCGGCCAGCGCCTCGCCGCGGAAACCCATCGTCGACACCGCCTCGAGCTCGGCCAGGCTCGCGATCTTGCTCGTGGCGTGCCGCTTCAGAGCCAGCGGCAGGTCTTCGCGCGCGATGCCGCCGCCGTCGTCCTCGACCACGATGGCGCGCACGCCGCCGGCGGCCAGCCGCACCACGACCTGGCGCGCGCCGGCGTCCAGCGCGTTGTCCAGCAGCTCGCGCACGACCGAGGCCGGCCGCTCGACCACCTCGCCGGCGGCGATCTGGCTGATCAGCGTGTCGGGCAGCTCGCCGATGCGGCGCCGCAGGGGCGGATGCAGCGGCAGGGCCAGATCGGTCATGGGCGGGATTGTAGAAGTCACCCTGTCAGGTTTGACGGTAGGCCCGGCTCTTGCTCGCGGGCAGAATGCACCGGCACCCGCTCAGCCCGAGCCGCGGGGCCACGTTGGGGAAACGGATGCTGTCTTTCTTTGCAGAGCTGGTCACGCGCAGCGACGAGGACCGGCGCGGGTTCGAGACCCACCCGGTGGTGGTGGCCGCGGTGGCCGATGGCATGGCGGTGGAGCGCTACCGGGCCCTGCTGCTCGAGCTCTACCACGTGGTCTGGAACTTCAACCCGGTCTGCGCCGCCGCGGCCAGCCGCATGGGCGACCCGGCGCACGAGGCGCTGCAGCCGATCCGCCACTTCCTGTACGAGCACATGCACGAGGAGACCGGCCACGAGACCTGGGTGCTCAACGACCTCGAGGCCATCGGCGTGGCCGCCGAGGCCGCCCGCGCCCACGCGCCCTCGGCGCACACGCTGGCGCTGAACGGCTACAACTACTGGGCCGCCGACCGCCGCCACCCCTGCTCGGTGCTGGGCATGCTGTACGCGCTGGAGGTGATCGCCTCGGTCTACGGCGGGCCCTTCGCCAGCGCGATCCGCGAATCGCTGCTGCTGGACGGCGACCGCGGCGTCTCGTTCATCGACTCGCACGCCACGATGGACGCGCAGCACATGGCCGACCTGCGCAAGATCGTGAACCGGCTCGACGGCGAGCCGGCCCTGCAGGCTGTGGTGGAATCGGTGCGCGTGAACTTCCACCACTTCACCCGCATCATCGAGGCGATCTAGGGCCCGCGCGTGTCCCTCTACCCCACGCCCGCCGTCGGCGTGGCCGGCCTGCTGGGCCGGCCTTACAAGACCATCCGCCTGGAGTGGAGCTCCGACCTTCGGCTGCTGCGCGTGCGCACCTGCGTGCGGCCGATCCAGTGCTACAGCCTGGCCGCGATGGGCGAGCTGCAGCAGATGCTGTCCGACATCAGCGCCAACCCGGGGCTGGTGCGGCACTTCGTGATGACCTCCGACGTGCCGCGGGTGTTCAATTTCGGCGGCGACCTGGCGCTGTTCGTGCTGCTGGTGCGGGCCGGCGACGTCGACTCGCTCAAGCTCTACGGCCGGCGCTGCGTCGACCTGGTGTGGTGGATGGAGAACGCCGCCAGCCTGGGCGTGCACACCACCGTGCTGTCGCAGGGCGACACGCTGGGCGGGGGCCTGGAGTCGGTGCTGCCCTTCCACCGCATCATCTTCGAGCGCGGCGCGCAGGCCGGCTTCCCCGAGGTGCTGTTCAACCTGTTCCCGGGCATGGGCGCCTGGGACTTCACGATCCGCCGCGCCGGCTTCGCGGTGGCCAACGAGATGATCCTCTCCGGCCGCCTCTACAGCGCCGAGGAGCTGCACTACCGGCGCGTGATCGACGTCGTGGTCGACGACGGCCAGGGCGAAGCCGCCATCGAGCAGGTGGTGCGCGAGGTCGACCCGCGCCACCGCGGCGTGCTGGCCGCGCTGCGCGCGCAGCGGCTGGCCGCGCCGATCCGCTACGAGACGCTGCTGGCCATCGTCGACCAGTGGGCCGACAGCGCGCTCGGCCTCACCGACCGCGACCTGCGGCTGATGGAGCGGCTGGCACGCGCACAGGCGCGCAAGGCCGGCGGCGCCGACGAAGGGGCGGTGGAGGAGATCAAGCGGCTCGAGCTCGAGCAGGCCTGGGGGGACCGCCGCACCGGCTTCGACCGCCGCGCCGGCAGCCCCGACGACCGCCGCGTTCGCACCTGATCCCGGGGCCGCGGCACGCCCCTCGGGGCGTCAGCCCGGGGCGTGCCGCCGGGCAGCCCAGTAGGTGGCGCCCTGGGGCCCGTAATGCTCCGCGTGCGGCACGTCGCGCGCCAGCTCGAAGCCCTTGCCGGCGACGATGCGCCGGGTGTGGCCGTCGCAGGTGAGCGCGAACTCGCCGCTGACCACCAGCGCCTTGACCGCGAACGGGTGCGTGTGCGTGGCCACCACCTGGCCCGGCGCCCACTCGCGCACCAGCACCTCGTCGAACCCCTCGGCCAGGGCCGAAGACTTGAAGGCTTCGAAAGTCGGCAGGTTCATGGGCGGCTCCTCGGTCGATGGGCGGAAGGCGGCGGCGGGCATGGCGGGCATGGCGGGCGTGGCGGACGTGGCGGACGTGGCGCCCGGAGGCTACAGGCTGCGCCGGTACTGCCCGCCGACCTCGAACAGCGCGTTCGTGATCTGGCCCAGGCTGCAGCAGCGCACGGCATCCATCAGCACCTCGAAGACGTTGGCGTTGTCGATCACGGCCTGCCGCAGCCGGGCCAGCATCGCCGGGGACTCGGCAGCGTGGCGGGCGTGGAAGTCGCGCAGCCGCTGCAGCTGGCTCTGCTTCTCGGCCTCGGTGCTGCGCGCCAGCGCCAGGGCCTGCGGCGCCGGCTCGCCGCCGGGGTTGCGGAAGGTGTTGACGCCCACGATGGGCAGCTCGCCGGTGTGCTTGAGCATCTCGTAGTGCAGGCTCTCCTCCTGGATCTTGCTGCGCTGGTAGCCGGTCTCCATCGCGCCGAGCACGCCGCCGCGCTCGGCGATGCGGTCGAACTCGGCCAGCACCGCCGCCTCCACCAGCTCGGTCAGCTCGTCGATGACGAAGGCGCCCTGGTTCGGGTTCTCGTTGCGCGCCAGCCCCCACTCGCGGTTGATGATGAGCTGGATCGCCATCGCGCGGCGCACGCTCTCCTCGGTGGGCGTGGTGATCGCCTCGTCGTAGGCGTTGGTGTGCAGGCTGTTGCAGTTGTCGTAGACCGCGATCAGCGCCTGCAGCGTGGTGCGGATGTCGTTGAAGGCGATCTCCTGCGCGTGCAGGCTGCGGCCGCTGGTCTGCACGTGGTACTTCAGCTTGCAGCTGCGCTCGGCCGCGCCGTAGCGCTCGCGCATGGCCACGGCCCAGATCCGGCGCGCCACGCGGCCCAGCACCGTGTACTCCGGGTCCATGCCGTTGCTGAAGAAGAAGCTCAGGGCGGGCGCGAAGTCGTCGATGTGCATGCCGCGCGCCAGGTACGCCTCGACGAAGGTGAAGCCGTTGGCCAGCGTGAAGGCGAGCTGGCTGATCGGGTTGGCGCCGGCCTCGGCGATGTGGTAGCCGCTGATCGACACCGAGTAGAAGTTGCGCACGTCGTGGCGCACGAACCACTGCGCGATGTCGCCCATCACCTTCAGGCTGAACTCGGTGCTGAAGATGCAGGTGTTCTGGCCCTGGTCCTCCTTGAGGATGTCGGCCTGCACGGTGCCGCGCACATGGGCCAGGGTCCAGCTCGCGATCTTCGCCGCCTCGTCGTCGGTGGGCTCGCGGGCGTTGTCGGCGCGGAACTTGTCCAGGTTCTGGTCGATGGCGGTGTTCATGAACATCGCCAGGATCGTGGGCGCCGGGCCGTTGATCGTCATGCTGACGCTGGTGCTGGGCCGGGTCAGCTCGAAGCCGGCGTAGAGCACCTTCATGTCGTCGAGCGTGGCGATGCTGACACCGCTGTTGCCGACCTTGCCGTAGATGTCGGGCCGCGGGTCGGGGTCGTGGCCGTACAGCGTGACCGAGTCGAACGCGGTCGACAGGCGCTGGGCCGGCATGCCCGCGGACAGCAGGTGGAAGCGCCGGTTGGTGCGCTGGGCGTCGCCCTCGCCGGCGAACATGCGCGTGGGGTCCTCGCCCTCGCGCTTGAAGGCGAACACGCCGGCGGTGTAGGGGAAGCTGCCGGGCACGTTCTCCAGCAGCAGCCACTTCAGGATCTCGCCGTCGTCCTCGTAGCGCGGCAGCGCCACCTTGCGGATCTTGCTGCCCGACAGGGTCGTGTGCACGAGCGCGGTGCGGATCTCCTGGTCGCGGATCTTCACGACGTACTCGTCGCCCGCGTAGGCCTTGCGCATCTCGGGCCACATCGCCAGCAGCTTCCTGGCGCCCGGGTCCTGCCTGGCCTCGCGCTGGGCCGCCAGGTCCAGCACCGCCTCGACGGCGCGGTGGCGGCCGGGCTTGTCGGTGCTGAGCAAGGCGGCGGTGGCGCGCAGCTGCTGCAGCTCGCGCGCCAGGCGGCTTTGCTCGAGCGCGCGGCGATGGTAGCCGCGCACGGTGTCGGCGATGTCGGCGAGGTAGCGCACCCGCGCCGGCGGCACGATCGGCACCTGGTGCGTGCTGTGGCGCGTGTCGACCTTGGGCAGCCGGCCCTCGGCCAGCGGCAGGCCGAGGTCGGCCAGGCGCGTGCGCAGGGCCTGGTACAGCGCCGTCACGCCATCGTCGTTGAAGCGGCTGGCCATGGTGCCGAAGACCGGCATGGCCTCGGGCGGGGTGCCGAAGGCGTTGCGGTTGCGCTGCACCTGCTTGGCCACGTCGCGCAGCGCATCGGGCGCGCCCTTGCGGTCGAACTTGTTGATGGCCACGAGGTCGGCGAAGTCGAGCATGTCGATCTTCTCGAGCTGGCTGGCCGCGCCGTACTCGGGCGTCATCACGTACAGCGCCACGTCCACCAGCGGCACGATGGCGGCGTCGCCCTGGCCGATGCCCGAGGTCTCGACCACGATCAGGTCGAAGCCGGCGGCCTTGCAGGCCGAGAGCACCTCCGGCAGGGCCTGGCTGATCTCGCTGCCGCCGGTGGCCGATGCGTTGCGCGTGGCCAGGCTGCGCATGAACACGCGCGGGCCGGCGCCCCAGGGCCCGATGGCGTTCATGCGGATGCGGTCGCCCAGCAGCGCGCCGCCGCTCTTGCGCCGGCTGGGGTCGATCGAGATCACCGCGATGCGCAGCGCATCGTCCTGGTCCAGCCGCAGGCGGCGGATCAGCTCGTCGGTGAGGCTGCTCTTGCCGGCGCCGCCGGTGCCGGTGATGCCGAGCACGGGCGTCTTCGAGCCCTGGGCCGCGGCCGCCAGCGAGGCCCGCAGCGCCGGCGCGGCAGCCCCGTTGTCCAGCGCCGTGATGGCCTGCGCCAGCGCGCGCCAGGCGGCGTCGCCGTGGCCCTGCAGCGCGGCCGCATCGGCCGGCGCGTGCGGCGCGAGGTCGACGTCGCAGCGCATCAGCATCTCGCCGATCATGCCGGCCAGGCCCATGCGCTGGCCGTCCTCGGGGCTGTAGATGCGGCTCACGCCGGCGGCCTGCAGCGCGTCGATCTCGGCCGGCACGATGACGCCGCCGCCGCCGCCGAAGACCTGGATGTGCCCGCCGCCGCGCTGGCGCAGCAGCTCGACCATGTAGCCGAAGTACTCGACGTGGCCGCCCTGGTAGCTGCTGATCGCGATGCCCTGCACGTCTTCCTGCAGCGCGGCCGTGACCACCTCGTCGACGCTGCGGTTGTGGCCCAGGTGCACCACCTCCGCCCCCATGCCCTGCAGCAGCCGCCGCATGATGTTGATCGCCGCGTCGTGGCCGTCGAACAGGCTGGCCGCGGTGACGAAACGCAGCGGGGTGGCCTCGGCCTGGGGGGCGCCGGCGGGGACGTGCTTGGCGGGGGAACTCATGGCGACTCCGACTTCGTGTGCTTGAACCGCACAATTCTAGCGGGGGTCGACGTGAAGGGCTTGCTGCAGCGCGTGTACCGGGGCGTATGGAGCGCCGGTTCGCGCAGCGCAGGGTCCGGCTGCATACTCGGCGGCAACCGTGTGGCGCCTGGGCGGCCTGCCAGGGGACAAATCACCACAGGACTGCGATGGCCGCGCTGCCCGACACGGTGCCGCCGATGGCACGGGACGGACGGTGCGGCCAACCTGTCACACACGTCACGCAAACTGGTTCGACTTCAACGCAACCCAAAGGAATGCCCGCATGAAGAAGGCACTGTTCGCTGCGCTGCTCGCCCTGACGGCGGTGACCGCCCAGGCCAGTACGCGCAAAGACGTCGAGGCTTCCGCCGTGATCAACGGGACCATCGTGGTAGCCAAGGACGGCACGGTGGAGGCCGCCGTGATCGACCACCCCGCCTGGTACGGGCAGCCCATCGCGGATCTGGTCCGCAAGACCGCGCTGCAGTGGCGCTTCCGTCCGGTGCTGCGCCACCACGAGCCGGTGGTCGCCAAGGCCAGCATGCATGTGCGGGTGGTGCTGAAGAAGATGCCCGACGGCGACTACAGCGCCCGCATCAAGGGCGCCCGGTTCGGCGACTACGACGCGCATGCGACCGATACGCTGCGCAGCGCTGCGGGCAACAAGAAGCTCCACCCGCGCTCCCCCGGGGAGGCGATCCGTGCCCGCGTGCAGGGCACGGTCTACCTGTCGCTGCATGTGGATCACAGCGGCCACGTGATCGACGCCGTGGCCGAGCAGGTCGACCTCAACAACATCGGTCCGGACAACGAGCTCCGGCACTACCGCAAAGTGCTGGCGGATGCCGCGCTCAGCGCTGCACACAAGTGGACCTATCTGCTGCCCACCACCGGCGCGCTGGCCAAACGGGATAGCTGGACTGTGCATATCCCGGTGGCTTTCCGCCTATCCCGCCCCGGCCAGCCCTCGAACACGGGCGTGTGGCAAGCCTATGTGCCCGGCCCCTACACTCCGGCGCCGTGGGTCGACCGGCCCAACGTCAACGCCGCCGACGCCCTCGCCGACGGCGAACTGCAGACCGACGGCGCGGGCCCCACCCTG
>JAGWMW010000095.1 GCA_028871575.1 Burkholderiales bacterium | reverse complement strand
CACCGCGGCGCCGGCCGGCAGGGCGCGCAGCGCGGGCCCGTCGAAATCGACCATGAACTGCAGCTCGCCCGGCGCCAGCGGCGCCCAGCCGTGGCCGCGCCGCGACTGCACGGCCCAGCCGGCCGGCGGGCGCTGCATCGCCGCGCCCTGCCAGTGCAGGCGGTACGACAGGCTCAGCGCCTGGCCTGGCGGCGGCGTCTGCGCCGGCACCCAGTAGGCGACGATGTTGTCGTAGGTCTCGTCGGGGGCGTGCAGCTGCAGCAGCTCGACCCGGCCCGGGCCCCAGTCGCCCAGCGGCTCGACCCAGGCGCTGGGGCGGCGCTCGTAGTGCGCCTCGGTGTCTTCGTAGGCCTCGAAGCGGCGGTCGCGCTGCATCAGGCCGAAGCCCTGCAGCCGCGCCACCGCAAAGCTGCTCACCAGCGGCGTGGCCGGGTTGACGAGCGGGCGCCAGAGCCACTCGGTGGCGCCGCCCGCGGCGGCTGTGGCGGTGGCGGCAGCCACCATCAGGCCGTCGGAGTCGTGCACCTCGGGCCTGAAATCGGTGGCGCTGGGCTGGTTCTCGCCGTGCAGGAACATGCTGGTCAGCGGCGCGATGCCCAGCCGCGCCACCGCCGCGCGCAGGTACAGCTTCAGCTGCACCGTGACCACCGTCTCCTCGCCCGGCGCGATCACGAAGCGGTACGCGCCGCTGGCGCGCGGCGAGTCGAGCAGGGCGTAGACGGTCAGCGTGGTGGCTGCCGGCGCCGGGCGCTCGATCCAGAAGTGGGTGAAGCGCGGGAATTCCTCGCCCGCGCCGCCCACGGTGTCGATGGCCAGGCCGCGCGCCGACAGGCCGTACTGCTGGCCGCGGCCCAGCGCGCGGAAGTAGCTGGCGCCCAGGAAGACGATCAGCTCGTCGAGGTAGGCCGGGTCGTTGAGCGCGTAGTGGACGCGGAATCCCGCATGGCCCAGGTCGGCGGGCCAGCCGCCGGGGTCCAGGCGCTGCCGCCCGAAGTCGTAGTCGGCCGCGCGGTACGGCACTGCACGCACCTGCCCGTCGGGCTCGATGGTGTCGATGGCCACCGCCTCGGGGTGGGCGCCGGTGCGGTGGAAGAACTGCAGCTGGAAGGGCAGGGCGGCGCGGCGCCAGACCGCGCGGTCGGGCCGGTAGCGGATGTCGCGCCGGCCGTCGTAGTCCAGCGCCGCCAGCGCCGGCGGCAGCGCCGTCTCGGGCGCCACATAGGCGCGGCCCGCGGCCTGCTGCGCCAGTGCGGCCACGTCGTCCCAGCCGAAGGCCAGCGCCTGCAGCGGAGGCAGCAGCAGGGTCAGGCAGACGGCAGGGAGGAAAGCGAAGCGCACGCCAGGTTTGACTGCAACCTGCGTGCCTCAGCTTCTTACATCTTGTGAATCAACGGCTTGGATGATTTTCTCGGCCTCGGGCGGGGCTTCCCGAACAGCCAATGCGTCGCCGATCAGCGACAGGGAAAGCGTCAAAATCAGGGCAAACCCTTGTCGGCCTGGGCTTTCTGCCCTGTCGCTATTCGGCGACGGGCTCGGCCCCGCCGGCGACATCGGGGCGGAAGCGCCCGGGTGTCAGGCGGTGGCGCTGCAGCAGCCGGTAGAACTCGGTGCGGTTGCGCTCGGCCAGGCGCGCTGCGTCGGCCACCTGGCCGTCGGTGAGCTTGAGCAGGCCGACGAGGTAGTCGTGCTCGAAGCGGCGCCGCGCCTCGGCGTAGCTCAGCACCTCGACCTCGGGCGTGCGCAGCGCGCGCTGCACCAGCGAGGCCGGGATCAGCGGCGTGGTGGCCAGCGCCGCCACCTGCTCGACCACGTTGTGCAGCTGCCGCACGTTGCCGGGCCAGCTCGCGGTGGCCAGCCGGGCCAGCGCCTCGGGCGCGAAGCCGTTCAGCTGCTTGCCGTGCTTGGCCCCGAGCCGGGCCAGGAAATGCTGCGCCAGCAGCGGGATGTCCTCGCGCCGCTCGGCCAGGGTGGGCAGGGCCAGCGTGACCACGTTGAGGCGGTAGTACAGGTCCTGCCGGAACTGGCCGTCGGCCAGGGCCGACTCGAGGTCGCGGTGGGTGGCCGACAGGATGCGCACGTCCACCGGCTGCGCCGCGCTCGAACCCAGCGGCCGCACCACGCGCTCCTGCAGCACGCGCAGCAGCTTGACCTGCAGGGCGGCCGGCATGTCGCCGATCTCGTCCAGGAACAGGGTGCCGCCATCGGCGGCCTGGAACAGCCCGCGGTGCGCGGCCACGGCGCCCGTGAAGGCCCCCTTGACATGGCCGAACAGCTCGGACTCGAGCAGCGATTCGGGGATCGCGCCGCAGTTCACGGCCACGAAGGGCCGCCCGGCGCGCGGACTGGCCTGGTGGATCGCCTGCGCCAGCAGCTCCTTGCCGCTGCCGCTGGCACCGCGAATCAGCACGCTGGCGTCCGAGCGCGCGATCAGCCGCGCCTCGGCCAGCAGCTCGGCCATGCGGGGGCTGCGGCTGACGATGGGCGAGCGCCACGACTCGTCGCCCCCGGTGGCCGCCGGCGCTGGCGCCGGCGAGACCGCGAGGGCCTGCGCCACCTGCTCCAGCAGCGCCTTGCCGTCGAAGGGCTTGGTGAGGTAGGTGAACACGCCGCGCGCCGTGGCCTGCACGGCGTCGGGGATGGTGCCGTGGGCCGTGAGCAGGATCACCGGCAGCGAGGGATGCAGGCTGCGGATGCGTTCGAACAGCGCCAGCCCGTCGGCGCCCGGCAGCTGCACGTCGCTGATGACGAGGCGCGGCCGCTCGACGGCCAGCTGCGCCAGCGCCGCCTCGGCCGAGTCGACGGCCGTCACCCGGTGGCCGGCGCCGGTCAGGCGCATCGACAGCAGCCGCAGCAGGTCGGGGTCGTCGTCGACCAGCAGCACATGCGCGCGCGGCGTGGCGGCCGGCCCCGGGGTCGTGGGGCCCACGGGCAGGCTCACGGCGCGCGGGCCGCCGGCGGCCCACCCTGGGCCGCACTGCCGGCCGAGCCGGGCGGGCGGGTGTTCAGGCTGCGCTCGATCGCCTTCAGGGCTTCGAGCTGGCTGCTGAGCTGCTCGATCCGGCGCTGCTGGTCGCGCAGCTGCTGCGCCTGGCGCTCGCCGGCCTCCTCGAGCCGGCGCTGGTCGGCCAGGCGGCCCTGCAGCAGCCGCGCCAGCGGCTGCCAGGGGGCGAGCGCGGGGCGCCGGCTCGCCACCAGCGGGTCGAGCAGGGCCAGCGCGCGGGCGAGGTCGCCCGGATTGCGGCTGCCGGCCAGGGCCAGTGCCTGCTCCAGCGCGACGCCCGGCTGCTCGAGCGGGTCGACCGGGGGGCGGGCCAGTTCCTGCGCCAGGTCGGCCGGCGCCAGCGAGCGCAGGCGGTCGCTGTAGGCCAGCAGCGTGCGCGCGGCGTGGTCGGCACGCAGCGCCGGGTCGGGCTCGGCCGCCGAAGCCGGCGGCGGCGGGGCCGGCGGGGCTGCGACGGGCGGCTTGGCCGCAGGCGCGCTGGCCGGCGCCGGGGTTGCGGCAGGCGGCTGGGCCCGGGGCGCGTGGGTGCAGGCCCCGAGCAGGCCGCCGGCGGCCAGCGCAGCCGCGAGGGCGGCGAGCGCGGATCGGCCCCGGGGCGGGGCAGGGGGGCGGGGGCGGTCAGTCGAGGCTGGCATGCGGGAGTTCGATGCGGAAACAGGCGCCCGGGGCTTGCGGGTCGGCGGGCAGGAGTTCGATCCGGCCCCCGTGCGCGGCCACCGTCTCGGCAACGATGGACAGGCCGATGCCGGTGCCGGGCAGGGGACTGTCGGGCTGGCGCTCGCCGCGATAGAAGGGCTCGAACAGGCGCTGCCGGTCGGCTTCGGCCACCCCCGGGCCCTGGTCGGCCACCTCGATCCGCACCGCCTGCGGCTGGCGCGACAGGCGCAGCTCGATGGTAGCGCCCGGGGGGCTGAACCGGATCGCGTTGGACAGCAGGTTGGCCAGCGCACGGCCCAGCAGCGCCGCGTCCACCTCGGCCACCAGCGGCGCGCCGGCCACCGCGATGCGCAGGCCGCGGGCCCGCCACTGCAGCTGCTGCTCGGCCACCAGGGTCTCGACCAGGGCGCCGAGCTCGGTGGCGCGGCGCACCAGGCGCTGGGCGTCGAAGGCGGCGGCGTTGATGCGCAGCAGGTCTTCGATGCGGGCCTGCAGCGTGGCCGAGTTCTGGGCCAGGATGCGCACCACCTCGCGCTGGTCGTCGCCCAGCGGGCCGGTGACGCCGTCCTCGAGCAGGCCCACGCCCTCGCGCAGCGCCGCCAGCGGCGTCTTCAGCTCGTGCGAGACATGGCGCAGCACGCGCGCCCGGTCGGCGTCGAGGGTGGCCAGGCGCTGGCGCAGCCAGTCCAGCCGCCGGCCCAGGCGGCGCACGTCGCTCGGGCCGCGGATCTCCACCCGCTGCTCGAGCCGGTTCTCGCCCAGGTCGACGATGGCCGCCTCCACGCGCGCGAGCGGCCGCGCGAGCCAGATGCCGAAGCCCAGCGCCATCACCAGGGCGGCGCCGCAGGCCGCCAGCACCTGGCGGCCGAGGGCCAGCCGGCCGGCCTCGAGCTCGGCCTGCAGCGCCTCGTTGCGCCGCTCGGTCGCCCGGTTGACGGCCTCGGCCACGCCGGCCTGCAGGCTGTCGAGCTCGCGGAAGGCCAGCTCCAGGCGGCGGTCGCGCAGCAGGTCGGGCACCGCCGCGGCCTCGACCTCGCGGTCGATCAGCGCCTGCTGGTCGTGCCAGGCCGCCACCAGGGCCGGCGGCAGGCTGTCGGCGCCCAGGGCCTGCAGCTGGGCCGCGGCATCGGCGGCAGCGCCGCGGTAGGTCTGGCGCAGCAGCGGGTCGCCCAGCACCACGTACTGGCGCGCGGCGCGCTGCATCGTCACCAGCTGCTCGCGCAGGTGCTGGGCGTCGGCGCTCAGGCGCAGCGCGCGGGCGGCGCCGGCGCGGCTTTGCGCCAGCAGCTGCTCCAGCGTCTGCAGCCCGCGCAGCGACACCGCGCCCATCAGCGCCGCGATGGCCAGGAAGGCCACCACCAGCGACTGCCGGAACGACAGTCGCAGCGAGGGCCGCCAGGACGGCCGCAACGGGGGCCGCGGCGACCCGCTCGAGGGGCCGGGCGCGATCACATCCCCGCGTAGTTCGGCCCGCCGCCGCCCTCGGGCGTGACCCAGACGATGTTCTGGGTCGGGTCCTTGATGTCGCAGGTCTTGCAGTGCACGCAGTTCTGGGCGTTGATCACCAGCCGCTCGGCGCCGCCGTCGCCGGCGACGTACTCGTACACGCCGGCCGGGCAGTAGCGGCTCTCGGGGCCGGCGTAGCGCGCCAGGTTCACGGCCACCGGCACCGAGGCGTCCTTCAGCGTCAGGTGCGAGGGCTGGTTCTCTTCGTGGTTGGTGTTGCTGATGAAGACCGAGCTCAGGCGATCGAACGTGAGCCGGCCGTCCGGCCTGGGGTAGTCGATCTTCGGCACCTGGTCGGCGGCATGCAGCCGGGCATGGTCGGGCGCGTGCCGGTGCACGGTCCAGGGCGGGCGCTTCAGGCCGAGCTTGGGCAGCAGCCACTGCTCGATGCCCGTCATCAGCGTGCCCACGGTGTTGCCCTGCTTGAACCACTGCTTGAAGTTGCGGCTGCCGTCGAGCTCGTCGTGCAGCCAGCTGCGGGCGAAAGCCTCGGGGTAGGCCGTGAGCTCGTCGCCGCTGCGGCCGGCCTGCACGGCCGCGGCCGCGGCCTCGGCGGCCAGCATGCCGGTCTTGATCGCGGCGTGGCTGCCCTTGATGCGCGCGGCGTTCAGCGTGCCGGCGTCGCAGCCCACCAGCGCCCCGCCCGGGAACACCAGCCTGGGCAGGCTCAGCAGCCCGCCGGCCGTGATGGCGCGCGCCCCGTAGCCGATGCGCTGGCCGCCTTCGAGGTGGGCGCGGATGGCCGGGTGGGTCTTCCAGCGCTGCATCTCCTCGAACGGGCTGAGCCAGGGATTCTGGTAGTCCAGCCCGGTGACGAAGCCGGCCGTCACCCGGTTGCCCGGCAGGTGGTAGAGGAAGCCACCGCCGTAGGTGTGCTCGTCCATCGGCCAGCCGGCGGTGTGCACCACCAGGCCGGGCCGGGCCCGGGCGGGCTCCACCTCCCACAGCTCCTTGATGCCCAGCGCGTAGCTCTGCGGATCGCGGCCCTGGTCGAGCCGCCAGTGCGCGATCAGCTGCTTGCCCAGGTGGCCACGGGCGCCCTCGGCGAACACGGTGTACTTGCCGCGCAGCTCCATGCCGAGCTGGAAATGGTCGGTCGGCTCGCCGTCCTTGCCCAGGCCGAGCTGGCCCGTGGCCACGCCGATCACCGGCGGCCGGGCGCTGCCGTCGCCGGCGTACAGCACCTCGGCGGCCGCGAAGCCGGGGAAGATCTCCACCCCCAGGGCCTCGGCCTGCGCGGCCAGCCACTTCGTGACCTCGCCCAGGCTGATGACGTAGTTGCCCTGGTTGTGCAGGCACTGGGGGATCAGCCACTGCGGCGTGCGGCGCGCCCCGGTGGCCGAGAGGAACAGCACCTCGTCCTCGGTCACCGGCTGCAGCAGCGGCGCGCCGAGCGCCTGCCAGTCGGGGAACAGCTCGGCCAGCGCGCGCGGGTCCATCACTGCGCCCGAGAGGATGTGCGCGCCCGGCTCGGAGCCCTTCTCGAGCACCACCACCGAGCGATCGGGAGCCAGCTGCTTGAAGCGGATCGCCGTGGCCAGCCCGCCGGGGCCGGCGCCGACCACCACGAGGTCGTAGTCCATCGACTCGCGCGGGCCGTGCTGGGCGAGGAGTTCGGCAGGGGTCATTCGGGGTCTCCGCGAGAGGCCGGGCCGGGGGTGCCCGTGGCCGCGCGATTCTAGGGAACGGGCCGCCGCCGGCGCGCTTGGGTACCATCCGCGCTCGCTTCAGACGCGAGGAGCAGCCCGCATGGCGATGGACGTGGTGGATTACGAGATCAAGGGCGCCGAGATGCAGTTCGTCGAGGTCGAGCTCGACCCCGGCGAGGCCGCCGTCGGCGAGGCCGGCAGCCTGTTCTTCATGGACGACGGCATCGCGATGGACACCGTGTTCGGCGACGGCAGCGCCGACCATGGCGGGCTGTTCGGCAAGCTGCTGAGCGCCGGCAAGCGGCTGGTGACGGGCGAATCGCTGTTCACCACGGTCTTCGTCAACCAGGCGCCGCTCAAGCGCCGCGTCGCCTTTGCCGCGCCCTATCCCGGCAAGATCGTGGCGATGGACCTGCGCCGGCTGGGCGGCACCCTGATCTGCCAGCGCGACGCCTTCCTGTGCGCCGCGCGCGGCGTGCAGCTCGGCCTGGCCTTCCAGCGCCGCCTGGGGGCGGGCTTCTTCGGCGGCGAGGGCTTCATCATGCAGCGGCTGGACGGCGACGGCCTGGCCTTCGTGCATGCCGGCGGCACCATCGTCGAGCGCCAGCTGCAGCCCGGCGAGACCGTGCGGGTGGACACCGGCTGCCTCGTGGCCTACACCACCGGCGTGGACTTCGACATCCAGTACGTCGGCAAGATCAAGACGGCGCTGTTCGGCGGCGAGGGCCTGTTCCTGGCCCAGCTGCGCGGCCCCGGCACGGTGTGGCTGCAGAGCCTGCCGTTCTCGCGCCTGGCCTCGCGCGTGTTCGCCGCCGCCCCGCAACGCGGCGGCCGCAGCGAGGAAAGCACCTTGGGCGGCCTGCTGCCGGCCGGCGGCGTGCTGGGCACGCTGCTCAGCGGCGACGACCAGTAGCGTGCGAGCCTGGCGCCGGATCGCTGCTGGGCTGGCCTGGGCCATGGCCTGGGCCGCCCTGGCTCCATGGCCGGCCCGGGCCGCGCCGGCCGCGGCCTCGGTGCAGCTCGAGGACCTGACCTGGCCCGAGCTGCAGGCGCGGATCCGCGCCGGCTCCACCATCGCGCTGGTGCCCGTGGGCGGCACCGAGCAGAGCGGGCCGCAGATCGCGCTGGGCAAGCACAACGCCCGCGTGCGCGTGCTGGCCCGGCGCATCGCCGAGCAGCTCGGCGATGCCGTCGTCGCGCCGGTGCTGGCCTACGTGCCCGAGGGCCAGATCGACCCGCCGACGCAGCACATGCGCTGGCCGGGCACGATCTCGATCCCGGTGCCGGCCTTCGAGGCCACCCTGGTCGGCGCCGCGCGCAGCCTGCTGGCGCATGGCCTGTGCCATGTCTTCTTCCTCGGCGACCACGGCGGCTACCGCGAGAGCCTGGTGCGCGCATCGGCCGAGGTCGACCGCGGCCGGCCCGCGCCGCGCAAGGGCTGCGGCGCGCAGGCGCTGCCGGCCTACTACCGCGCCTCCGACGCCGACTTCGCGCAGTGGCTGAAGGCGCAGGGCTACAGCGCGGCCGAGATCGGCACCCATGCCGGGCTGGCCGACACCGCGCTCACCCTCGCCACGGCCCCGGCCCTGGTGCGCACCGACCCCGCCACGCTGGCGAGCGGGGTGCGCGCCGAGGGCGGCAACGGCGACCCGCGGCGGGCCACGGCCGCACTCGGCCGCCCTGGCGCCGACCATGTGGTCGAGGCCAGCGTGGCCGCGATCCGCGCCGCCGTGGGCGCCAGCGCGCGCCGCTGAGCGCGGCGCCCGCCCCCCACCCGACGACCGCATCCGACGGAGAGACCTCGCCATGAAGAACGCCCCGCGCGCCCGCCGCGCCACCCTGGGCGGCCTGGCCACCGGACTGGCCCTCGCGGCCGGCCTGTTCTGGGCCCTGCACGCCCGCAGCCAGACCGCGGCCCCGGCCGCACCGAAGCCGCCGCCGGCCATCGACATCTACGCTCACACCGGCCCGGGTCAGCTCAGCCCCGCGGTGGCGGGCGACCCGGCACGGGTGTACGTGCCCAACCTGCGCTCGGACGACGTCTACGTCATCGACCCGGCGACGATGAAGGTGGTGCAGCGCTTCAAGGTGGGGCTGTCGCCGCAGCACATCGTGCCGTCCTGGGACCTGAAGACGCTGTGGGTGACCAACAACGCCGAGGGCAGCACCAAGGGCAGCCTGACGCCGATCGACGCCCGCACCGGCCGGCCCGGCGCGCCGATCCCGGTGGACGACCCGTACAACATGTACTTCACGCCCGACGGCAAGTCGGCCATCGTGGTGGCCGAGGCGCGCAAGCGGCTGGACTTCCGCGACCCGCACACGATGGCGCTGCAGACCTCGGTCGAGGTGCCGGGCTGCCCCGGCATCAACCACGCCGAGTTCGCCGCCGACGGCCGCTACGCGATCTTCACCTGCGAGTTCTCGGGCGCGCTGGCCAAGATCGACCTCGCCTCGCACCGGGTGCTGGGCTACTTGCAGCTGAAGATGCCGGCGACGCGGCTGCGCGAGAAGCCCAGCGGCGCGAAGGCCCGCGCCGGCCAGCCCTGGGAGCCGGGCGCCACCGAGGTCTGCACCGCCACCCACGGCATGCCGCAGGACATCCGCAGCTCGCCCGACGGCACGCGCTTCTTTGTCGCCGACATGCATGCCGACGGCGTGCACGTGATCGACCCCGAGGCCTTCAAGCAGGTGGGCTACATCGTCACCGGCCTGGGCGCGCACGGCCTGTACCCGAGCCGCGACGGCCGGCGCCTGTACGTGGCCAACCGCGGCTCGCACCAGATCCACGGCCCGCGCCACGGCGAGGGCGGCGTGACGGTGATCGACTTCGCGACCGAGAAGGTGGTGGCGCACTGGCCGGTGCCTGGCGGTGGCAGCCCCGACATGGGCAACGTCAGCGCCGACGGCAAGTGGCTGTGGCTGTCGGGCCGCTACGACGACGTGGTCTACCGCTTCGACACCGCCACCGGCGCGGTGACGCAGGTCAAGGTCGGCCAGGAGCCGCACGGCCTGACCGTGTGGCCGCAGCCCGGGCGCTACTCGCTCGGGCACACCGGCAACATGCGCTGAATCCGCCGTGAAGGCGATGGCCGCGGTCTTCGACGCCTTCTGGCGCGCGGTGGCCTACTGCCTGCACCCGCGCGTGATCGCGTTGTCGCTGCTGCCGCTGGCGGTGGCCGGCGGCGCAGCCGCGCTGCTGGGCTGGGCCTACTGGGCCAGCGCGGTGGCGGCGGTGCGCGCCCTGCTCGAGCAATGGTCGCTCGTCGCCGCCTTGCTGCAATGGCTGGACTCGATGGGTTGGGCGCAGCTGCACGCGCTGATCGCGCCGCTGATCGTGGTGGCGCTGGCGGTGCCGGTGGTGGTGGTGGTGACGCTGCTGCTGGTGGCCGCGCTGGCCACGCCGGCGATGGTGCGCCTGGTGGCGGCACGGCGCTTCGGCGGTCTCGAGGCGCGCCAGGGCGGCAGCTGGTGGCAGAGCCTGGCCTGGTCGCTGGCCTGCACGCTGGCCGCCGGCGCGGCGCTGGTGCTGAGCCTGCCGCTGTGGTTCGTGCCGCCGCTGGCCCTGGTGCTGCCGCCGCTCATCTGGGGCTGGCTCACCTACCGCGTGCTCGCCTTCGACGTGCTGGCCCAGCATGCCAGCGCCGCCGAGCGGCGCCACCTGCTGCGGCGCGAGCGCTGGCCGCTGCTGGCGATGGGCGTGGCCTGCGGCCTGCTCGGCGCGATGCCCTCGCTGCTGTGGGCGCTGAGCGCGCTGACGCTGATCGTCGCGCCGCTGCTGATGCTGGTCTCGGTGTGGCTGTACACGCTGGTCTTCGCCTTCGCCGCAGCCTGGTTCGCCCACTACCTGCTGGCGGCGCTGCAGGGCCTGCGCGCGCTCGAGGCGGCCGCGGCCTCGGTGGTCGTGGCGCCCGGGCCCGGCCTGCCGCTGCCACTGCCGCTGTCGTCCGCCGCACCGCCCGCCGCGCCATCCGCCGCACCGCCGGCCCTGCTCCCGCCCCCACCCTGAAGCCACGGCCCCATGGACATCGGACTGCTCATCGTCGGCGACGAAATCCTCTCCGGCAAGCGCCAGGACAAGCACCTGGCCAAGGTGCTCGAGCTGCTGGCCGCGCGCGGCCTGATGCTGGCCTGGGCCCGCTACGTGGGCGACGACCGGCCGCGCATCACCGCGGCATTGCGCGACGCCTTCGCCAGCGGCGATCTCGTGTTCTGCTGCGGCGGCATCGGCGCCACCCCCGACGACCACACGCGACAGTGCGCCGCGGCCGCCCTGGGCGTGCCGCTGGCGCTGCACCCGCGGGCGCGCGAGCTGATCCTGGCCCGCATGCGCGACGTCGCGGCCGAGCAGGGCCTGCCCTACGAGCCCGAACGCGACGACAACCGGCACCGGCTGAACATGGGCGTGTTCCCGGAAGGCGCCGCGATCATCGAGAACCCGTACAACAAGATCCCCGGCTTCAGCGTCGGCCATGTGCACTTCGTGCCCGGCTTCCCCGTCATGGCCTGGCCGATGATCGAGTCGGTGCTCGACCAGCGCTACGCCCACCTGCACGGCGGCGCGCGCCAGGTCGAGCGCTCGGTGATCGTGTACGGCGCGATGGAAGCCAGCCTCACGCCGCTGATGGAGGCGGTGCAGGCGCGCTTCGCCGGCGTCAAGGTGTTCAGCCTGCCCAGCGTGGACCACCCGCAGCACGGCCGCCACATCGAGCTCGGCGTGAAGGCGGCGCAGGACCCGGCCGATGCCTACGCGGCGCTGCGCGAGGGCCTGCTGCAGTTTGGCGCCAGACTGGGCCCTGAAATGGTGCGCTGAATCAGGCGGACTTGCCCGCTCTTGGTGCCGCCCCGGGGCGCTGCGTCGGCAGACGCAGGCATGCTTTCTGCTAAATTTTGATGCGCCTTGTTGGGGCTTGCCCCGCCGGCCCACCCCTCACACACCAATCCACGAGCCCTGCCTAGGAGAAACCTGAATGTCGAAAACCGTTGCCGACGTGATGAAGATGGTGAAGGAGCACGAAGTCAAGTTCGTCGACTTCCGCTTCACCGACACCCGCGGCAAAGAGCAGCACGTGTCGGTGCCGGTCTCCGCGTTCGACGAGGACAAGTTCAGCGCCGGCCACGCCTTCGACGGCTCGTCCATCGCCGGCTGGAAGGGCATCGAGGCCTCGGACATGCTGCTGATGCCAGACCCCAACACCGCCAACATCGACCCCTTCTTCGAGGAGCCCACGCTGATCCTGTCGTGCGACGTGCTCGAGCCGGGCGACGGCAAGCCCTACGAGCGCGACCCGCGCAGCCTGGCGCGCCGCGCCGAGGCCTACCTCACGAGCAGCGGCATCGGCGACGCCGCCTACTTCGGCCCCGAGCCCGAGTTCTTCATCTTCGACCAGGTGAAGTGGAACATCGACATGTCGGGGGCCT
>JAGWMW010000094.1 GCA_028871575.1 Burkholderiales bacterium | reverse complement strand
GCGTGGCCGCGGCCGGGCCGCAGGACCACTGGTACACCTGGGTCGAGCCGATGGACGCCGCGGTCAGGGCAGCCCCCGTCGAATCCTTCGGCGTCAGCGTGATCGACGTGTTCGCCGCGTCCTTCAGCGACGGATCGGCCGAAGACGTCACGGTGATCACCCCATTTGCATTGGTGCTGACCGAGGCCACGTACTTGCTCGGGTTGGTCGACTCGCAGCCCCAGCCGTTGGCCGCAGGCGGGTTCGCGGCGTTGCCGGTCTGGTACACCTCGGAGATCGTGGTGCGGCACTGGCTGGCCGCGAGGATGACTTCAGAGACCTTGGCCTTGACCGTGTAGGTCTGGTACGCCGGCAGCGCCACCGCCGCCAAGATGCCGATGATCGCCACGACGATCATCAACTCGATCAGGGTGAAACCTTGCTGGACACGCTTCATTGAAATGCTCCTGTGGGCAGGTGGTGGGGTGGACGACGCCTGATACATCGCAGACAGCGTGCCAGGGCGTTTAGGCTGCATTCGCGCGACATTCGACACGTCCGCTGACATTCCGCGTCGCCCCTTCTCGTCCGGCAGGGCCGCCAGGCGCCACAGGTGACGAATCTCGTCAGTTCAGCGCGGGGGCAGCAGTGGGCTGCGCCGACGTCCAGAAGCCGGCCTGAGGCTTCACGGCAAGGCCGTCGCCGGCCATGGCGGCAGCTGCGGCCACCGCTGTTGCCACAGCACCCAGGCGCGCTGGCTCTCGGCGCAGCCCTCGGGTGGCTCGAACCGGCAGGCATGCGCGATCGTCTGCGCTGCAGCCTCGGCGTGGCCCCCGAGACCCTCGAGCAGCGCGTAGCGCTCGATCGACACCGCATACGGCTGACGCAGCATCGCGGCGCGGGCGCGCTCCAGGTCCGCGGCAGACAAGCCCGGACGCAAAGGCAGCGCCGCGAAGGCGTGGAAGGCCTGCAATTCGTCCAGCGCGATGGCCTGCGGCAGGGCTGGGCCGGCCACCAGCACCCCATGCCGGGTGACCCTGTCGACATCCACCACGGGCCGGTCGTCGCTCAGCCCGATGTAGTCGTGCGCCAGCAAGGCCAGCGCCAGCGCAGGAGCCGTCGCCAGCGCCGGCAGCGCGAACCGGCCCTGCAGCCGAAGGCACAGGGACCTCAGCCCCGTCGCATCGCGGCCCCCAGGCCCCGGGCCAGCGGCCGAATCACTGGCGCCCAGACACAGCGCCAGCGGGAGCAGGAAGTAGGTGTACTGCAGCGGAAACTCCACCATGGCGTGTAGCAGCAGGGCGGCCGCAGCCAGTGCAGTGGCCAGGGCCGCCAGCGTGGGCGCCCGAGCGAGCCGCCGTCCGACCGCCAGCACGAGCGCCACGGTTGCCGTCAGCCCCAGCGGCACGCCGAACCACAGCATCAGGTCGAGCGCGAGGTTGTGGGCGCTCGAGAAGTACCAGCCCAGCGATGGATGCTGCAACGCCTGCGCGTACTGGGCCGCCCCGTTCTGCAGCGCCCCCCAGCCGGCCCAAGGGCGCTGGGCGATGGCCTGAGCGAACAGGACCCAAACCGCCGGGCGGCGGCCACCCGACATCCGATCGGCGAGCGACAGGCCGGCTGTGCCGACCCGATGGTCCAGCGCTGGCATCAGCAGCGTGCCGGCCACCACCGCCATGCCGACGAGGAGCATGACCCGCCCAGCCCCACGCCTGAGGCCCTGCGTCAGATCGCTGCGCGCTACGGCAATCAGGGCCAGCAAGCCCGCCACGAGCCAAACCACGCGCGATTGAGTCAGCACCGCCACCGATAGCAGCACCGCAACGGAGAAGCACGCCAGTGGGCGTGGAAGGCGCCGGCGCTCGGCCAGGCGCCAGGCACCGAGTGCGCCCTGGACCAGCAGCGAGCACAGCAGGTTGGCCTGCTCCATGTGAGCCACGGGCCTTCCGTCATGAACGGGAATGCCCAAGTCCAGCGTAGCCCGGCCCAGCCACTGCAGCACGGCCAGCGGGGCCGAGAGCAGGGCCGCGGCGAGCAGGGCCGCGGCCATTCGGTCGGCCAGTGCATCGCGGTCACGGGCCGGCAGTGAACGGGCACAAGACACGCAGGCCGCAAAGGCGACCAGGTAGAGAGAGGGCACCAGGGCGTCTGACCGGTAGGCCAGCAGCCCGAACGCGAGCTGCACCCAGGCGACGGCAGCCAGCACCACGGCCAAAGCCGGCAGCGAGATCGACTCGATTCGCAACGGCAGCGCCTGTTCGCGCAGGCGATGGATCGTGGCCAGCACGATCAGCAGCACAGCGCCCGCGGCAGCCCATTCGCGCCAGAAACTGAACCAGGGCGCGTCACCCACCGGCAGCAGCAGAGCTCCAGCAAGCAACACCGCGCCGAGGCCGTCAAGCGCGGACGCGGGCTCAGGCCAGGAGCTGCGGATGCTCATGCAGCGAGTGTGCGTTGTCGCCTTGCGGCGATCACAAGTGAAAAGGGGCGCCGAAGCGCCCCTTTCGAGAGACCCGGAACTCGTCCGATCATCAGCCGCGGCAAGAGCCGGGCAGGTACTTCGCAGGCAGCGGCGTGGCCGCGGCCGGGCCGCAGGACCACTGGTACACCTGGGTCGAGCCGATGGATGCCGCGGTCAGGGCAGCCCCCGTCGAATCCTTCGGCGTCAACGTGATCGACGTATTCGCCGCGTCCTTCAGCGACGCATCGGCCGAAGTCGTCACCGTGATCAGCCCGTCAGGCGTGGTGCTGACCGAGGCCACGTACTTGCTCGGGTTGGTCGACTCGCAGCCCCAGCCGTTGGCCGCAGGCGGGTTCGCGGCGTTGCCGGTCTGGTACACCTCGGAGACCGTGGTGCGGCACTGGCTCGCCGCCAGGATGACTTCCGAGACCTTGGCCTTGACCGTGTAGGTCTGGTATGCCGGCAGCGCCACCGCCGCCAAGATGCCGATGATCGCCACGACGATCATCAACTCGATCAGGGTGAAACCTTGCTGGACACGCTTCATGAAGGGCTCCTGCCAGATGGGAATAGAAGGTGGGGATCAAGACGCAGGCGCCGTGCCAACCCCGATTCAGCTTCATTCGCGCGACATTCGACACGTCCGCTGACATTCCGCGTCGCCCGGGCTCGTCCGGCCGGGCCGCCGGGCGCCACAGCTGACGAAATTCGTCAGGGTCTGCGTTCACGCCACGGCGGCCCTGGACGCCCGGCACGGCAGCCTTCAGACTTGGTCATCTGACTTGGTCCATTGCCGCATGAAGCCCGAGCCGGTCACCGTCAACGTCCACGAAGCGAAGACCCATTTGTCGCGCCTGCTCGATCAGGCGCATGCCGGGCAGGAGTTCATCCTGGCCAAGGCGGGCAAACCCTATGCGCGCCTGCTGCCGCTGGCGCCGGATGCCGCGCAGCGTCGGCCCGGGCGGCTGCGCGGTCGATTGCCAGACGCCTTCTTCGAGCCACTGCCCGCCGACGAACTCGATGCCTGGGACCGGAGCCGATGAGGCTGCTGCTCGATACCCATGCCTTCCTGTGGTGGGTGACCGCCGACGACAAGCTCAGCGCCAAGGCGCGCCGGGCGATCGCCGACATGGGCAACGAGATCTTCGTCAGCGCCGCGAGTGCGTGGGAGATCGCCACCCAGAATCGCCTGGGCAGGCAGGGGGATGCGGGCGCTGCGGTGCCACGCTTCGCCGAACTGGTCGCCGCAGAGGGCTTCTCGCCTCTGGCGGTCGATCACCGGCATGCGCTGCTCGCCGGTGGCTACGACCTGAGCCACCGAGATCCTTTCGACCGCATGCTGGCGGCTCAGAGCGAGATCGAGCGGCTGCCGCTGGTAACGCTCGACCCGGCCTTCGCCCTGTTCGGAGCGCGCACGGTCCGGTAGCCGAGCCTGCGGACCGTCCAGGTCCGAGCAGGCAGGCTGGGCGCCGCGGCGGATCAGTCCAGCCGCATCACCTGCCCGCTGGCCAGCGCGGCAATGTGGTGGCGGCTGGCCTGGGCGCCGATCTCGGCCATCACCGCATCCACCTCGCCGGGCTTGATGTGGGTGATGTAGACCTGGGTGGGGCTGGCCAGCTGGGCCAGCTCGCGCTCGAGCTGGGCCGGGCAGAGGTGCTGGCTGATGGTGGCCAGGGCGTGCTCGTCGTCGCGGAAGGCGGTCTCGATCACCAGAGTGGCCGGCGGCAGCTCGCGCAGCCGGGCCCACAGCGCCGGGTTGGGGCCGGTGTCGCCGGTGTAGACCCAGGCGCCGCGGCCCGGCGCGCTGCCCAGCACCGCGTAGCCCACCGCGGGCACGGTGTGGCGGGCCGGCAGCACCTCGATGCGGCGCGTGCCGAAGGCCAGGCGCTGGCCCACTTCCAGCGGCTGCAGGCGCAGCACCGGGTGCTCGGCGTCGGGCAGGCGCGTGAAGTCGGGCCAGATGACGCCGTTGAAGACATGCTGGCGCAGCGCGGCCAGCGTGGCCGGCAGCGCGTGCACCACCACAGGGGGCCGCTGCGCCGCGCTGCGCCGGCGCGTGACGCTGTCGGCCAGCAGGCCGATGGCCAGCACATGGTCGAGGTGCGAATGCGTGACCAGGATGTGGTCGATGCCGGCCATCTCGTCGAGCGTGAGCTCGCCGACGCCGGTGCCGGCGTCGATGAGCACGTCGTGGTCGAGCAGGAACGAGGTGGTGCGGCTGCCGGCCGCGATCGATCCCGAACAGCCGAGGACGCGAATCTGCATGGGGTGGGGAAGCGATGGGCGCGGGTGCGGCGCAGGGGGCCAATGCTGAGGGCGCCGGCGCGGCGGCGCAAGGCACGCCGTGCACGCCGCGGGCTGGCGAACGCGGGGGCCGGCGCGCGGGCGTGAACGCTGTCACGGAGGGCGAGCGCCAGAGGTCAGGGCGGGCGAGGCGGCGGGGACGGGCACAGCCCCTGGGGGATGGGCGGCGCGGGGGTTCGACCTTTTTGTATGTACACTGCCAGCGGTGCGCATTTCGTACGACCCAGCGAAAAGCGAACGGAACGCCCAGTTGCGAGGCTTGCCCTTCGACTCGGCCGCCGACTTCGACTTCGAGACGGCCTCGTACGCCGTCGATGGTCGGCGCGATTACGGGGAGATGCGCTATGTGGCGATTGGCATGCTCGCCGAGCGGTTGCATGTCCTGTGCTTTGCGGAGACGGCGGATGGCATCCGGGTCATCAGCTTTCGCAAGGCCAACCTGCGAGAGGTTAAGAGGTATGCCCAAGTCCAAGCCGCTGGTTGATGGCACCGGGGAGGTCCGCGACCTCACGATCGGCGATCTGCGGGGCTTCAAGCCCGTGCAGGCACTGCCGGGCTCGCTGCGGCGCAAGCTGGGCGCGCGCGGGCCGCAGAAGGCGCCGACCAAGGAGCGGATCACGATTCGGCTGTCGCGCCACGTGGTCGAGAGCTTCCGCGCCACTGGCGACGGCTGGCAGACGCGGGTGGATGCCGCCCTGCAGGATTGGCTCGATCGTCATGAGCCGGCCGGCCGGTGACGGCGGACCGGGCCCGGCTAGCGGTAGATGAACTGCATCTGCGTGCCGGCGAGCTCGATCACGTCGCCGTTGCGCAGGGGCACCGAGTCGCCGACCAGGGCCACGCCGTTGATGCTGGGGCGGGACGTGCCCTCGACGTGGGCGAAGGCGTAGCCGTTGGGCCGGCGCGTGATCGAGGCCACCTGCACGCCGGGCTTGCCCACGGTGGTGACGACCTTGGTGAGCGTGACCTCGCGCCCGGCGGCAGCGCCGTTGAGCACCTTGATCGAGGCCGCGGCCGGGGCCGCGCCCAGGGCGCCGAAGTCGGAATGCCCACCCAGGCCCGGGTGGGCCGATTGCGACGGGTGCCCGGCGCCCAGCGGCGGCGGGCTGGCGCTGCCGGGTCGCATGATCATGGTCTTCTCGTACTCGCCCGAGTCGTCGATCAGGTACTTGATCTTGTACTTGCCGATCTCGACCGTGTCGTTGTGCGTGAGCAGCTGCTTCTTGATCGCCTTGCCGTTGATGTAGGTGCCGTTGGTGCTGTTGAGGTCTTCGATGAAGACGTCGGCGCCCACCATCTGCAGCACGGCGTGCTCGCCGCTGACGGCGAGGTTGTCGATCACGATGTCGTTGTACGGGCGGCGGCCCAGCGTGGTCTTGTCCTTGGTGATCTGCACTTCCTTGATGACCACCCCGTCGAGCGAAACCACCAGCTTGCCCATGCCTGCCCTCGATTCGTGCCGCCGCCTGCACGGCCGCGGTGGGGGCGCCCTGCGGCACCCTCGTTGTGCGCGGTGCAGCCTGCCGGCCGCCCCGTCTTGCCCCCTGGACTCGTCAGCGCCTGAACGGCCACCACGACCGCGCCGGCGGGCCGGCCCCGCCACTGGCGCGGGCCAGGACCACGGAGATATTATCCTTTCCCCCTGCGTCATTGGCGGCCCCGATCAGGGCCTCACTGCTTGTTTCCAGTGAATCGTGCGCCAGCAGCAGCTGGCCGATGGCCATGTCGTCGAGCATGTCCGACAGCCCGTCGGAGCACAGCAGGTACAGGTCGGCCGGCTGCACTTCGTGCTGGTGGGTCTCGAGCAGCACGGTGTCTTCCACGCCCACGGCGCGCGTGACCAGGTTCTTGTTGGCCGAGAAGGCCGCCTGCTCGGGGGTGATGAGGCCGGCGTCGATCTGCTCCTGCAGCAGCGAGTGGTCGCGCGTGATCTGCTGCAGTCTGCCCGCGCGCAGCCGGTAGCAGCGCGAGTCGCCCACGTGGCCGAGCAGCAGGCGGTCGTCGCGGAACACCGCCACCACCAGCGTGGTGCCCATGCCCGCGTACTGCGGGTTGGCATTGGCGGCGTTGAAGATCGCGCGGTTGGCGTTGTCGACGCAGATGTCCATGGCCCGGCGCACCTCGGCGTCGCTGGCCTGGCTGCTGGCCTCGCGCAGCCAGCGGCCGAGCTCGGTGCAGATGAACGAGGTGGCCATCTGGCTGGCCACCTCGCCGGCGTTGTAGCCGCCCATGCCGTCGGCCAGCACGGCCAGGGCCACGCCGTCGTCGACGGCCACCGAGTCTTCGTTGTTGCTGCGCTGTCGACCGGGGTCCACCGCAGCGTGGAGTTCGATCGTGAAAGGCACGGACGCGGTGGTCAACGGTGACGAGGCGATGAACAGGGTGGCGGATTGTGCAACGTTTCGCTGCGCGCCCCCGTGCGCCGGCGGCGGGTCGAGAAGCGCGTCACGAAGCGGCCGGCCAGGCGACGGCGATGGCCTGCAGCGCCTCCACCACCGCCTGCGCATCGGGCGGGCGATCGGCGGGCGCCTTGGCCAGCAGCCGCGCCACCAGGGCACCGAGCGCCGGCGGCAACCCCGGGCAGAGCCTGGCCAGGTCGGGGGCGGGCTCGGTGGCCGCGCGGCGCAGCAGCTCGCCCATCGTCGGCGCCTCGAACGGCAGCCGCCCGGCCAGCAGCTGGAACAGCATCGCGCCCAGGGCGTAGAGGTCGCCGGGCGGTCCGGGCAGGCCGCCGGCCAGCAGCTCGGGGGCCATGTAGGCCGGCGTGCCGGGCACGATGCCGGTGGCGGTCTGCGCCGCATCGGCGGCGCGGGCCAGGCCCAGGTCGACGAGCTTGAGGCTGTCGGTGGGCCAGTGCACCAGCACGTTGGAAGGCTTCAGGTCGCGGTGCACGACGCCGCGCCCGTGCGCATAGGCCAGCGCCTGCGCCACGCGCAGCGCGGCGCGCAGGGCCAGCGGCTCGGGCAGCCGCCGCGCCGGGCGGGTGTAGCGCTCGAGCTCGACGCCGGGCGCGGCCTCCATCGCCAGCCAGCCCAGGGGGCCGGCGATGCCGGCATCCAGCAGCCTCGCGATGCCGGGGTGCACGAGCGCGTGCGCGACCTCGGCGCTGCGCCTGAAGGCCCCGCGCGCCGCCTCGTCGTGCGGCGCCAGCGGCACCAGCTTCAGGGCCACCACGCCGGGGCGGCCGGGCCGCTGGGCGAGGTGGACGCTGCCGTGGCTGCCCTCGCCCAGCAGTCGCAGCAGCTGCCAGCCGGCCACCACGCGCGGGGCCGCGGGGGACGGATTCACGGCAGCTCGGCCTGGCCGGCGCGCAGCGCGCGGGCGGCACGCAGGGCCCGCCAGCGACCGAGCCCCACCACCGCGGCGGCCCCGCCCAGCTGCAGCGGCAGCGCGCCGGCCCACGGCAGCGCCGCGTCCTGCAGCAGCATCTCGGCACCGAGGAAGCCCAGCAGCCCCGCGCCCGCGGCCACCAGGGCGGGCCAGCGCGCCATCAGCGCCAGCAGGGCCTGGCTGCCGCCGATGATGAGCGGCATCGACAGGCCCAGGCCCAGCGCCAGCAGCAGCGCGCGGTCGGCCGGCGGGGCGATGGTGGCCGCCGCGGCCACGGCCAGCACGTTGTCCAGGCTCATGACGGCGTCGGCCAGCAGGATGGTGCCGATGGCCGGCCAGAGCCCGTCGTGCGAGCGCACGCGGCTCGCGCTGCCGGCCTCGGGCCGCAGCAGCTGCAACGCGATCCAGAACAGCAGCACGCCGCCCACGGCGCGGACGTAGGGCAGCTGCAGCAGCCGCACCGCGAACAGCGTGAGGCCCACCCGCAGCAGCACCGCCGCGGCGGTGCCGGCGACCACGGCGCGTCGGCGCTGCCGCGGCGGCAGCCGGCGCGAGGCCAGCGCGATGACGACCGCGTTGTCGCCCGACAGCAGCAGGTTGACCCAGGCGATCTGCGCCAGCGCGAGCCAGAAACGGGGATCGGACAGCGGATCGAGCAGCGGGGCGGCCAGTGGCGACATGGCGTCATCGTGCCCCCGAAGCCCCCGGCGCGCCGGTGCGCCGGCGCACCCCGCCTAGAGCAGGGCCTTCAGCAGCCGGCCCATCTCGGAGGGGTTGCGCGTGACGGTGAAGCCGCAGGCTTCCATGATCGCCAGCTTGGCGTCGGCGGTGTCGGCGCCGCCGCTGATCAGCGCGCCGGCATGGCCCATGCGCTTGCCGGCCGGCGCGGTGACGCCGGCGATGAAGCCGACGATGGGCTTCTTCATGTTCGCCTTGCACCAGCGCGCGGCGTCGGCCTCGTCGGGGCCGCCGATCTCGCCGATCATGATCACGGCGTCGGTGTCGGGGTCGTCGTTGAAGGCCCGCATCACGTCGATGTGCTTGAGGCCGTTGATGGGGTCGCCGCCGATGCCCACCGCGCTGCTCTGGCCGAGGCCGATCTCGGTGAGCTGGGCCACCGCCTCGTAGGTGAGGGTGCCGCTGCGGCTGACGACGCCGATGCGACCCTTGCGGTGGATGTGGCCGGGCATGATGCCGATCTTGATCTCCTCGGGCGTGATCAGGCCCGGGCAGTTGGGGCCCAGCAGCAGGGTGCGCTTGCCGCCGGCGGCCTCCTTGGCTTTCATCTTGTTGCGCACCAAGAGCATGTCCTTGACGGGGATGCCTTCGGTGATGCAGATGACGAGGTCGAGATCGGCCTGCACCGCTTCCCAGATCGCGTCGGCGGCGCCCGCCGGCGGCACGTAGATCACGCTCGTGGTGGCGCCGGTGGCGGCCTTGGCCTCGGCCACGCTGGCGTGGATGGGGATGCCCTCGAAGCTCTCGCCGGCCTTCTTCGGGTTCACCCCGGCCACGAAGCAGGCTCGGCCGTTCGCATAGGCCTGGCAGCCCCGGGTATGGAATTGGCCGGTCTTGCCGGTGATGCCCTGCGTGATGACGCGGGTGTTCTTGTCGATGAAGATGCTCATGGTGTCCTCGAATGTTGGGCACGACCTTCAAGCGGACGCGGCGGAACCGGCTTTGCAGGGCCGCTCGCGGCGCCCCCTCGAGGGGGAGCGCCGAAGGCGCTTCGGGGGTGGGTCATTCCACTGCCGCGACGATCTTCGTCGCGGCCTCGGCCATCGTGTCGGCGCTGATGATGGGCAGGCCCGATTCGGCCAGCATCTTCTTGCCCAGGTCTTCGTTCGTGCCCTTCATGCGCACCACCAGCGGCACCGACAGGTTCACGGCCTTGCACGCGGCCATCACGCCTTCGGCGATGGTGTCGCACTTCATGATGCCGCCGAAGATGTTGACCAGGATGCCCTTGACCTCGGGGTTCTTAAGCATGATCTTGAAGGCCTCGGTGACCTTCTCGGCGGTGGCGCCGCCGCCGACGTCGAGGAAGTTGGCCGGCTCGCCGCCGAAGAGCTTGATGGTGTCCATGGTCGCCATCGCCAGGCCCGCGCCGTTGACCAGGCAGCCGATGTTGCCGTCCAGGCTGATGTAGGCGAGGTCGAACTTGCTGGCCTCGATCTCGGCCGGGTCTTCCTCGTCGAGGTCGCGGTAGGCGACGATCTCGGGGTGGCGGAACAGGGCGTTGGGGTCGAAGTTGAACTTGGCGTCGAGCGCGACGAGCCGGCCCTGGCCATCGCGGTTCAGCGGGTTGATCTCCACCAGCGAGGCGTCGGTGGCCATGTAGCAGGCGTACAGGCGCTGGAACACGTCGATCGCCTGCGCCGTGCTGTTGGCCGGCAGGCCGATGGCATCGGCGATCTTCTTCGCCTGCTCGGCCCCAAGGCCGGCGAGCGGGTCGATGAACTCGGTGACGATCTTCTCGGGCGTGCGGTGCGCCACGTCCTCGATGTCCATGCCGCCTTCGCTGGAGGCGATGAAGGCCACCTTTTGCGTCGCCCGGTCGGTGACGAGGGAGACGTAGTACTCCTTCTGGATGTCGGCGCCCTCCTCGATGTAGAGGCGGCGCACCTTCTGGCCCTCGGGCCCGGTCTGGTGGGTCTTCAGCCGCATGCCCAGGATCTGGCCGGACAGCGATTCGAGCTCGGCCATCGAGCGCGCCAGCTTGACGCCGCCGCCCTTGCCGCGGCCGCCGGCGTGGATCTGCGCCTTGACCACCCAGACCGAGCCGCCGAGCTTCTGCGCCGCCTCCTGCGCCTCGCGCACGGTGAAGGCGGGGTAGCCGCGCGGCACTGGCACGCCGTGCGCGCGCAGCAGCTCCTTGGCCTGGTATTCGTGGATCTTCATCGGGGTTCCTTGCTCGCGGTCGGCGATCGGGTGGGGTCGGGGGCGGAGGGCTCGGCAGCGGCAGGCGCCGGCGGACGCCACCAGCGGGGGAAGTGCTGCCGCACGACCTCGCCGTCGGCACGCAGCGCGTGGCAGCGGTCGATCTGGAACGGCTGGCGGGCGCCGTCGGTGCTGCCGCGGGCGTCGATCACCTCGCCCACGAAGGCCTGCACCACGGCCGTGGGCAGCACCTGGGCGAGCTCGGTGAGGTGGGTGCAGCCGAGCACGCCGCCCACGCGCTCGCGCAGCGCCTGGCGGAAGTTCTGCATCAGGTTCAGGCCGACCAGGCGCGCGTAGGCGTCGCCGTGCTCGGTGCAGGTGCCGGTGTAGGGCATCCAGCGGGTCTCGGAGCCGGCCTCGACGATGGTCAGGCGCTCGTCGACCACCAGGCGCAGCAGCATCTCGTGGATCGGGGTGCCGGCTGGACGCGGGCCGTCGATCATCTGCGTGTCGCGGGTCTTGACGTCGCTCAAGCGCGCATCGACTTCCCACAGGCCGTTGCCGCGCGCGTAGACCTGCACGTCGATCTGGCGGCGGTGCTTGAGCTGGCGTTCGGCCGCCGCGTGCGGAAGGGGCATGGACAGGGATCGGGCGAGGCGCCGACGCGGCGCGGCGGCGAATTTAGCATGCTGCTCTGCAGCACGGCCCGCGCGCGGCGCGCCGAGCTTCAGTCGTCGTCGCGGTCGTCGCGGTCGTCGTCTTCGCGGGTGTCGGCGCCGAAGACGCGGCGGATGATCTCGCCTTCGAATCCGCGGCCGAGCAGGAAGCGCGTCTGGCGCGCCCGCTCGGCGGCGTCGGCCGGGGGCTGGCCGTAGCGGCGGCGCCAGACCTCGCGCGCGCGCTCGAGCTCGGTCGCGCGCGCTGCCTGCAGGGTGTCGGCCACGAGCTCGGGCGCCAGGCCCTTGCCCTGCAGGGTGTGCTTCAGGCGCCGCAAGCCCAGGCGCTGGCCGGCGCCGGCCAGCGTGGAGGCCGCCGCGCGGGCATCGCTCAGCAGGCCGTGCGCCGCAAGCTCGTCCAGCGCGGCGGCGATCTGCGCCTGCGCGCTGGCCTCGGGCCGGTCCTGCACATGGCGCGCCAGCTTGCGCTCGAGCTCGGCGCGCGAGTGCTCGCGCTGCGCCAGGCAGCGCAGCGCCCGGCCCTTGACCGAGAGCGCGCCGAAGGCCATGCGGGGCGAGGCGGCAGCGGGGCCGGCGCCCTTACTCGGCGTCGGCCGCCAGCAGCGGGATGCCCATCGACTCGCGCACCTTGTTCTCGATCTCGCGCGCGATGTCGCGGTTCTCGCGCAGGAACTCGCGCGCGTT
>JAGWMW010000093.1 GCA_028871575.1 Burkholderiales bacterium | reverse complement strand
TCGATGTCGAGCACCGCCGGCTTCAGCCCCGCCGCCTCGGCCAGGGCCTGGCGGTCCTGCACGCGCTCGCGGCGCGAGGCCGCGATCAGCACCTCGACGTCGCCGGCCGAGGTGGGGCTGGGTCCGATGACGCAGAAGTCCAGGCTCACCTCGTCGAGCGAGAACGGGATGTACTGGTTGGCCTCGGACTCGACCTGGATCTCCATCTCTTCTTCGCGCAGGCCGGCCGGCAGCATGATCTTCTTGGTGATCACGGCCGACTGCGGCATCGCCATCACGACCTGCTTGGTGCGGGTGCCGCTCTTGCCGACCACGCGCTTGACGGCGGCGGCCACCTCGTCGAATTTTTCGATCTGGCCGTCGGTGATCCAGCCCTTCTCGAGGGGCTCGCTGGCGAAGCGCTCGAGCACGTACTCGCCGCCGGCGGTCTGGCCGAGTTCGACCAGCTTGACGCTGGACGAGGAGATGTCCAGGCCGATCATGGGCGCGTGCTTGCGGCCTAGCAGTGCGTCGACGAAACCCAAAGTTTCCACTCCCCGGCCGCGCGGCCTCGAGACCCACACAATCCGAAACGACCGAATTTCGGCCGCCGGCTTGTTAAGAAGTTACTTCAATCCTAGCAGCAAAGCCCTTGTAAACCAGAGAAAAAGCCCGGTGTAAGTCCCCCTGCTCGTCGCCATTGTCCGACGCGGCGAAACGCAGTTGAAACAACCCGCAAGCCCAGTCTGCAAGCCCTTACGCGCAGTGCCCTGGGGCTGTGGACAATGTCACGTGGCGGGCCCCGGCCTGTGGGCTTTTCGCCCGCTTGCGCCGGCCCCGGGGCCGCCTGTCCGGCCCCGGGCCCGCAGTCCGGTTGCGCGGGGCGCCTTCCTATAATCTTTCGGCCCGGCCTCCGGGAACTGTATGGCTCCCACCGCGCCCGACTCCACGCCCGCTGGCTCCGCTCCATCCCCGTCCCCGGCCCGGCGCTGGTCGCGAACCCTCGGTCGATTCGTCGCCGGCCTGCTCGGCCTGGCGGTGGCGGCGCTGGCGGCGCTGCTGCTGGCCGTGGCGATGGCGCTGGCCGTGGCCTACCCGCACCTGCCCGACATCGCCAGCCTGGCCGACTACAGGCCCAAGCTGCCGCTGCGCGTGTTCTCGGCCGACGGCGTGCTGCTGGGCGAGTTCGGCGAGGAGCGGCGCAACTTCGTCTCCATCGGCCAGATCCCGGCGGTGATGAAGAACGCGGTGCTGGCGGCCGAGGACGCGCGCTTCTACCAGCACGGCGGCGTCGACTACAAGGGCGTGGTGCGGGCTGCCCTCGAGAACCTGCGCGATGCGCGCAGCCAGGGCGCCTCGACGATCACGATGCAGGTGGCGCGCAACTTCTACCTCTCCACCGAAAAGACCTTCACGCGCAAGATCTACGAGGTGCTGCTGGCCATGAAGATCGAGAGCCAGCTCTCGAAGGACCAGATCCTCGAGCTGTACATGAACCAGATCTACCTCGGGCAGCGCACCAACGGCTTCGCCGCCGCCTCCGAGGTCTACTTCGGCAAGCCGCTGAAGGACCTCAGCATCGCCGAGGCCGCGATGCTGGCCGGCCTGCCCAAGGCGCCCTCGGCCTACAACCCGATCGCCAACCCCAAGCGCGCCACGCTGCGCCAGCACTACGTGCTCGACCGCATGGTCGACAACGGCTTCATCACGCCGGCGCAGCGCGACCAGGCGCTGGCGCAGGTGCTGCACTACCGCGCCCCCAGCGACGTGCCCGTGCACGCCGAGTACGCGGCCGAGATGGCGCGGCAGATGGTGTACGCCCAGTACGGCGACGAGACCTACACGCGCGGCCTCAACGTCACGCTGACCCTGCGCGCCGCCGACCAGGAGGCGGCCTACAAGGCGCTGCGCCGCGGCCTGATCGACTACGAGCTGCGCCAGGTCTACCGCGGGCCCGAGGCCTACGTCGACCTGCCGGCCGACGCCACGCAGATCGACACCCGGGTGGCCGAGGCCCTGGCCGAGCATCCCGACGACGAGGACCTGCCGGCCGCCGTCGTGCTCGAGGCCTCGCCGCGCAAGGTCACGGCCATGCTGCAGTCGGGCGACACGGTCACCATCACCGGCCGCGGCCTGCAGCCGGCCTGGTCGGGCCTGCAGCCCAAGGCCGGCCCCAAGGTCGAGATCCGCCGCGGCGCAGTGGTGCGCGTGCTGCGCGGCGCCAAGGGCGGCTGGACGCTGACGCAGCTGCCCCAGGTTCAGGGCGCGCTGGTCTCGATCGATCCGCGCAGCGGCGCCGTGCGCGCGCTGGTGGGCGGCTTCGACTACGACCTGAACAAGTTCAACCACGTGACCCAGGCCTGGCGCCAGCCGGGCTCGAGCTTCAAGCCCTTCATCTATTCGGCCGCGCTCGAGAAGGGCTTCACGCCCGCCACCATCGTCAACGACGCGCCGCTGTTCTTCGACGCCGGCGCCACTGGCAGCCAGCCCTGGGAGCCGAAGAACTACGACGGCCGCTTCGACGGCCCGATGCCGCTGCAGACCGGCCTGGCCAAGTCCAAGAACATGGTCTCGATCCGGGTGCTGCAGGCCACGGGCGTGGAGTTCGCGCAGCAGTGGATCCGGCGCTTCGGCTTCGACCCCGCCAAGCACCCGGCCTACCTGACGATGGCGCTGGGCGCGGGCTCGGTGACGCCGATGCAGATGGCCAGCGCCTACAGCGTGTTCGCCAACGGCGGCTACTTGCTGCCGCCGGTGCTGATCCAGCGCATCACCGAGCAGACGGGCAAGGGCAAGCCGCTGTACGAGGCCGCGCCGCCGGTGCTCGATGCGGCGCTGCACACCCTGCCCACGCGCAACGCCTTCGTCATGGGCACGCTGCTGAACGAGGTCACGCGCACGGGCACGGGCGCGCTGGCCCAGGCCGAGCTCAAGCGCCCCGATCTCTACGGCAAGACCGGCACCACCAACGATTCGCTCGACGCCTGGTTCGCCGGCTACCAGCCCACCGTGACCACGGTGGTCTGGGTCGGCTACGACACGCCGCGCAAGCTGGGCGACCGCGAGACCGGCGGCGGCCTGGCCCTGCCCGTCTGGATCGACTACATGCGCCAGGCCCTGCAAGGCGTGCCGGTGAGCGAGCCCACCCCGCCCGACGGCGTGGTGCAGTCGGGCCCCTACTGGATGTTCGACGAGTTCGCGGGATCGGCCGGCATCCAGAGCCTGGGCCTGGACGACAAGATCCCCCAGCCCGCCAGCACTGAGGAGCGGCGCGGAATCCTCGACCTGTTCCGCAACTGAACGCGCGGGCTGGCCAGGGACCGCGACCGGGCCCGCAGGGCCGTGCCTCGTCGATCGGGAAACGCCTGCCGGTGCAGCCTAGGGCGCAGCCCGGCCCCGGTGGCCGTCAGAACCGCAGCGGCCGCCCGGCCTGGGCGCTGGCGTGCTGCGACAGCGCGGCCAGGAATTCGCTGCCGTCGCGCGTGTCGCGCCAGGCCCCGCCCGACCAGCGGTAGTGGAAGCCGCCAGCGCGCGCGGCCAGCCACACCTCCTGCAGCGGCGGCTGGGTGTTGACGATGATCTTGCTGCCGTCCGGGAAGCTCAGCTCGAGCAGGCCGCCGGTGCGCGCGGTGTCGATGTCGATCACGTCCTCCTGCAGCCAGCGGTCGGCCGCCGCCTCGATGCGGGCCAGCAGGGCGCCCGTCTCGCGCGCGTAGTCGGCGCCGCTGAGGGCGGTCGTGGACGAGGCCAGGGCCGGGGTCGGAGCCGGGATCGGCGCCGGGATCGGAGCCGGGATTTCGGGGGTGGTGCCCATAGAATCTTTCGCATGCCGAATGCCTGCCGCCCCAGTGTAGTTCGCCCCACCGTGGCTTTGCGGCTGGCGGGCCTGGCCCTGGGCCTGCTGGCCCTGGCGGGCTGCGGCCAGAAGGGCCCGCTGCAGTTGCCCGCGGCGGGCGCGACGCCGCCGCCGCTGGCCCCGGCCTCGGCCGCCTCGGCCGCACGATGACGCTGCCCGGCGCGCCCTCGCTGGCCCGCGTGCGCGGCGCCCTGCAGCTCGACGGCCACGCGCTGGACGACCTGGCGCGGCGCTACGGCACGCCGCTGTACGTGTACTCGCGGCCGTCGATGCTGCGCGCACTGGCGGCCTACCAGCGCGCCCTGCAGGGGCGGCGGCACCTGATCTGCTACGCGATGAAGGCCAATGCCAACCTGGCCGTGCTGCAGGCCCTGGCCGCCGCCGGCTGCGGCTTCGACATCGTCTCCGGCGGCGAGCTCGAGCGCGTGCTGGCCGCGGGCGGGCAGGCCGGGCGGATCGTGTTCTCGGGCGTCGGCAAGACCCGCGCGGAGATGCGGCAGGCCCTGCTGGCCGGCGTGCGCTGCTTCAACGTCGAGAGCCTGGCCGAGCTCGACACGCTGGACGCCGTGGCGCGCGAGCAGGGATGCCGCGCGCCCGTGAGCCTGCGCGTCAACCCCGACGTCGACGCCGGGACCCACCCCTACATCGCCACCGGGCTGAAGGCCAACAAGTTCGGCATCGCCCACGACCAGGCGCTGCACGCCTACCGGCACGCCGCGTCGCTGCCGGGGCTGCGCGTGCTGGGCATCGACTGCCACATCGGCTCGCAGATCGTGCAGGTGGCGCCCTACCTCGACGCGCTCGACCGCCTGCTCGACCTGGTCGAGGCCGTCGAAGCCTCGGGCATCCCGCTGCAGCACGTGGACGTGGGCGGCGGCCTGGGCATCGCCTACGGCAGCGAGCAGCCGCCCGACGCCACCGAGCTCGTGGCCGCGCTGCTGGCGCGGCTGGACGCGCGCGGCCACGGCGCGCGCGAACTGCTGCTCGAGCCCGGGCGCTCGCTGGTGGGCAACGCGGGCGTGCTGGTCACCGAAGTGCTGGTGCCCAAGCCCGGCGTGCACAAGAACTTCTGCGTCGTCGACGCGGCGATGAACGACCTGCTGCGCCCGGCCCTGTACGAGGCCTGGATGGCGATCGAGCCCTGCGTCGAGCGGGCCGGCCCGGCTCCGACCTGGGACGTGGTGGGGCCGGTGTGCGAGTCGGGCGACTGGCTGGGCCGCGACCGCGCGCTGGCGGTGCAGCCGGGCGACCACCTGGCGGTGCTGTCGGCCGGTGCCTACGGCATGGCCATGGCCAGCAACTACAACAGCCGGCCGCGCGCGGCCGAGGTGATGGTCGATGCCGACGGCGTGCACCTCGTGCGCGAGCGCGAGCAGCCGGGCCGGCTGTTCGAAGGCGAGCACCTGCTGCCGGGCCCGCCCTAGCCGGGCCGCCGCTCTCAGGGCGCAGGGCGAAAAAAAACAGCCACCGAGGTGGCTGTTTTCGCTGAAGGGCCGCAGCCGGTCAGAAGGCGTGGTTGATGCCGAGCTCGTAGCCGGTCGAGGTGAACCCGGTGGAGATGGGCGCGTTGCCGCCGCTCGACGACGTGTACTTCGCGTTGTTGCCGTTGGCATTGCGGCCGTAGTTGGCGTACAGCGCGGTCCGCTTGGACAGGTTGTACTGGTAGCCGATGCCGATGATGCTGTCCTTGAACGCATCGGCCACGGTCGTCGACGAACCGGTCGAGCGGGTGTAGGCCAGCTTGACGGTCGAGGCGCCGAACGGAACGACGGCCGCGATCGACGCCAGCTTCTGCTGGGCCGTCGAGTACTTCATCTGCTCGCCCACGGCCATCAGCTTGACGACGCCGAAGTCGTAGGACGCGCCGATGTTCGCGACCTTGAGGTCGTCGATCATGATGCCGGTCTTGTAGGTCTTGCCGTAGGCCGCCATCACGTTGATCGGGCCCGCGGCGTAGCCGATGCGGCCGCCAGCGTACTTGTTGCCGGTGGCGTTCTCGCCCGCCGCGACCGAGACCTGGCCGTACACGCCGCCCAGCGAGGGCAGGAAGTAGCTGACCATGTTGCTGGCGCGGACCGAGGTGGTCACCGGGGCGCCGGCTTGCGTGCCGCGGGCGTTGGCCAGCGTGGCCACGCCGACGTAGCCGAACGGGTCGAGCGTGACCATGTCCAGGAACGTGGGCGTGTAGTCGCGGCCGAGGCGGATTTCACCGAAGTCGCCCATCAGGCTGACGGTGGAGCGCCGCTGCCAGTCCAGGCCCTGAACGCCGGTCGCGGCGCCGTTGGTGCCGTTGGGCTGGCTCTTGAAGCCGCTGCCGGTGTCGGCCGCCAGGCCGCCTTCCAGCCAGAAGCCGGCCTTCAGGCCGCCACCCAGGTCCTCGATGCCGCGCACGCCGAAGCGGCTGGAGGACATGCCGTCGGTGCTCAGCGTGCGCAGCCGGCCGGCGGCACCGTTGTCCACGCTGCGGACGTTGGTGTCGATGATGCCGAACAAGGTGACCGAAGACTGGGCCGAAGCCGCGCCTGCAAACGCGGTCAGCGCTGCCAGGGCGAGCAGTGATTTTTTCATTGCGACTATCTCCTAGGTTGAACAAGAGGTCCCGATCATGGACGTCACCCTGACAGGGCCGATCAGGCTAACCTCCTCAGCGGAAGTTGGGCCTATTGCACCAGAGCGCCGTCGCGGATGCCAAGGCTTGGCCCTGAAATCGACACACCCTGTTGCCTGACAACAACGTGCGGGCAAACCGTCATCAAAGCAGTCGATCGGCTATGCTCGCCCGCGACCGATGGACCGCGTAGATACCCTGATCGCCAGTTTCGACAACGCGCTGCGGACGATGGCCGGTGCCGTGCATGCCCGGCGCGCCAACCCGGCGACGACGCTGCCCGTCGACGCCCTCGGCGCCGAGGATCGGCGCCTGTCGGGCGCGCTGATGCGCGTCAACCACGTGGGCGAAGTCTGTGCCCAGGCGCTCTACCAGGCGCAGGCCCTGACGGCGCGGACGCCGGCGCTGCGCCAGCAGATGCTGCAGGCCGCGCGCGAAGAGACCGATCACCTGGCCTGGACCGGGCAGCGCCTGGCCGAACTCGGCAGCCGCGCAAGCTGGCTCAACCCGCTGTGGTACGCCGGCGCCTTCGGCATCGGGCTGCTGGCCGGGCGCTTGGGCGACGCGGCGAGCCTGGGCTTCGTGGTGGAGACCGAGCGCCAGGTCGAGCAGCACCTGGCCACCCATCTCGACCGGCTGCCCGCGGCCGACGCGCGCTCGCGCGCCATCGTCGACGTGATGAAGGCCGACGAGCGCAGCCATGCCGACGCCGCTGCCGCGGCCGGCGCGGCGCGCCTGCCGCTGCCGGTGCGCTGGGCGATGCGCGCCTCGGCGCGGGTGATGACGACGGTGGCGCATCGCGTCTGACGCCCCCGGGCGCGGCCGCGTCAGGCTTCGACAAGCTCGAAGCTGGTCACGATCTCGGCGGTCTTGCCCAGCATGATGCTGGCCGAGCAGTAGCGCTCGTGCGACAGCGCGATCGCGCGCTCCACCGCCGCGGGCGGCAGGCCGCGGCCGGTGACGACGAAATGCATCGCGATGCGCGTGAACACCTTGGGGTCGGCCTCGGCGCGGTCGGCCTGCAGACGGACCTGGCAGCCGCGCACGTCGTGGCGGCCGCGCTTGAGGATCAGCACCACGTCGTAGGCCGTGCAGCCGCCGGTGCCCGCGAGCAGGGTCTCCATCGGCCGCGGCGCCAGGTTGCGCCCGCCGCCGTCGCTCGCGCCGTCCATGGCCAGCAGGTGACCGCTGCCGGTCTCGGCGACGAAGCCCATGCCGGTGCTCGGGGTCCAGTGGATGGTGCATTCCATGGTGCATCTGCTCCTGTTTCGGTGCGCCTCGGGGGGTGTCGCGGGCCGCGAAGCGAACCGCGCCGAAAATCACCGCCGTGAGCATATTGCACCGCAACATCCAGGTGCTATATTGAGCCGTCGAGACCTGCCGCCAGCGCGGTCTCACCCATTGTCTCCTCCACCTCCTTCAACGGTGGATTCGGCCCGGGGCTCCCAAGGCTCCGGGCCTTTTTTCGTGGCTATGATCCGCGGCCCCGACGGACCTGCCCCTGCCGATGCCTGCCCGATCCGCCGCCCCGCCTGCCTCGACGGCCGTGCCTGCCGAGCCCCCCGGCGCTGCGCGGCCGCTGAGCGCGCGGGCGCGCTCGATCGCCACCGGCTACCTGCAGCGCATCCTCACCGCGCGGGTCTACGACGTGGCGCGCGAGACGGCGCTGGAGCCGGCGCGCGTGCTGTCGCGCCGGCTGGGCAACCAGGTGCTGCTCAAGCGCGAGGACCAGCAGCCGGTGTTCAGCTTCAAGCTGCGCGGGGCGTACAACAAGATGGCCCGCCTGACGCCCGAGGCGCTGGCACGCGGCGTCATCTGCGCCTCGGCGGGCAACCATGCGCAGGGCGTGGCGCTGGCGGCCCGGCGCCTGGGCTGCCGCGCGGTGGTGGTGATGCCGGTGACGACGCCGCGGCTCAAGGTCGACGCGGTGCATGCCCTCGGCGCCGAGGTGGTGCTCGAGGGCGACAGCTACTCCGATGCCCATGCCCATGCGCTGACCCTGCAGCAGGCGCAGGGCCTGAGCTTCGTGCACCCCTTCGACGACCCCGACGTCATCGCCGGCCAGGGCACGGTGGCGATGGAGATCCTGCGCCAGCACCAGGGCCCGATCGACGCCGTGTTCGTGGCCATCGGCGGCGGCGGGCTGGTCTCGGGCGTGGCGGCCTACATCAAGGCGGTGCGGCCCGAGATCCGCGTCATCGGCGTGCAGACCGTCGACTCCGACGCCATGCGCCGCTCGGTGCAGCGCGGCCGCCGCGTGGCGCTGGCCGAGGTGGGGTTGTTCTCCGACGGCACCGCGGTGAAGCTGGTGGGCGAGGAGACCTTCCGCGTCGCGCGCGCGCTGGTCGACGAGTACCTGCTCGTCGACACCGATGCCGTCTGCGCCGCCATCAAGGACGTGTTCCAGGACACGCGCAGCGTGCTCGAGCCGGCCGGCGCCCTGGGCGTGGCGGCGATCAAGCAGTACGTGGCGCAGCACCGGCTGAAGGGCCGCACCCTGGTCGCCATCACCTGCGGCGCGAACATGAACTTCGACCGCCTGCGCTTCGTCGCCGAGCGGGCCGAGTTCGGCGAGCAGCGCGAGGCGCTGTTCGCGGTGACGATCCCCGAGGAGCGCGGCTCGTTCAAGCGCTTCTGCGCGCTGCTCGGCCCGCGCGCGGTGACCGAGTTCAACTACCGCATCGGCGATGCGCGCGTGGCGCATGTGTTCGTGGGCCTGGCGATCCAGCGCCGCGACGAGGCCGAGCGGCTGGCGCGGCAGTTCGCCCGCCAGGGCTTCGCCACCGTCGACCTCACCGACGACGAGCTGGCCAAGGAGCATGTGCGGCACATGGTGGGCGGGCGCAGCGAGCTCGCGCGCGACGAGCGGCTGTTCCGCTTCCAGTTCCCCGAGCGGCCGGGCGCGCTGATGCGCTTCCTGGCCGCGATGGACCCGGGCTGGAACATCAGCCTCTTCCACTACCGTAATCAAGGCGCCGACCACGGGCGCATCCTGGTCGGCATCCAGGTGCCCGCGGGCGACGAGGCCGCGTTCGACGAGTTCCTGCGTTCGCTGGCCTACCCCTGCACCGAAGAGTCGCGCAACCCGGTCGTGCAGCTCTTCCTGCAGTAGCGCCGGCCCGCCCGGCGCTCTTCCTGCAGCAGCGCCGGCCCGATCGGCGGCGGCCGATCGATACACTGCGGCCATGGTCGTCCACCGCTCGCTCGTCTCGCCCACGACCAACCCGCTGCTCGAGCGCGCACTGCGCGCCAAGCTGCAGCGCCGCAACGAGGTGGGCGGAAGCCTCGGCGAGCTCGAGCCGCTGGCGGTGCGCCTGGGGCTGATGCAGAACACGTTGAAGCCGCGGCTGCGCGACCCGCAGCTGCTGGTCTTCGCCGCCGACCACGGCCTCGCGGTGGACGGCATCCCCGATGCCCTGGGCCGGCCCACCCACGAGACGGTGCGGCTGCTGCTGGGCAACCAGCTGCCGCTGACCGTGTTCGCGCGCGCGCAGCAGCTGGCTCTCACGGTGGTCGACTGCGGCATGGCCGAGGACCTGCCGGCGCACGACCGGTTGCTCACGCGCAAGATCGCGCACGCCACGCGCAACGCCCGCGTGTCATCGGCGATGACGCTGGAGCAGGCCCATGCGGCGTTGCGTGCCGGCATGGAGATCGGCGACAAGCTGCGCGGCAACTGCACGATCCTGGCCGGGGTCGGCGTGGGCGCGCACGAGAGCGCGGCCTTGGTTCTGGCGCGTCTGGCCGATGCGCCGGTGCTCGACCTCGTCGTCTCCGGCCCCGAGATGGACGAGGACGCGCTGGCGCACCTGATGCTCGTGCTGCAGGGCGTGGAGAGCCGCCACCGCGACGTCATCGACCCGATCGAGGTGCTCGCGGCCTTCGGCGGCTTCGAGGTGGCGGTGATGGTGGGCGTGATGCTGATGGCCGCGAGCAAGCGCCACCTGCTGATGGTCGACGGCCTGCCCGCCTGCGCCGCGCTGATGCTGGCCTCGCGCATCGCCCAGCCCGTGACCGACTACTGCGTCTTCTGCCGCAGCCACGGCCACCTCGGGCTGGACCAGGCGCTGAACCTGTTCCAGGCCACGGCCCTGCTCGAGCTGGGTATGCACAGCACCGACGGCACCGGCGCCACGCTGGCCTGGCCGCTGGTGCGCAGCGCCGCCGCGCTGCTGACCGAGGTGGCCGAGGGCGAGGACGAAGGGCCTTCGCGGCCGGGCGAGCTGTCGGCCGACGGCGACGCCGAGGCCCGGCCGGGCTGAGAGCGTGAGAGTTTTTCTCCGCGAGCCGGTTTTTGGCATGCAACTGGCTTGCTTGCGGGCATGAGCGATCCCAAGCACCACGGCGGCGCAGCGGCTGGTCTCTTCGAAGACCTGCCCGGCGTCGATCAGCGACAAGCCGATGAAGCGCAGCAAGCGCGCAGGGCGGCCAAGCTCCAGGGCGCTGCCAGGCTGCTGCAGCCCAACCGCAGCCAGATCGAGTTGCGCGCGTCGGACCTGGAGTCGCTGCTTGGCGAGGACCATCTGGCCCGTCTGGTGTGGGGCTACGTCGAGCGGCAGGACTTGAGCGGACTGACAGAGACGATCAAGGCGCGGGGCAGCAACGCCGGGCGCGCGGCGATCGACCCGCGCATCCTGTTCGCGCTGTGGCTGTACGCGGTGCTGGGCGGGGTGGGCAGCGGGCGCGAGGTGGCACGGCTGGCGCGAGAGCACGATGCCTACCGCTGGATCTGCGGCGGCGTGTCGGTGAACTACCACGCGCTCAACGACTTTCGCTCGGGCAACGAGGCACTGATGGACGAGGTGCTCACGGCCAACGTGGCGGCGCTGGCGGCGGCCGGGGCAATCAGCCTGGAGCGCGTGGCGCAGGACGGCATGCGGGTACGCGCCGACGCAGGGGCCGCGTCCTTCCGGCGCCAGGCCGCTCTGGAGCAGCACCTGGCAGAGGCCGGGGAGTTGGTGCGCGAGGTCAAGCAGCGCGCCAAGGACGATCCTGGCGCGAGCAGCCGCCGGGCGCAGGCGGCAAGGCTTCGAGCAGCCGAAGACCGCGAGCAACGCATCCGCCAGGCGCTGGAGCAACTGCCGCAGGTGCAGGCGGCCAAGCGGCGCAACGGCGACAAGCCCGAGGACGCACGCGCGAGCACCACCGATGCCGATGCGCGGGTGATGAAGATGGGCGACGGCGGCTTCAGGCCGGCGTTCAACGTGCAGCTGGCGACGACCTGCGAGGACCAGGTGATCGTCGGCGTGGCTGTGACCAACGTGGGCAGCGACATGGCGCAGATGGCGCCGATGGTCGAGCAGGTCATCGAACGATGCGGCTGCACGCCCGGGCAGTGGCTGGTCGACGGCGGCTTCCCCGCACACGAACAGATCGACGCGGTGCACGAGCACACGCAAGGCAAGACCGAAGTGCTCGCGCCGGTGCCCGAGCCCAGGGGCAAGAAGGGCAAGGACGGCGATGACGTGCCGCCGCCGGACAAGCACCAGCCCAAGAACGGGGACTCCGTGGCGGTAGCCCGGTGGCGCTCACGCATGGACGGCCAGAACATCAAGGACATCTACAAACAGCGCGCGGCCACGGCCGAGTGCGTCAACGCGCTGGCGCGCAACCGCGGGCTGCAGCGCCTGCCGGTGCGCGGCCTGGGCAAGGTGCGCGCGGTGGCGATGCTCTACGCGCTGGCGCACAACCTGATGCGCATGGTCAAGATCGCGCCGCAGATGATCGCTCTGGGCACAGGTACGTCCGCAATGGCCCCGGCGGCCACGTAAGGAGTGCTCGAAGTGAGAAGTCGCCCTGAATCAGGCCGTGCAAGGCCCGCAAACGCTGCCCAAGGCACTTCACCCGCCAGCCCAGCGCCCCACTGCGCTCGCGTGCCCGCTCCAGTCACGGGTCAGGCAACCGCTGGCGGAAATCAAATGACTCTCGGGCTCTGAGCCGGCGCCGGGCCGGTTCAGGCCGCCGGCAGCTCGAGCGTGACCAGGGTGC